>CACYBK010000076.1 GCA_902772635.1 uncultured Lachnospiraceae bacterium | reverse complement strand
AGCCCGCTACAGCTGCGTTTTGAGGTGGCACGCTTCGCAATTTGTCCTGCGCAATATGTACATTTAATTCTGCTACAGCTCCTTACTTATTAAACTTCTGCCCTGCATCAAAGTATATCCGTAAGTCCCACCTTCCTTCTCACTTTTGAAAGAGTCCTTCCTGAAACATAGCGCGCCTTTTCATTATTTTCCTTGATGCAGCGCTCTATATAATCCATATTTTTCATAAGGTCGTCATATCTATTCTTAACGCCTGAAAGCGCATCACTCACCGCTTCCCCGACTGCCATCTTGAAGTCTCCGTAGCCCTTCCCCGAAAATTCCTTTTCTATCTCCTCATTGCTCTTTCCGGTCACGGAGGCATAGATATCCATGAGGTTCATGATACCGGGCTTTTCGGAAGAATAGATAATCTCAGAACCGCTGTCAGTCTTTGCCCGTTTGAACTTTCTGATGATGGTATCCCTGTCATCGAGAAGGAAGACCGTGGCATTCTGGTTCTCATCAGACTTTGACATCTTCTTTTCGGGGTCGGCGAGGCTCATGACTCTGCGTGCATTCTTTCCGAAAACGGGCTCCGGAACTGTGAAAACATCCCCGTATATGGAATTGAAGCGCTGGGCTATATCGCGCGCGATCTCCACATGCTGCTTCTGATCATTTCCAACGGGAACGACAGTCGCCTGATAAAGAAGGATGTCAGCCGCCATAAGCACGGGATAGGTGAAAAGCCCGGCGTTTACATTGTCTGCGTGCTGCTCGGACTTTGCCTTGTACTGCGTCATCCTTGAAAGCTCCCCCATATAGGTGAAGCATGAAAGTATCCATGAAAGATAAGGATGAGCATCAACATGCGACTGAAAATAAACGCAGTTCTTCTCCGGATCAAGTCCTGCAGCCACATACTGGACATAGAGCGACTTTGCGGTTTTCCGAAACTGTGGCGGATCCTGCCGCACTGTCAGCGAATGAAGATCCATCACTCCGTAAAAGCACTCGTATTCATCATGCATAGGAATCCAGTTTTTCAATGCTCCAAGATAATTTCCAAGATGGAGCATTCCTGTAGCCTGCATTCCCGAATAGGATATCTTTTTCTTTTCTTCTTCAGACATTTTTGAGTATCTTCCTCCTAATGTATCGAAATGTGTACTGCTCCCCTTTTTTTGCGAGCATCTTCAGCATCAATTCAAGAAGGGCTGCGGTGTCTTTATGCATCACATAATGTCCCTTGCCTTTGTTGTAATATTCAAGCGCGCTCTTGTCCGTATATTTTTCCTTCTGATAGACCTTGCAGGCTGCGATCCGGTCACAGAACATCTCTACCACATACCGCTTCGGCATCTTCATCCCGGCCAGCGGAAACTCGGGAAAATCCTTCATGGAATAATCGATCCAATACTCGAAGTGATGCTTGTTCCGACCTTTGTGATGGAGCCAGGCCTTTGAAAGCCCTGTTGCTTCCCTTTCGGCATTGTTCGGGCTCTTATTGCCCTGAAAATATTTTGCTCCCACAAGAAACTCCACCGGAGCATATTTTGAAAGATCGTGCGTCAGTCCCTGCCAGTAAAGCCCTGCCATGAAGCAGTAATGTCGGACAAGCTGCCTGTGCCTTGTTATAGTATTAAAGTGCGCTAGCGCCTTTTGAAAGCTCATTATCTTCTTTCTTTCCTATCAGTATCGTTGCGGTTCCGCCTTTTACTATGGCGCTTTTCTGGTCTTCGAGCATTATGCCCTCCTCATGGAAGGTAAAATAAGGATCGCCGGTATTGTTTACGAAGAACCATTTTCTTCCCTGTGGAAGCACAGGCAGTGCGAAGGTCTCCTCCCCGTAATAGAAATTAAAAAGGAGCATCACATCATCCTCTTCTTCCTTTCCATATGCGCCTGCAAAGAGGATGCCAAGGGCCTTCTTTTCGTTTCCTATGCCCATGATCCATGGCTCTCTTCCGTGGTAGGATATGTCCGGAAGTCCAACGTGAAGATAATCCGAAAGCCTAAATGGTTCCCTGCTCGAGATCACCGTATGCTTCTTCCTGAAGGCTATCAGTTTTTTAAGATAATCCCTCATATCAGAGCTTATCTTCTTTTTCCCGAAGTCCGCCCAACCGATGGGATTGTCCTGACAGTAAGGATTGTTGTTTCCTGACTGTGAATTGAGACTTGCGTCCCCTTCAAATATCATGGGAACTGAGGTACTCATCATTACGGAAAGGAGGGCTGTACGAACGGCTGTCCTTCTTATCCTGTTTGCTACGCGGTTCTTTGTCTCGCCTTCAATACCCTGGTTTGATGAGGCATTGTAATTGTTTCCGTCACGGTTCTGCTCTCCGTTTGCCTCATTATGCTTCTCTCCGTATGAGTAAGCGTCATAGAGCGTCATGCCGGTGTTTGAGGCTGCGTAATTGATATAGGAATAACCCTTTTCCTGGCGCCGTAAGATATCCGAAAACTCCGCCGCGTTGCCGTCCATATGATTCTGAAGACGCCGCAGGGGATACTGGAACGCGTCATCCGTCACGAAAAGATGCTTGTTCTCCCGCTTTTCGTTCATCAGTACATCAAGCGGAAACTTGTTGTAAATGATCATAGTCCCGTTCAGATAGGGATTCTCTGCTATCCTTTTTATGGGAAGCCCGTCGCCTAAAAGATGGAAGCCGTCAACCCTGTATTCCTTGACCCAGTAGATCAGGGCATCAAGGATCACATCATCTATCGGCCTGTTCACAAATGAAAATTCAAGGATGACCTTCATCGAAAGCCCGTGAACAATATCTATAAGCTCCTTCAGATGGTAATCCGGATCGCTGTCCCCTCCAAAATATGAAGCCTTCGGAGCAAAATAATACCCGTCACCGTAGCCCCAGTAATTAACCCCATAGGGTTCCTCATGGACCGTGACCGTGTTTCCGTCCTTGTCCATCGCAAGGTGGCTTCTGAATCTGATGTCCTCAAATTCATAGACAGGCATCAGCTCTAGGCAATTGAAGCCGTATCCGCAGAGAGTCGGAAGAACATCAATAAGCCCTTTGTAATTTCCCCTGTGCGAAGCCGAAAGCTTTGGATATTTCATGGAAAAGCCCCTCATATGGAGCTTGTACATGATGAGTTCTTCCGGAGGTATCAGCGGATTTTCATGCTTCCATTCGTACTTTTTTGAAGAAAAACCCGAAAAGATCTGATAATTGTTTTCATAGCGCTTTATGTCATTCCATTTTTCGCGTCCTATTATCCGCCTTGCATAAGGGTCGATCATCAACTTCCCGTCCGCTTTGATGGAATAATAAAGCTTTGAAAAGTCAAATCCCGAAACAGTCACGGAAAAGACATGTCCGAGGCTCATGGAAAGAGGGATGTCAAATGAAGCGACTTCTTTTCCCGTCGCGGTATCATAAAGGATGATGCCTGGGATCGCATCAGTCTTTACGGCAAAAGTAAAGGTGCATTTCTGCCCTTCTACTCTTGTCCCGAATTCTGAAAAATCACCTTTTGTGATCGTAGGAACCAAAGGCGGACCTCTTATCTGTAGCTGTTTTTAAGGAAAAAACACAAAATCAGGGTGATTATAACATTTCCGATCCCTATTTTCAAAAAAAAAACGTAATAGTTGCAGAAGGCAAAAAAAGCGCTTATAATCGCGCGTATGGATGAGAAAAAGAAAAAAAGCGACGGGGATACCTTCCCCGTTGACGAGAATGATACAGATGTAATGGTCACCCTTGACCTTGATGACGGGACTACTCTCGACTGTGAGATCCTCACGATCTTTGACATAGATTCGCAGAGCTACATCGTGCTGCTTCCGGTTGACGAGAACGGTACGCCTTACGATTACGAGCATGTCGTGATATACCGCTACTTCGAGAAAGACGACGGCGAGCCCTATCTTGACAATATCAAGGATGACGAAGAATATGAGCTCGTCGCAAAAAGGTTTCAGGAATTACAGGATATAGAGGAAAAGAAGCAGGCAGGATCTTGAAAAATCCCGCCTGCCTTTATTTTGTGCTTTTACTTGAACATGCTCCCCATCTCCTGCGCGCTCTTTACGAGGAGAAATTCATCATTGTTCAGGAAGATCACATCATTCACATTATTGTCCTTTACGAACTGCGTCAGATCCCCCTCATATTCCCTGTAATCAACCACATAGACCTTGTCATAATGGTCTGTAAGGAATGGCGCGAAGGCATTTCCGTAGGATTCCTTCACGAGAACGCAGGAGGTTCCGTCGGAATTCTTCGGATTGTCTATCGTGACAAGGGGCTGGTCTCCTGCGATAAAGCCGTAGCTCGCATTTGAGGGTACTATCTTTCCGGTGCCCGAACCATAGGTAAGCTCGTTCGTTGAAAGCGGCACAAAGACCTCTACCGTATCGGGATTGCTCTGAAGCGCTGCATCCTTTCCGGAATAGTTATAGAGCGATCCCACAAAGCCCGGATAGGAATGGCTTTCATATTCCGACTTGTCATGCGGCATTATCCCTTTTGCCTTGCAGAACTGCCTGTAGACATAATACGCTCCAAGCTGCGTCCAGTGATGGTCTGTCCTGAAGAAAAGATATTCGCCGTTATGATTCTTTAGGGTATCAAAGGTTTCAACAGTCTTTACGGAATCGTCCATCAGGGAATAGGTATAATCTATCGCCTTCTTCTGGTCATCGGAGCCCATCTTCTTCTGGGCGCTCTCTGTGAGCATTATCCCTGCGGAATTGGGAACGACTATGGCATAGACATCGGTAGTCTCGGGAAGCTTTGCCTTTACGTTATTTACCATGGAAGCGTATTCTTCACAGCCCTTTGCTGTATAATAAAACCTCTCATAGCCCGTGTCACCGTAGACATAGATAGAGCCCGTTCCCACCGGCACCACATCAAGGGCGTAGTCCTTGTCCTGCACCGGGTCTTCAGGGAATGAGAAAGAGGCAGATGATGAAGAGGCGCTTTCAATTTCCGATGACGAAGAGCTGTTTTCACTATCTGAAGCCGAAGACGAAACCGCTGACGACTGACTCTCCTGCTTTGTTTCCTTAGACGCACCATTACCCTGGCGAAGGGCAAGAACGATCATGATCACCGCCACCGCGATCACAGCCACAAGGGCTATCATTATAATGTAAAGCCCCACCGAACTTTTTTTCTTTTTTCTGTTACCACTCATTTCAAACAATCCTTCCAAATAATCATTCCAAAAAACATCCGCGCTATGATACCACAAAAGAAAACGATAAGAAAGCCAGTACCGGTCTATTTCTTCATCTCAAAGAGGAATCTCGACGGCGGAAGATAATCCTTGCCATGCTTCTTTACGACTGAAAATACTATCTTTTCCTTTGCTCTCGTCATCGCGACATAGAACATCCTTCTTTCCTCCTCTATATCCTCCTCTCTCACGGCCTTCTTTGAGGGCGTGACAGTCTCGTTTACGGACAAAAGCAGCACCTCGTCAAACTGCAGTCCCTTCGCCCCGTGATAGGTGTAGAGAAAGACCCTTGACGATGCTTTTCTGCTTTCATCACCCATATCTTTTTCATTTCTCTTCCCCCGGTAGCTTTCGAGCATATCAAGAAACTCCTCCTTGTTTTTGCACTTCCTTGAAAGCTCTTCCATATCCTTCAAAACAGCCTTGACCGCCGCCTCTTTTTCGGGGTGCTTTTTCAGGAAGTTTTCTATCACGCTGTAATATCCCATGGCATTTTGTATATATCGAAGGGCTGTCTCCGGCGAAAAGCCGCTCAATAGTTTGATCTGCCTTATAAGATCAGAAACCCTCCCCTTCGTTGCCTCATCATCTCTGAAGCAGGAAACCCAGTCATGCGGATAGACTTCTTCGTTTGAAAGCCCGTATCGCGGTATACGCCGGTCTGGCTTATTCATGACAAAGAGGATATCCTGCCTTGTAAACGGCTTTTGCTCCTTAACGCACGAAAGCCTCAGGTAAGCCATGATATCTTTAAAAATAAAGTCAATAAGCTCCCCTCCCTTTCCTGTGCCCTCATTGAAAGGAGAATAATAATCTATCCCCTCGTTCTTGAGATATTCCATTATCACATAGGTCTCGCTCCTGTTCCGGGCAAGAATTGCTATGGTCTTGTCAGGGCTTTCACTCAAGAATGTCTTTATATGACGCACTGCAAAGCTGTCCTGAGCGGCCTCGTCTTTATGCATTATCATCGTGATCTCACCCTCTACGCCGGTCCTTGATTCAAGGGTCTTTTCAAATCTGTTTTTGTTTTCCTTTATGAGCTTTGATGAAAACATTACGACCTTGCCTGCGCAGCGGTAATTTCCATGGATCGAAATGACACTTACACCTTCAAAGTCATCCGTAAACTTCTTTAATATCATGGGATCTGCGCCTCTGAAGGAATATATAGACTGATCGTCATCCCCCACAAGAAAGCAGTTCCTTTCAATTCCGGAAAGAAGTCTTACGCACTCATATTGTAGAAGGTTCATATCCTGGGCTTCATCAACGAGAAAATATTTATACTTCTTTTGAAGCAAAGAAAGAAGCTCCGGGTCATTTTTTAGTTTTTCAAGAAAGACCGTCAGCATATCGTCAAAATCAAGAAGGCCGTATTGACTTTTTCTCTTTTCATAAAGTTCAAAATATCTTTTGAAATCATCAGTACTGATGCCGCATTTCTGGCCATTGTCTGAGAAATCCCTTCCGCCGAAGTTTTTCTTCTTTGAGATGTCGCCCGATAGAAAATCAAAGGTATCCTCCCTCTCATTTTTGAGAAGCGAAAGTGAGGAGGCGACCTCCTTCATGAATAGCAGTTTGTTTTTTCCTGTGAGAATTTTGAAATCCCTGAAGCTTTTGTCTGATCTTAAGATTGAGAAAAAGATTGAATGAAATGTTCCGAATGTGACATTGGGTCTTATGTAATCGCCGGAATCAAAGAGTGCTTTATAGAAGCGTTCCCTCATCTCAACGGCGGATTCCCGCGTGAAGGTGACTACCATGATGCTCTCAGGCGGCACGCCCCTATCCTTTATAAGGTATCTGAGCCGCTCCACAATAACGGTAGTCTTACCGGAGCCCGGCCCCGCCAGCACGAGGCAGGGGCCGGTGTTGTGTTCGATCGCTTTTCTCTGGTCATTATCAAGCATTGATATTATTTTTCCTTTTCAAGCTTTTCAATGGCTGCCTTGATCCTTTTAAGTGACTCTTCCTTTCCGAAGAGCTCAAGAAGCTCCGTCGCGCCTGCTGGAGTGGTCGGCTTTCCGGAAAGCGCTGTCCTTATCGGCCACATCACAAAGCCGGTCTTGTATTCATGCTCCTTTGCAAAAGCTGAGAGGCTTTCAAAGAGGGCGTCATTGCTGTAATCCTGCTGCCCTGAAAGCACCGGCAGCACTTCCTTAAGAAGCGAAAGTGAATTGTCAGGATCCGTCTTCATTTTTTTGTGACTATAAAGGCTCACGTCATATGAAGGTACCTGATCCATGAAATCAGTAAGGCCTGCGATATCAGTAAACCTCTCTATCCTGGTCTGGACCATGACCGCCACTTTTTTAAGGTCGATATCCGACTTTACTGCCTCCCGGAGATACGGCTCTGCAAGCTCATAGAATCTGTCAACCGGAAGTTTCTTGATATACTCCCCGTTCATCCAGGAGAGTTTTGTCATATCAAAGACTGCGGGAGACTTGTTTATCCTGTTGAAATCAAATTTCTCCACAAGCTCAGGAAGGCTCATTATCTCGTTCTCACCCTCCGGACTCCAGCCAAGGAGGGCCACAAAATTCACGACCGTATCCGTAAGAAAGCCCTGCTCGATAAGGTCTTCGAATGAACTTGCACCGCTCCTCTTCGAAAGCTTCTCGTGGTTCATGTCAGTGATCAGCGGGCAGTGGACATACTTCGGCTCCTCCCAGCCGAAGGCCTGATAGAGCCTTGTATATTTGGGCGAGGAAGAAAGATATTCATTTCCCCTGACCACATGGGTTATCCCCATCAGATGGTCGTCAACGACATTCGCAAAATTGTATGTCGGATAGCCGTCGGATTTGATGAGCACCATATCGTCAAGCTCGGCATTTTCAACGGTTATATCACCATAAAGAATGTCAGTAAATGTCGTTGTACCGCTCGTGGGATTGTTCTGCCTGATCACATAGGGCACGCCTTCCTTTAATTTTTCCTCGATCTCCTCCTTTGAAAGGTGAAGGCAGTGCTTATCGTAGGTCATTATCTCCTTTCCCTCCACCGTCCTTTTAAGGCCTTCGAGCCGCTCTTTCGTGCAGAAACAGTAATAAGCTTCTCCCTTTTCTATGAGCTTTTTTGCGTATTCAAGGTAGATCCCCTTCTCCTGCCTCTCGCTCTGGACATAAGGACCAAAGTCTCCTCCGATATCCGGTCCCTCATCCCAGTTGAGTCCCGTCTCCTTCAATGTGCGGTATATTATGTCTACCGCCCCCTCCACATATCTCTCCTGATCCGTATCCTCAATACGGAGTATGAACTCCCCTTTAGCGTGCCGCGCAATGAGCCATGCATAGAGAGCAGTTCTTAAGTTTCCGACATGCATCCTTCCTGTAGGTGAGGGGGCAAAACGGGTACGTACTTTTTCAGACATTATCTTCATCCTTTCTTAGCTTTTGTCGTATTCATCCCGCAGAGCCTGTCCACGGAGGTTATTATTTCAAGTATCTCGGGAACATAATAATCATGCTCCTTCATAAGACGGTTGATCTCGTCACGCTCGCTTAATACGGATTCGCGGTTCTGGTTTACTGCGTCCACGATCTTTGAGCGTCTTGCAAGAAGGTTCTTCTTCACATTTTCCATGGCGCTCTGTTTTATCAATGCTCCCGGTACCGACAGCCATATCCTCCTGTCATAGAGCTTGAGCGGCGACAGAAGGCGCATCAACTTTTTGGAATAGTATTCAAGGTCGTCATTGTCGGAAAGATACTGATTTTTCTCCCTTACGGCCTCAAGATATCTCTCCCAGCGGATATTGAGTTCATAAGCCGTCTTTGCATTGTACCTTTCCTTCTGGGATTCCACCGCCTTGACTATCGAGGCGTACTTCACCCTGATCACATTAAGAAGAGAGATGCTCTGGTTTAACTGCCGGATCAGCTTTCTTCTCTCCTTCTGAAGTGATGACTGACGAAGGAAGATCGCTATTCCAATGACTGCCCCAAGTAAGAGGAAGATCAGGAAGAAAAAAGATGCATCAAAGCGCGTAGTCTGATCGATGAATATTATCACTGAAAAGACAATGGCAAAAGCGACAAGAACAAAAATTGAAAGCTTTTTCAGCTGTCCGTCCGCCTCTCTGTTTTCATCCAGTTCATATTCATATTCAGCTTTCTCGCCCTCCAGGGCTGCCATCTCACGCCTTATCTTGTCATAATACTTCTCATTATCCTGCATCCTCAGGATGGCATCAGGCATGATCTCCTCATTTTCCTGCATCATGAGAAAGTCGGCGTCGGAAATCTTTTTTTCGCTCTTTTGATATTCACTTCTTGAGCGCTCAAGCGAAACCACCTTTGAAGCGGTATCGGAAAGCTCCTGTCTCTTCTCGGGAGGAAGGGCCGATATCTTCTCAGTATCCTCAAGATATGAGTCCATTATCCTGATCTGAGCCTTCTCGCCTTCTATCTCTTTGGTGAGGGATACGATCTGCTCACAGGAGTCAAGAATATAATGCTCGATCTTCTTCCTGTCATCCCAGTCGTCTATGGCCTTGATCTCGCGAAGAGTCCTGTCGAAGGCGGATTCGCCCGTTTCCTTTTTCCTTCTTCTTTTTTTGAAAATCATAATCTGCAGATCTTCCTGTACTCTTCCTCAGCGCCCTTTATGATATTTAAAAGCTCATCATTATATGCGTCGCTTTCCGAATTGTCAGCCTTCAGCCTATCAAGCCTTTCGGAAAACTCCTTTGATCTTCCTTCATAGGTAAGGTTAAAAACCTTGGACTGAAGTTTCGCCATCTCTTCGTCCGAGAGAAGGTATTTCTTCGACTCATGACTGAATCTGTCCTCATCCCCGGAAAGAAGAAGTGAAAGCAGATAGGCATTAAGTGATTCCCTATTCCTGTTTGCTTCATAAGCGTTCCTGAAGCAGTCTGAAGCCTCCTTCATAAAGAAAAGCCTCGTCAGCGCAGTCCCGAGATTGTGATAAATATCCCCGCAGAGGGCTGCCGAGAGATTTTCCCTGCTTTCAAGCAGGCTCTGGTATTCAAAGATTGAAGAAACTACCCTTCCGCTCTCAAAAAGCCTGTCAGCCCGAAGCTTTTTGCACTCAGCCTCAGACTTGTTCTCAAAGGAATTGATTATTGAAAGCGTGTCCCTGATCTCCCCCTTCGTAAGATAACCGTCAAAGGTCAGTATCTCGGAAACAAAGAGTGAAAGCGGGGCGCTGTCACTTATCATCTTATCAAGGGTTTCAGCGAGTGAATGGAGTGAAAGCTCCCTGTCTATCCAGCCGACAAGGGAAACAGACATGAAGTCGGCGGAAAGAAGCCACACATTATGATAAACATAATATGAAAGCTCCTCCAGTGAGTATATATTCAGCGACAGCTCCTCAATATAATAAGGATTTGCAGCCACCGGTGTTTTCGCAAGTATCAGTTCACCCATTATTTCATTTTGCCTTTATGATATGTTCCCATGTCTTTTTGGTCTGCGGAGATATCTCGCCAAAGCCAAGATCCGTCACTATTACTTTGACTTCCGAATCAGACAGGGGAATTGCTTCTATCCTGATCCTTGATGTCCTGTTCTCCCTCTCTGGAAAGCCCAAAAGAGGTAGGCTTACAACCTCGGAGCTTCGTTCATCCGGCTTTCTCACAAAAAACTCCAAAGAAGGCGTGCCGTCAAGGATACACTCGCACTCTCCCTTTTCGTCATACCAGTTCTCTCCGGCTGAAAGAAGGGTAATAAGCTTCATCTCATTTGAATCTATGACCTTCAAGGATATATTCAGTTTTAATTCATTGTCCCCTATATATACATAGGGCCAATCCGTAACGGAAAGCCGGACCAGTCCCGCATAACACGCCCCCTTTGAATAGAGGTTCTTTCCAAGGAAAAGCCTCCTGCCCTGAAGCATCAGTGACAGGGACTTTTTCATCCAGTCTCCGTCAAAGCCGTCTCCGGTGAGGTATATACCTGAAACGATCCTCCCCTTCAGAATCTCTGATGCTATGTCATAAAGCCTCTCATCCTTCATGTCGAGGACCTCGCCATGAGCGGCCTTTTCCAGTGTCACGGTGACAGGCCTTGTCCTTACATCCTTCTGCAAAAAGCAATGAGTGAGATTAGCCCCGTCGTAGTCAATAAGAAGTACATCATGAAGAAAGATGCTCTTCTCCTGAGACAGAGTGTAATAATAGAAGCTCTCGCTTTTGTCTATGAGATAAAGTCTGTCTCTTGAAAGACCGAGCCTCTGCGCGACAGCGTTCATAGTTGAAAAGACCTTCATATTGAGCTCCGAAACACATATCACGAGAAGAGACAGCCTTCCCTTTGCTATCCCGGGAAGGGGCATTGAAAGGAGCTTTCTGAAATAAACGGCCAGAAGATCCCGCGCAAGAAATTCCTCACCCTCAACATAGACCTTCTCATCGTCCAATGCCTTTTCATAGAAGTTGTCACAGCCTATGGCCATTGAGAGCCGCTCCTGGGACAGCGCGTCATTTCCTATGAACCACTGACCTATTCCCTTTTTTTTCGAAAGCTTTGTCGGGATCTGGTAGGACTCGCTCCCCATTACTGTGCTTATTGTAACGGGTTCCTCCATCCCGGAGGTCACAAAGGAAAGAAAGGTAGAGTCCTTCCCTATATCAACTCCGGCTATGATAAAGTTCCCGTTTTTTTCAGAATTTGTTTCCACCTTATCTCCTCAGGGAAAACAGCTCTTCGGAAGCAAACTCGAGAGCCTGGTGCCTTTTCATCGCTTTTATGAGTTCCTTCTCCTCGAAATAAACAAAGGATGACTTCATCCTGTTCAAAAGACCGTATCTTGACTCCCTGTCCATGGAGTTTTCATCCGTGCAGGAAAGTTCTCCCTTCATCAGGCAGTCTTCATTATCCTTTAAAATAATCTCATAGCTTAATGTATCACCAAAAAACAGGATGAACTGGACAACATATATACCCGGATACATTTCAACCATATCAAGGCAGTCTGTTTTGCCTGATGACATATTAGCCCTTATCATGAGCCGCTTTCCTTCATCTCCCTCATATGTCACAAAGTATTTGTCATAGAGCTGATAACGTATCAGAAGGTCAGACGGAATACTTCTGTAAAACCCAAAATACAGACCTCTTCTGATAGCGTCGGAAAGTACCAGCGACAGAGCCTTTTTTTCAGCCTCGGAAAGCCCTTCCTTTTTGCAAAGGTATTTGAGGAGTGCTGTGAAGCAGCTTTCATTCAACTTCTCACCCCTCACATAGGACTCCATGAGATGAGGGAAGATGCTTTCCTCTATATCGGGTGAGTTCTTCATGTACCCCCTTGCAAAGTAGGTAAACCAGGCTTCCGCTATCATCCTGTTTGGATCCACCTTAAGATATGACTCAAACACCTTTGTCCTTTGCTTAGGGAAGGTCTCTGTATAAAGAGACTCTGTTATTATCCTCTCACCTATCGCATCTACCGGGAGGTTTAAGGCACTAAGGTGAGTAAAGATATCGCACATGATATCAACCGGGCCTACATAGAAGGCTGAAAGATATCTCGCAGTCACATCATTTATGAGATAAAGCTCCATAAGATAAGCGGAGGTCAATATAAGAAAATCATCAGGTTCACCCGGTGCCTCTTTTATCTTTTCCGTAATGAGAGCAAGAAGGAGCCGCGCTGTCATCTTCAGGCCATAGAAGCTGTCAAGAAGCGCATATGCTCTTTCATACTCCTCATTCTTCACAAATAGATCGGCTGTATAAGCAAGGGTCTTTGTATCCATCAAGGACATATCCTCCTCGGAAAGAAGATAGGTCTTGAATATATCCTCTCTCATATGATCTCTCAGATATGGGATAAAAAGCCCGTATTTTTTGTTTTTGTATGAAACAGGAATGCTCTTGTCCGAAAGGAAGCCTTCAATAAGTGAAAAGGCGTCGTCCTTGTACCTGTCCATAAAGACGGCAGCCTCCTCTTTTTCATCCTCACCTGTGGCTATTGCATACTTGAAATACGGAAGTCTGTCCTTTGCCTCCTGGTACAGCTTATCCATTATCTTTTCGGTGGAAAGAAGCTTCTCCTCAACAAACAGGCCTTCCTCCGCGGTAAAGATATTTCCCTGCCTTTCAAGAACGATCCTGTGCTCCCTGCAACCGATGGGAAGGAAGGCGCAGTGCTCTGTTACGGGGTATGACATTATCTCTTCCCTGTCGGATGATACAAGATGAACCCTTATTGTATCTTTGGGCATGCACTGTATCTTGTATGGAACAAGAATATCCCCTATCATGTGCGCCACATCGGCATCAATGATCCCTCTGTCAAGAACATCCTGATAAATAATGCAAAGGTCCTCTGAGAGCCTTCCCCGCCTCATATTCTCAAGTGCAAAGAGCTCAATGGTCTTTTTCATATCCTCATATATCTTCTGATATGAGGCCTTGTTCTCTATCAGGTTCCTGAACACAAAGGCCTTCTTCTGATAGCCTATAGTATTCCTGTAACCGAAATACCTGATGACACCTTCGGGAAGAAGCTTTAAGTAATCCTGTGGAAGTGATGTCACAAAGGCCTCATAAAGCCCCGCTATAGCATAATCAGCCTTTATCGCGAGGAAGTACCATGGAAGAGCCATAGGTCCGTAAACAGCATTTCTCAAGAGGTATTTCAGTATAGAATTCAAAAGCTCCTGAGTAGGGTTCTTTGAATATGCCTTTGCAGCAGTGTCAAATACCCTTTTGTCAAAGGACTTCTCGTTGGAAAGCAAGGTCGCTATCCGAAGCGCTATGTTTCCGGTGATCCTGTCCCTTCTTGCTGCAAAGCGGAGTACCTTCAGTGTGAAATCGTCAAAGCCCTTGATAAGAAGAGGATCCTTTTCCATGAGGTAAAGAGCCTCAATATAGAAAAACGGAGAGTTGACCCTGTTCGTAACGAACTGCCTGATATCCTTGAGCTCTGCAAAGGGGTTGTCAAGATACCTCTCCCGAAGGAAAAGCAAAAGCCAGAACACCCTCGGATCGTCAGTGTCCCTGAAGATCGCCTCCACTTCAAGGGTAAGCCTGTCGACGTAGCTCTTCTCCCTTTCGATCATTGTACAAAGATAAAGAAGATAAGCCCATTCAAAGCCCTTTTTGTCGAGGATGGCTATCTTCAGTTCCTCCACGAGTGAAAGGGCTTCAACCTTTTTTTCAGTGAGTATCAGCGCATGGGTTTTCATGAGAAGATATTCTGTGGCATTTTCAGGGCTGACCGAGATCAGTGTATCGAGAAGCCCGATAAGGCTTTCGCTCCACTCCTCGCTATTCATCCTATTGAACCTGTACTCTATATACTCCTTTGTAAGCCTTACCTTTGAGCGCATGAAAAGCCTGTGGATATCATTTACTGACTCTGACTCTTCCTTTACACAGAGCACTGTCAGAACCTTTTTCTCGCTATAGCTTGAAAAGGTAAGACGGGCATAATTCTTTCCGGCATGCATCTTAGCGGGATGGATATAAAAATCAAAATGCATGGTCCCTGCGATGAAATAATCATCATTGACACTCTCGTGCCCGACTGTGATGAACTCTGAATCGCTTTTTACTTCTATATCGGCGTAGCCCCACTCTGTCTTTGTTATATCAACGGATTCGCGAAGGTCGCTATCCGAAACCGTGAAGGTAAGCGAGGTCTCGCTTAAGAAAAAGCCCGTGCGCCCCTTGATACCAAGCGCTATCAGAAATTCCTCAAGATTCTGATAGGTCTTCGGAAAGGATCTGTAAGCTCTATACAAAAGGTATTTGTCCGTTTCCTGCTTCTTCATGAAGGCTTCAAATTCGTCTGTTGAAAAAAAGGATAGTGCCTCGGACGGGCTTGTCCGGTAAAACTCAGAGAAATCGGAAAGAGTTGTGATCGTCCTGTCTTTTATCCTTGTAACAGGTGAAAGATATTCGATCGAAAACGGGATATCCTTTGAAAAGCCATCGAGTATGATGAAAAAATTTCCTTCTATCCTGTCGCCTGAATGTCCTATCCCGTCCTTTACGGAAAAAAACACCTCTATCTGCTCTCCCTCAAAGGAGGGTTTCTTTGCGACAACATAGGGATTTGAGGAAAAGACCATTCCCCGAAGTGAGGAAGAGTCTGCTGCCGAAAGCTTGAAGGAGCTCTCAAAATGCTCGCCCGCATAAGCCTTGAGCGAGAGCAGATCACCTTCTATTTTTATGTCGGAACAGGCTTTATCAAATCTGTCCTCAGACAAACGAAAGATCTTCCGCCTCACTTTTTCTCCTTTGCTCCTATAAAAGCTTGATAATGTGCTATAATGCAGCAGACAAAAAACAACAAATTATTATACCAAAACAGTGTTTTAAAGGCAAAGGAAGGCGAAAAAAATGTCGAAGGAAGAAAAGCAGGTATTTCACGGAAGTGATGTTGAAAAGATCGCAGAAAAATACGGACTCAACAAGGATGAGATCATAAGCTTCTCCGCAAATGTAAACCCTCTCGGGATCTCTCCCCGCCTTCGGGAAAAATTCCGTGAAAATGTAGACTGCATCCAAAGATACCCGGACAGGGAATACCGGACCTTAAAGGCCGCTCTGGCGGAATATCTGAACTGCCATACAAGCAATATCATGGTCGGAAACGGCACCACGGAGCTTATCTCTCTCTTCATAGGGATCGCTTCTCCGAGGCGTGCTATAATCGTCGGCCCTACCTATTCGGAATATGAGCGGAGTGTCAATATAGCGGGCGGAAAGACAAGCTATTTCCCCCTTCGTGAGGAGAACGGCTTTTCCCTCGATATGGACCTTCTTTGCGAAAGGATAACCCCGGATACCGACCTCATCATCATATGCACCCCGAACAATCCTACCGGAACTACGGTGAAGCGTTCCGATATGAGAAGGCTTCTTGATGTTGCAAAGGAACGCAGCTGCTACGTGATGGTGGATGAAACCTATATCGAGTTCTGCGATGACGAAAAAGATCTCACCGCTATCCCTCTCGTGGAATCCCACAACAATATCGTAGTACTCCGGAGCACCAGCAAATTCTTTGCCTGCCCGGGCCTTCGTCTCGGCTATGCGATAACCGCAGATGACGACACCCTGTCATCTGCAGGAAGAAAAAAGAATCCCTGGATGATACACACCCTTGCCGCTGAAAATGCCATGTATATGTTCTCGGATACAGAATATATAAAAGAGACAAAGGAGCTCATCTCAACCGAAAGAGAGAGGCTTTATGAAAAGTACCTGAACACGGACAGATTTCTTCCCTTCAGACCGAAGGCCAATTTCATGCTTATGAAGATCAAAGAGGACGGTCTCAAAAGCACCGCCCTCTTTGAAAAAGCTATACATGAAAATATGATGATCAGAGACTGTCAATCCTTTCCCTTCCTGGATGACAGCTTCATTCGGATATGCTTCATGAAAAAAGAGGATAATGACAGGCTGTTTGACTGCCTGACTGGAAGGATCTGATCACTTCTCAAAGTAATCCATGATCCCCTTTGCGGCCGCCTTTCCTGCACCCATGGCAAGGATTACGGTCGCTGCGCCTGTGACTGCATCGCCGCCTGCGAACACGCCTTCCTTTGAAGTCTTTCCGAATTCCTCTTCGGCGATGATGCAGCCTCTTTTGTTGACTTCAAGGCCCTTTGTGGTCCTTGAGATCAGGGGATTCGGAGATGTTCCGAGAGCCATGATGACTGTATCGCATTCCATCTCAAATTCAGAGCCCTTGATCTCGACGGGGCTCCGCCTTCCCGAGGCATCGGGTTCTCCAAGCTCCATCCTTATCACGCGGATCCCGCATACCGATCCGTCTTCGCCGGTGAGTATCTCGACGGGATTTGTGAGAAGGTCAAATTTTACCCCCTCTTCCTCGGCATGATGTACCTCTTCCGCCCTTGCGGGAAGCTCCTTCATAGAGCGGCGGTAAACCACCGTAACATCCGCCCCGAGACGAAGCGCTGTCCTCGCGGAATCCATGGCGACATTGCCTCCGCCAACGACAACGACCTTCTTTCCGGGCTTGATCGGAGTATCCTTGTCGGCATAAGCCTTCATGAGATTTGATCTGGTCAGATACTCATTTGCAGAGAAGACACCATTTGCCTGCTCTCCGGGTATTCCCATGAAGCGCGGGAGACCGGCACCTGAACCTATGAATACAGCTTCAAAGCCCTTCTTCTCCATGAGATCATCTATGGTGACGGAACGCCCCACTATGACATCGGTCTCTATCTTTACGCCGAGCTTCTTCACATTCTCGACCTCGACGGCTACAACTCTTTCCTTCGGAAGTCGAAATTCCGGGATGCCGTAAACAAGAACTCCGCCTGCCTTGTGGAGCGCCTCAAATATAGTGACATCATATCCGTTTCTGGCAAGATCTCCGGCGCAGGTAAGCCCTGCAGGGCCGGCTCCGATCACAGCAACCTTGTGTCCCTTCTTTTCTGCTGAGACCTTCGGTTCGATCTTGTTTTTCATCGCGAAGTCTGCTACGAAGCGTTCAAGCTTTCCTATAGCCACAGGCTCGCCTTTCACCCCGCGTACGCAAACACCTTCGCACTGCGTCTCCTGAGGGCATACTCTCCCGCATACAGCCGGAAGTGCAGATGAAAGAGATATTATCTCATAGGCCTTCTCAAAATCCCTGTTCTTTACTTCCTGTATGAAAGCGGGAATATTTATCGAAACCGGACAGCCGCTCACACAACGTGGATTCTTGCAGTTTAAGCATCTTGAAGCCTCAGCAACTGCCTCATCCTCAGTATAACCAAGGCAGACCTCCTCAAAATTCTTTGCTCTTTCCTTCGGATCCTGTTCTGATATCGGTACCCTTTTCAACATGTCCATATCATTTCACCTCTTCTTCATAGACCTTTCTCAGCAGTTCTTGCAGCCACCCTTATGGGTCTCTCCTTCTTCAAACTCCAGCTTCTTTCTCCCCTCTTCGGTCTTGTAAAGGGCTACCCTCTTCATCGCAAGATCAAAGTCTACAAGATGTCCGTCAAACTCCGGTCCGTCAACGCAGGCGAACTTCACCTCATCTCCGACCAGAAGTCTGCATGCGCCGCACATTCCGGTACCGTCGACCATTATCATGTTCATCGATACTACAGTGTGGATCGAAAGTTCACGCGTAAGTTTGCAGACGAACTTCATCATTATCGTGGGACCTATGGCAACACAGTGGTCAAAGCGGATCCCTTCATCATAAAGGGCTTTCAGCTGATCCGTCCCCATGCCGTGGAAGCCGTATGTTCCGTCATCGGTCGTCACATAAACATGTCCTGAAACGCTCTCCATCTCTTCTATGAAGAAAAGAAGATCCTTTGTACGGCTGCCCATAATGACCGAGCAGTCAACCCCATGCTCGTGAAGCCATTTGACCTGGCAATAAACAGGAGCGATACCAAGCCCCCCCGCAACGAATACTATGTTTTTCTTCTTCGTCTCTTCAAGGTTTTCCGGAAGACAGATTTCTGAAGGATTTCCGAGAGGTCCTACTATATCGGTAAAGCAGTCGCCTTCATTCAGAAGCGCCATCTTCTCAGTGGAAGCACCTATGGTCTGGAGCACTATCGTGATCTCTTCCTTTTCCCTGTCATAATCGCAGATGGTCAAGGGTATCCTCTCTCCATCCTCTCCCGTACGGGCTATGATGAACTGCCCGGGAAGGCAGCGCTCTGTGACATTTTTTGCCTTCACATCCATCAGGACGATCCTGTCGGCAAGGACCTTTTTCTTTACGATCTCAAACATCTTTCTTTCCTCACTTAAGTAAAATAAACAAGTTCATCTACAGGCTTTTTGGCATCTTTTATTTCGACCGGATAAAGCACCGGTCCCTTTCCACGGTATTCCTGGGCGAATTCGTTTCTCACCTTGCAGGTAAGGTCGAGCCAGGATCTGTGCTCTATATTTGCAGCATCCGGATACTTGCATTTCATTCCGAGAAACTGTATGTCAGCAGCGCAGCAGGTCATCGCGAATCTTCCGGGCACAAAGGTCCCGGGCTTGAGACGTCCTTTCCCGTCTTTGGGATTGTAAACAAGGGCAAGGAAGTGAACCTTTTTGCCATCATACTTTTTGGGATTGTCCATGCAGTCAGTGAACCAGAGAGCATAATCAGCGTCGCTTATCTCTATGGTCTCCGCATCAAGGTCAAAGGGAAGCTCCTCGGGCGTGTCATCAACCGACCCGTCATTCCTTATATAGACTATCTGGGCGGAGCGGTTCACAGTCTTCACGTTTGCCCGAAACTTTGATTTCTTCACATCGGGCGGGCAGCGGTTGAACATTATCACATCAGCCTTTATGAGCTGTTCCGACATCATCGTCCTCATATTGAGCATGTAGTTTTCAAATGTAGTAGCATCCACAGTGCAGAGAGACTGCACGATGGTCCACTCCTTCGGCCCCTCCAGCTCATAGATGGGAGCAACCTCCCAGGTACCGTTGTATTCTATAAATACAGCGCCGGGGTCATATTTTTCCGTAAGTTCTGTAAGATAAGCCTCGTTTAGATCCTTCTGATCTTCTATCTCTATCAGCGTTCCGCCTATCTTTTTCAGCTCTTCCTCATCATATTCCTCTTCGCCGTCCTCGCAGACTATCAGGAGAAATCTGTCGAGGTCATCTGCGAAACCGTTCTCAAACAGCGTCTCCTTTACAAGAGAAGTCTTGCCGCTGTCCATAAAGCCGAAGAAGAGATATACAGGTATGTCCTTATTCATAATTATTTTTGGATATCAAAGCCCAAAGAGCGAAGGTATCCTGTCCTCCTTCAGATCAACGCCTATCACAACAAGGCGTCCCGTGAAATCGGGAGCGCCCTCCCTGATCTCATAATCCCCATCCACAAGATCAAAATAAAGCCACTTATCTTCAGGCGTCTTTACTATTCCCTTGGAGCGGATGACTTCACCATACTCACTCGATTCCGCGAATACCTTCATCGCGTTTTCAATTTTCTCCCTCGTGATGGTTTTAGGCGTCTCGATCCCCCAGGTATCAAAGACCTCATCCGCGTGATGATGGTGATGGTGATGTTCGTGCTCATCATGGTCATCGTGGTCGTGATGATGATGTTCATGCTCGTGCTCATGATCGTGTTCATCATCATTTTCTTCATCATGTCCGTGATGATGGTGATGATGTTCATCATGCTCATCATGATCATCATGGTCATGGTGATGGTGATGATGCTCATGTTCGTGCTCGCGCTCCTCTTCCTCATGGCTTGCCATGGAAAGAGCCTTTGCTTCGAGATTGTCCTGCCCCTCGATCACATCCTTGATCTTTTCTCCTGAAAGCTCTTTCCATGGAGTTGTGATGATATGAGCCTTGGGATTCATCTCCTTTATCGCATCCGTAACAGCCGAAAGTTCATCCTCTCCTATCTCATCGCTTCTTGAAAGGATAACTGCCGTAGCATGGACGATCTGGTCCTTGAAAAATTCCCCGAAGGCCTTCATCTGCTTCCTTGCCTTCTTCGCATTAACTATCGTAGCCATTCCACAAAGAGAAAGACCGATCTCCTCCTCGAGCCTAATAACGGAAGCAGCCACGTCGGAAAGCTTCCCTACTCCCGAGGGCTCTATCAGTATACGGTCGGGAGAAAACTTTGACATTACCTCTCTTAAGTTCTTGTCAAAATCCCCTACAAGGGTGCAGCAGATGCATCCTGAGTTTAATTCCGTGATCTCTATCCCGGAATCCTTCAGAAAGCCGGAATCGACTCCGACCTCACCGAACTCATTCTCGATCAGCACACATTTCTCGCCCTTAAATGACTCCTCCAAAAGCTTTTTGATGAGCGTTGTCTTTCCGGCGCCAAGAAAGCCGGAAAAAATATCTACTTTTGTCATTTTTGTCTCCTTCTAAAAAATATAAAGTCCGGGGCATCCTACATACGTTCAGGTGCCTCAAATCCGAGCAATTCTATGCTCCTTTCAAGTACACGTTTCGTCAAAACGCAAAGCGCTATATAGCCCTTTTTCTCGTCCTCATCCTCACATGAAAGGATCTTTGTTTCATGGTAAAAATGATTGAATTCATTGCAAAGATTATAGATATAAGCGCAGATCACATTCGGAGATGCAGATGAGGCCGCCTTTTCAACCTCCTCTGAAAAGCCTGACAGCGAGAGCAAAAGTGCTTTTTCCGTTCCTGCCCTGCTTATCGAAGGGGCAATGTTTTCTATATTTCCGCCTGCCTCTTCATATTTCCGGACGATCGATTTTATCCGAACGACAGTATAAAGGATGTAGGGGCCGGTGTCACCCTCAGAGGATGTGAACCTGTCCATGTCGAAGATATAATCCTTTGCCGGCTGGTTTTTGAGATCCCCGTATTTCACCGCTGAGAGAGAAACTATGTCGGAAACCTTGTCAGCCTCATCGCTCGATAAAGACTCGTTCTCGATTATCTTTTCATGCATCTTTTCCTTGATGTCGTCAAGGAGCCTCTCAAGCCTCATCACGCCGCCATCCCTTGTCTTTAAGGCATGACCGTCAGTACCGTTTACCGTTCCAAAGCCGATAAATGTAAGTTCTGTCTCATCAGGCACTATCCCCGCCATCCTCGCGCAGCGGAAGACCTGTATGAAGTGAAGCTCCTGCCGCTTGTCCACCACATACATGATCTCGTCAGGGTGATAGTCGTTTACGCGCCATATGAGGGTTGCTAGATCCGTAGTATCATAAAGCGCCGCCCCGTCTGACTTCAATATCATGCAGGGCGGTATCTCTTTTTTGTCATCATCCCGTTTTACATCAACGACAAGAGCTCCGTCGCTTTCATGGGCAAGTCCCTTGTCCTTCAGCATCTTCACCATACCGGGAATATAGGGTTCAGCGTCCGCTTCTCCCTTCCAAAGATCAAATTGTACCTTCAGCCTCTCATAATTTCTTTTGAGATCGGAAACCGAGACCTTCATTATCCAGGAAAGAAGCTCCCTGTAGCCTCTCCGACCCTGCTGCATCTCATATGTGGCATCAGAAGCCTTCTTTGCAAAGACAGGATCTTCTTTTGACCTTTTTGAAGCAAAAGGATATATCTCTTCGAGTTCTGAAATGGTAAATGGCGGATCAGCAGGATAATCGCCTGAAAAATCAGGATCAAAGTAGGGAAGCGTCGGCTTTCTTTCCGAAAGCTCAGCTATGATAAGCCCCATCTGAAGCCCGAAATCTCCCAGGTGGATGTCTGCCGTTACCTCGTGCCCCATGAACCTCAATATCCTTTTCAGGCTCTCGCCTATCACAGCACTTCTTAAATGCCCGACATGAAGAGGCTTTGCGACATTCGGTCCACCGTAATCCATTATTATCTTTTTGGGATCCTGCGTCTTTGAAACACCAAGCCGCTCTTCATCCTCATACATATCTTTGATGTATGAAAGTAGGAAGTCGTTTGAAACATTGAAGTTTACAAAACCGGGACGCACAGCACTTACACAGGAAAAGGCAGGCTCCTTTGAAAGCCGCTCCGCTATACTTTCCGCAATCTCCATCGGATTTTTTTTGTATTTTTTTGCCGCCGAAAGAGCCCCATTGGTCTGGAATTCACAAAGCTCAGGTCTGTCTGAAAGCTTTACCCTTCCGTACGAAGCCTCTATTCCTGCATTTTCAAAAGCAGATCCTGCCAATTCTGACAGAAGGTCAAGAAACCTTTGCATTTTCGTCCTTTCTATATCACCTTGTCGATCGCGTCCGTAACCTCTCTTACATAGCGCTCGCACAGTTCATCCGTCTCAGCTTCGACCATTACCCGGATCAGAGGTTCTGTCCCGCTCTTTCGAAGAAGGAGCCTTCCTTCCTTTCCAAGAGCCTTTGTCACTTTGTCGGCAGCCTCTTTTACCAAAGGATCATTTAATACTGCCTCCTGATCAGCAACCCTGACATTTGAAAGAAGCTGAGGAAACTTTGTCATTCCGCTTGAAAGCTCGGAAAGATCGGTCTTCTCCTCGAGGATCACTTCCATCAGCATCAGCGCCGTGAGGATACCGTCGCCGGTATTTGCATATTTTGAAAAGATGATATGTCCTGACTGCTCCCCGCCAAGGCAGTAGCCCTTTTCTGTCATGTCCTCGTTCACATATCTGTCACCTACGGTCGTGACATCATATTCGATCCCGTTCCTTTCAAGTGCCTTGAACAGTCCGAGATTTGACATCACTGTAACGACCACATGGTTGCCGTCGAGCTTCCCGTGCTTTTTCAGATATCGCCCGCAGATATAGATAATATGATCGCCATCCACAACACTTCCGTTCCTGTCAACGGCAAGACATCTGTCTGCATCCCCGTCAAAGGCAAAGCCGCAGTCGAGCTCGTTCTCAAGCACCAGTTTCTTCAGCCGCTCAATATGGGTGGAGCCAACATTATCATTGATATTGAGGCCGTTCGGCTCCGCTCCTATCACATAGGTCTTTGCACCCAGAGAATCAAAAACGTTTTTTGCGATTGAAAAGGCGCTCCCGTTTGCGCTGTCAAGACCTATTCTCATATTCGAGTAGGATCTGGTCGCAAGAGATATGAGATAGCCTATATATCTGTTCCTTCCTATGGCGTGATCTGAAGCAGTTCCGATATCCTCTCCCGTTTTGAACGGAAGATCATCACCCGGAGTATCTATGTATTCTTCTATTTTTTCAAGAAGGCTGTCGCCCATCTTCCTGCCGTCTGAATCGAGGAGCTTGATCCCGTTGTCGTAATATGGATTGTGGGACGCTGATATCATCACGCCGCAGTCAAAACCCTCTGTCCTTGCTACATAAGAGACTGAAGGGGTAGTCGTGACATGAAGAAGGAAAGCGTCGCTTCCCGAAGCCGTGATCCCGGCAACGAGCGCGTATTCCAGTGTGTAGCTTGATCTTCTCGTGTCCTTTCCGATCACGATCCTTCCCCGGTGTCCCTTTGAAAAATGAAACCCGAGATAACGGCCGATCTTGTATGCGTGAAAGCTCGTAAGGATATTTCCCGCCTCACCCCTGAAGCCGTCAGTACCAAAATACTTCATTGCTCATCAAACCTTCTTTGCGCTCTCTGCCTTCTGCCTCTTTACTTCAGCTACTATGGCCTCCTTCATATCAAAGCACTTGTCCTTGATCCTGCTGGGAGTTCCGGATGAAGTCAGGAGTCTTGAAACAAGCTTTGACGCGGTTCCATAATCCTTGAAATACATAGCCATGTTCGCCAGCATGAAATCGAGTGTATTTGTGTCTATTCCGGCAAAAGGCGGCGTCTCGGTCTCTGATGCCTTTACAAAGCCTTCATAGGCCTGCTTGTAAAAGCCGTCCCATTCAGCTTTGATATTTTTCCTGTCATTAAGTGCCTCCGGCGTATCATCCAGAGTGAGCTCATACTGAGTTCTCCGTAGCCATGCTATCTTAAGACAAAGATAGGATTTTTCTGACAGCTTCGCCTTCTTTGTCATGGCGCAGACCAGTGCCAGCTTGAATCTGTCAACAGCCTGATCGTAGGTATATTCCGGATAGCTTACGTCTTTTGTGGTCTTGAAGTTTGCCGAAACCCCTTCCTTTATCCACTTGATCTGTGTGGAGGAAAGATGTTCAAAATCCTTTTGTGTCGCGGAATAACCACAGAAAGGGCAGGAAAAAACATCATACTTGATCGTATCGACGCCCTGGAATTTCGGTCTTAAGTCTTCGTCCGGCTCAAGCCTCTTCGCCTTGCCCGTCTTGACAGTCAATGTCTTAAACTTCCTGTCGCAAACGGGACACTGGACTACTTTTTCAAGAAGGAAGTCCGATTCCTTCAGCACCTTTTCAGCTTCTTTGTTTTCAGCGGCCTGCTGCTTCTGAGACCCCTTATCATCCTTTGTGATATCAAGCTCTCCGTTGGTGGAAAGACCGAACTTTTCGAGACCAGCTAATAGATTCATGAATGACTCCTTATAAAATGATCATTGTACAGGCAGCTTAAAAGAACTCTTGAGCGAAACGATCCTATTGAACACCGGCCTGCCCCCGCCTGAGTCCTTCGGATCAACAGAGAAAAATCCGTTTCTTACAAACTGAAATCTATCGAAAGGCTTTGCATCCCTGACTGAGGATTCGATCATCGCCTTCATCTTCTTAAGAGAATCGGGATTAAGGTTCAGCTCTCCATTCTCGTTCAGGACGCCCTTTTCCTCATCTATGACATTTTCGTAAAGTCTGACATCTGCCTCAATACAGTCCCCCGCATTCACCCAGTGGATGGTGCCCTTTACCTTTCTCCCGTCAGCGGAATCCCCGCCCTTCGTATTCTTGTCGTAAGTACAGTGCACTACCGTGATATTTCCGTCATTATCTTTCTCAAACGAAACGCATGTCACATAATACGCATTCATGAGCCTTACCTCGTTTCCGGGATAAAGCCTCTTGTACTTCGGGGGAGGAACCTCCATGAAGTCCTCTCTTTCGATATAAAGCTCACGCGAAAATGTGACCGTACGATCGCCGAGGGAAGGGTTTTCTATATTGTTTGGAACTGTAAGCTCCTCGCTCTTTCCTTCGGGGTAATTATCGATAATGAGCTTCACCGGATCAAGAACCGCCATAACGCGGGGAGCCTTTTCTTTCAGATCCTCCCTGATGCAGTACTCAAGCATAGCCTGATCCGATACCGAATTTGACTTTGAGATACCGGAAAGTTCAATGAACCTTCTTATCGATTCCGGTGTATAACCTCGTCTTCGAAGACCAGCTATCGAAACTATCCTGGGATCATCCCAGCCATCGACTATGCCCTGTTCCACCAGTTTTTTGATATATCTCTTTCCGGTGACAACATTCTTCAAGTACATCTTCGCGAACTCTATCTGTCTCGGTTTTTTCTCCCAGTCGGTATTGTTCACGACCCAGTCATAGAGCGGCCTGTGATCCTCAAATTCAAGGGTGCAGATAGAATGAGTTATCCCTTCAACCGCATCCTCGATAGGATGGGCAAAATCATACATGGGATAGATGCACCACGAATCCCCGGTCCTGTGATGCGGGATGTGAGCCACCCTGTAAAGGATCGGATCTCTCATATTGATATTGGGAGATGACATATCTATCTTTGCACGAAGCACCACGGAGCCGTCCTCGTACTTTCCGGCCCTCATATCTTCAAATATCCTGAGACTTTCCTCGACCGGTCTCTCCCGGTTTTTGTCATTCTTCCCGGGCTCAGTCAGAGTACCTCTCGTCTCCTTTATCTCATCGGCAGAAAGATCGGAAACATAGGCGAGCCCCTTTTTGATAAGTGAAACAGCGCACTCGTACATCTTCTCAAAATAATCCGAAGCATAGTAGACCTTGTCTCCAAAATCAGCGCCGAGCCATTTCACATCCTCGATTATTGACTGGACGAATTCGTCCTTCTCCTTCGTCGGATTTGTATCATCAAATCTGAAATGAAATGAACCGCCGTATTCCTTTGCCAATCCATAATTTAAAAGAATACTCTTTGCATGTCCTATGTGGAGGAAGCCGTTCGGCTCAGGCGGAAAGCGGGTAACGACATCACTGCATCGCCCTTCCTTAAGATCCTCGTCTATCGCATCCTCAATGAAATTTCTGCTTTCTTTTTCTTCCATATTGTTTTCTTTCATATTCTCTTTCAAATAATATGTTTGTGAGTAAAGATATGGTCGCTGCAGTACTCATGATTCCCCTTGCATTTCGAGCAGAATCTGAAGGCAAGCTCGGGGTTCGTAGTCTCTGTCCTTCCGCAGATCTCACACTTGTGGACTTCATACCTTCCGGAATTTGTCGGGCTTTTTTGTGTATTCCCCGAAAAGCGGCTGTTCAAGCTCTCTCCCCTCTTTCTCCACTCACTCTTCCGCTTGAGCTCAGAGGGTGATATCCTCTTCCAGTCCCTTGTGACAAGGAAAAAGATCACGAAATTCAGAAGTGATGCAATGATCGCAGCCTTCCCGGGCCAGCTGTTCTGGAAAAACTCGATAAGAACAAGCACTGCATATACTAACGCAAGCCATTTCATCCTGATCGGAATGATGAAATAAAGCATGATCTGCATATCCGGATAGCATACCGCAAAAGCAAGGAATATCGACATATTAATATAATAAGTCGAGAAAAACACACCTATCCCGACAACAGGAACTCCTGTCGAACCAACAATTATCCCGTATAGCAGAAACGCTCCAAGTACAGTAAACAGTACTCCTCCGAATATATAGCAATTGTATTTGAAGGTCCCTATGGTCTTTTCAAGTGTTGTTCCAAGCTGCCAATAGAATATCATCATTATCACCGCAAAGATGATATTCTGTCTGGGCGGCATCAGCACCCAGCTTATTACCCGCCATATCTGGAAATTGTGGATGATATAATAGGGCTCGAGCGAAAGATAATTCAGTATGTTGAGGTTCGTATAGGTCGCGCCGAAATACAGTATGTATCCTATCACATAGCCTATGATAAGGTAATTTGTAAGATTTTTGATAGCAAATCTGCCTATCTTCTTTTCAAGTTTGTCGAGCATAATCTTCCTTTTTTGATACCCTTCGGGCAAAAAACCGCTTATATATTTTAATTACGTGCCTGCCCTTTGTCAACATATTGTAGGGGTGAAGACCTCCACCGCTACAAACAAAACCCTTTGTCAATTGTCTCTGTTTTTCTTCTTATCTATAATTTGTTGGTTGATTGATTGTTTAGATACAGAGGTAATTCATGGATTCATTTTACAGGCTTGGCATTGATATCGGCTCGACGACTGTAAAGATCGCCATTATTGATGAAACAGAGAATATTATTTTTTCCGACTATGAAAGGCATTTTGCGAATATAAAGGAGACACTTCTTTCGCTTGTAAACAAAGCTCTTAATGTGACCGGAGATGTTTTGGTCTCTCCTGTTATAACGGGCTCCGGAGGACTATCTCTTGCAAAGAGCCTTGATATTCCCTTCGTTCAAGAGGTTGTTGCAGTTGCGACCTCGATAGAGCACCGCGCTCCGAAAACTGATGTCGCGATCGAGCTCGGCGGTGAAGATGCAAAGATAATATATTTCGAGAACGGAAATGTAGAAGAACGTATGAACGGGATCTGTGCCGGAGGCACAGGCTCATTCATTGACCAGATGGCATCCCTTTTGCAGACGGACGCCTCAGGGATGAATACCCTGGCTTCCGCCTACAGGGAGATATATCCTATCGCCGCACGCTGCGGTGTCTTTGCGAAAACGGATATCCAGCCCCTCATCAACGAGGGCGCTGCGAAGGAGGATCTTGCAGCCTCTGTATTTCAGGCTGTTGTAAACCAGACCATATCAGGACTTGCCTGCGGAAAACCTATCCGGGGTCATGTCACCTTTCTTGGAGGTCCTCTCCATTTCTTAAACAACCTTCGTGAGGCCTTTGTAAGAACTCTCCATCTCGATGCGGAGCATACCATAGAGCCTGACGACTCTCATCTTTTCGCAGCCATCGGCTGTGCCCTGAATTCCGATGAAAAGAAGGCTCAAATTCTTTCCACTATCCGGGAAAAGCTTTCCGGCGATCTCAAGGTCGAATTTGAAGTTGCAAGGATGGAGCCCCTCTTTTCCGATGAGAAGGAATATGAGGCATTTAAAGAAAGACATGAAAAAGCTGCCGTTAAAAAAGGCGATCTTTCCTCCTGCCACGGCAACGTCTTTCTCGGGATCGATGCCGGCTCCACCACAACGAAGGTGGCTTTGATAGGTGAAGATGGTACCCTTCTTTATTCATTCTATGACGGGAATCACGGAAGTCCCTTAAATACCGCGATACGCGCAATGGATGAGATCGCGGAGCGCCTTCCGAAGGACGCGAAGATAGTCCACTCCTGTTCAACCGGCTACGGCGAAGCTCTCCTCAAATCCGCCTTTTCGCTTGACGAGGGCGAGGTTGAGACCATAGCACATTTCTATGCTGCAAAATTCTTTAACCCTTCCGTCGACTGCATCCTTGACATCGGCGGCCAGGATATGAAATGCATCAGGATCAAAAACGATTCTGTTGACTCCGTCCAGCTGAACGAGGCCTGTTCTTCAGGCTGCGGCTCCTTCATCGAGACCTTTGCAAAAAGTCTGAACTACGAGGTAAAGGATTTTGCGAAAGAGGCGCTCTTTGCCTCTCACCCCATAGACCTTGGAACCCGCTGCACTGTCTTCATGAATTCAAAGGTAAAGCAGGCGCAGAAGGAGGGGGCTTCAGTGTCCGATATCTCTGCGGGTCTTGCATATTCTGTAATAAAAAATGCCCTCTTCAAGGTCATAAAGCTGACTGATGCTTCTACGCTCGGAAAGAATGTGGTGGTTCAGGGCGGAACCTTCTACAACGATGCGGTTCTGCGCGCCTTTGAAAAGATCGCCGGGATTGAAGCCATAAGGCCTGATATAGCAGGGATAATGGGCGCCTTCGGAGCAGCACTTATCGCGCGTGAAAGATATGAGGAAGACCATAACACCTCCATGCTTTCCCTTGATGCTATCCAAAGACTGACCTTCACCTCCTCCCTGAGGCGCTGTCCTCACTGCAACAACCACTGTCTTCTCACGGTGAATCATTTTTCGGATAAGAGGGAATTCATCTCCGGAAACCGCTGTGAGCGCGGTCTCGGGCTTCCGAAAAAAAAGAATGATATCCCGAACCTCTATGAATACAAGACCAGGAGGCTCTTTAATTACAAGCCCTACGCCCCTCTTTCAGACGAACTCGCAGTCCGCGGTACAGTAGGTCTTCCGAGAGTTCTCAATATGTATGAGAACTTCCCCTTCTGGGCAACCTTCTTCAAGGAACTGAAGTTCAAGGTCATCCTCTCTCCCCGCTCGTCAAGAGCGATCTATGATCTGGGGATTGAGTCAATTCCTTCCGAAAGCGCCTGCTATCCTGCCAAGATCACCCACGGGCATATAGAGTGGCTCATATCAAAGGGTGTGGATTTTATCTTCTATCCATGCATCCCTTATGAGAGAAATGAATTCAAGGATTCAAACAACCATTACAACTGCCCCGTAGTCACAAGCTATGCTGAAAATATCAAAAATAATGTTGATGCGATCACAAGAGGAGATGTGAGATTTCTTAATCCCTTCATGGCCTTTTCTTCAGAAAAGATATTATGTGACCAGCTTCTCAAGGTCTTCAAAAAAGAGTTTCCTGATATTTCCGAGGCCGAGATCAGAAAGGCTTCTCACCTTGCATGGACTGAACTTGAGACCTACAGACATGATGTCGAAAAGAAGGGCGAGGAAACCCTTGAATGGCTGAAAAAGACGGGGAACCACGGGATAGTCATCTGCGGGCGTCCCTATCACATCGATCCCGAGATCAATCACGGGATTCCGGAGCTTATCACCGGCTTTGGCATGGCAGTTCTCACTGAGGACTCCATATCGCACCTCGGAAAGGTCGAACGGCCTTTGATAGTCCTTGACCAGTGGATGTACCACACCAGGATGTATGCGGCTGCCGAATATGTCACCCGTCATGATTTCCTTGATGTAATAGAACTGAACTCCTTCGGCTGCGGTGTTGATGCCGTAGCAACGGATGGTGTCTCTGACATCATTACCCACGCAGGAAAGATCTATACCTGTTTGAAGATCGATGAGGTGAACAATCTCGGTGCGGCAAGGATCAGGATCAGATCACTGATAGCGGCTTTGAAGGTCAGAAAAAAGCAGAATATAAAGCTTGAAAAAACGCCTTCCACCTACAATCGTGCCGTATTCACAAAGGAGATGAAGAAGAATTTCACCATCCTTGCTCCCGAAATGTCTCCGGTTCACTTTGATGTGGTCGCTCCCGCCTTTCACGCTGCAGGCTACAACCTCGTTATACCTGATATACCCAGAAATGACTGCATCGACTACGGTCTCAAATATGTAAACAACGATGCCTGCTATCCCTCTCTGATGATAGTCGGGCAGTTTATGGCAGCGATCGACTCGGGAAAATATGATATGGAACGGACCGCCCTCCTAATAACCCAGACAGGCGGCGGATGCCGGGCCTCAAACTATGTAGGCTTCATAAGACGGGCCTTAAGCAAAGCAGGCTACGGTGACAGTATCCCTGTCATATCCTTAAACACTATCGGTATTGAAAAGAACCCCGGCTTTACTATCTCACCTGCCCTGATCCAGCACGGACTCTACGCTCTTATCTTCGGAGATATCTTCATGAGATGTATCAACCGTACCAGACCTTATGAAAAGGTTAAGGGCTCTACGGATGCTCTTCATGAAAAGTGGAAGAAGAAGGTCCTTGATTTTGTTACTTCTGATGGAGTTCTTTCGGCAAAGAAATTCAAAGAGATGTGCCGCGATATTATAAATGATTTTGACAAACTCGAAAGAACTGATGAGAAGAAGCCGCGTGTCGGTATAGTTGGAGAGATCCTTGTCAAGTTCCTCCCTGCGGCAAACAATCACCTTGCAGAGCTTCTCGAGGCTGAGGGCGCTGAGGCTGTAGTACCGGATCTTACAGACTTCCTTCTCTACTGCTTCTACAACGAAAACTTCAAGAATGCAAACCTCGGCACTCCCCGAAAGGGCAAGGTCATCTCAAATGCCATCATCGCCTTTCTTGAGCATCTTCGCTCGGCAGCCAGAAAAGCATTTGATGAGAGCAAGCATTTCTCTGCTCCGGCAAGGATAGATGAAGTGGCTTCTCTGGCAAAGCCCATTGTTTCTATCGGAAATCAGACGGGTGAAGGATGGTTTTTGACAGGCGAGATGATGGAGCTTATTGAGACCGGTGCAAAGAATATTGTCTGCATCCAGCCTTTCGGCTGCCTCCCGAACCATGTCGTTGGAAAGGGAGTTCTGAAAAAAATAAGGGCCGACCATCCGGACGCAAACCTCGTCGCGATAGATTACGATCCCGGTGCATCCGAGGTGAACCAGTTGAACCGGATCAAGCTAATGCTCTCTACTGCGTTCAAAAACCTGTAAAAAAATCCGGACAAGGGGACGTTTCCCTTGTCCGGATTTCGTTATCCGGACAAGGGAAACGTCCCCTTGTCCGGATTACTTTGTCATGAGCAGCATGATCTCATTCGTTCTCTGAAGGAACCCTGTCATCTCATCAGGAGAAAGCGAACCATTCATTATCTTTGCAAGATCATAAAGTTCCTTGCAGAAGGTTTCCACATTTTCATCCTTGGTATGATGAAGCACATATTTCACGAGCTTGTGATTTGCATTCAGGACCAGTGTCTCATTTGATCCGAACATGTTCGGGTCAAAGCCCTTTGTATTGTACATCTTCATCATGTCGGTCATTCTTCTGGTCTCCTCATTCACTGTGATCATCGCGGAGATGTCCTTGTTCTTGATCTTTGAGACTTTCACCTCGAGGTTGTCCTTTGAGAGTGCCTTCTTGAATATTTCCGAAAGCTTCTCCTTCTCCTTTTCAAGCTCTTCATCGGATATCTCATCCGTAAGCTCATCCTCCACCTCAGAGTCAATCCGAAGGAACTTGTATCCTTCATTTCTCTGTTCAAGCTGTGTGATGAAGGAAGTATCTATGACCTTGTCAAGTATCACGGCGTCCATATTCTGTTCCTTGAAGAGGTTTACATACTGAGCCTGGGCTTTTAGATCCGTCACATAATATACCGGCTTTCTCTTGTCCTTTTCCCCCTCTTCATTACTCTTTTCTTCTGAACTTTCATCCGGCTTTATCGGATTGCCGTCCTTGTCAAGTATCTCGGGAGCAGCCTCGTCTTTCTTCTCATCCTCCTTTTCCTCTTCTTTTTTGAGAAGATCTGGAAGCGTGAGATACTTCTCATTTATATCCTTGAACAGGATATAATCATTTATCCTGTCACAGAATTTTTCATCCTTCAGGCAGCCGAACTTGATGAAAGGCGAGATGTCATCCCAGTATTTCTCATAGTTTTCGCGATCTGTCTTGCAAAGTCCAGAAAGCTTGTCAGCCACCTTCTTTGTGATATGCTCTGATATCTTTCCGGCAAAGCCGTCATTCTGAAGAGCGCTCCTTGAGACATTGAGCGGCAGATCGGGACAGTCTATGACACCCTTTAAGAGCATCAGAAATTCAGGGATCACCTCTTTGATATTGTCGGCGATGAAGACCTGATTGTTGTAAAGCTTGATCGTCCCTTCTATGGATTCGTACTCTGATGAGATCCTGGGGAAATAGAGTATACCCTTCAGCCTGAAGGGATAATCCATATTGAGATGTATCCAGAACAGAGGCTCCTTGTAGTCGTTGAATACCTTTCTGTAGAAGTCCTTGTATTCATCCTCAGTGCAATCTGAAGCATTCTTGTTCCAGAGAGGGTTTGTATCATTTATCGGCTTTTCTCTTTTTTTGATCTTTAACTGCTTCTTTGCGGGGCTTACCTCTACAGTTTCTTTTGTTCCGTCATCCTTCGTCTTCTCCTCGGTTTTTGCGGGAACATCTATTGTCTCAAGGACAACATCAGTCTCGAGCTTTTCGTCCTCATCAATAGTCTCGGTCTTCTCCTCGGCATTAACATTCTTTATGAATATCTCATACGGCATGAAGGAGCAGTACTTGGTAATGACCTCACGCGCCCTGTATTCATTTACAAATTCAAGACAGTCTTCATTTACATAAAGAGTAATGTCGGTTCCTACTGTTTCTCTTTCCCCATCCGAAAGTTCAAATTCTGTACCGCCGTTGCAGTCCCAGTGCACTGCCTTTGCGCCCTCTTTGTACGAAAGGGTATCTATCGTGACCCTGTCTGAAACCATGAACGCGGAATAAAATCCAAGACCGAAATGACCGATGATCTGGTCCTCGGATGCCTTGTCCTTGTATTTTTCAAGGAAGTCGGTCGCACCGGAGAAAGCGATCTGGTTTATATACTGGTCAACCTCTTCCTCAGTCATTCCAAGCCCGTTGTCTTTCACCGTGATCGTCTTTTTTTTGTCATCAAGCAGAATATCAATGCGAGGCTTGAAATCATCAGGGAGCGCGGTATCTCCCATCATATCAAGCTTCTTGAGTTTTGTGATCGCATCGCATCCGTTTGAGATGAGCTCACGATAAAAAATGTCGTGATCAGAATACAGCCATTTTTTGATAACGGGAAAAATGTTCTCGCTGGTAATTGACAAGCTGCCGTGTTTTGAAGCCATCTTAAAAAACCTCTTTTCTAATTCAAAAAAAAACTAAAAGTCAAAAATAATACCGTCCGTAAAAGCACTGCCTTTACGGACGGTATGGAAATTTTTTTCTATGTATCTATCAGCCGAAAAGCTTGATGCTTCCTGCATCACCATCAGCCACATAATACACTGCGTTCTGAGAAGGCTTTACATAAACATCGATCTTCTTCACTGACTTCTTCTTTGTGCTTGCAAGGATCTCAGCCTTGATGTCATCAATGTTCTTTGAGTTTCCGAAATCATCCTGGATCTCAACCTTCACCTTTGTATCTGAAGTCTTTGCGGCAACCTTTGCAACTGTCTTCTTCACTGCCTCACCAGCCTTTTCTACCGTCTTCTTTGCGGATGCAGATGCCTTTGCAGCTGTCTTCTTTACTGAAGTAGCCTTTTTCTTTGTTGTAGCAGCAGCCTTCTTTACTTCACCTGCAGCCTTTGTCTCAACTGCCTTTGCGTCCTTAGCAAGTTCTGTAGCAAGTTTCTTCATGTCTGTTTCGGACTTTGCTACACTTTTCTTTGAATCCATTACTCTTTCCTCCTAAAGATCAAAGTGAAAAAACAAAATCTCTTTTTGTCACTAACGACTTCACAAGTATAACTCATTTTCTGATTTAGTCAATTAAAAAGTATTCAGATTACAAGATGTTTTTGAAGCACACTGAAAAATGAATCCCGCTTTTTTTCTGTATCTCCTTCACCTGAAAAGATCAGAGCACTGTCCCAGAACTCAGTATCTTCAGCGGTTACATACTTTCCCTTTGACTCTTCTATAACGTTTCTGATGGCTGATACTTTCCTTTCCTCGAGTATCTTGTTTTTGTTTTCATCAGAGAGAGCAGCATTATATTTGCTTAAGCACTTCACGATATAGTACTTACCGTCTGCCGTGATGAGTCCGGATGTCTCATTATTCTCGAGACGAAAGATAACCTCCTCCGCCTCCTTCGGATAGGTATTTCTCCCAAAGGATATCTGCCCCTTTGTTCCTTCCGAGTACAGATTCATCACTTCCTCAAAGGACTTCCCCGTGTTGATCGCAGTGCTTGCCTTTGATGCCACATCAGCGTCTGATATGACTATCACCTCGGCATCAATGACCCTGGCCTCATCCTCACTGACCTCCTGATCTACAGCCGCCATCAGAGCATTGCAGTTCCTCTGAGCGATATAGAACTTTTTGTATGCCTCAACAAGCTGCGCTTCGGAGACTCCGCAGTACTCCTTTTCCTTCTCGGACATCAGAGAATAATAATCTTTGGCGCTATCCTCTATTCCCTTTTCCTCCAGCTCCGAAAGGCTGTCGGTTTCCTTGTCTTTTGCATCCATGGAAAGAACATAAGTCTCTGCTATCATATCCTTTACAGAGACCTTCACGCTCGAGGAAAGCCTTTTTAGATCAAAACTGTTGTCCCAAATGCTCAACCCCATGATATTGTCATAAAGGCTTCTGTAGTTAAGAAGATAAACATAAGCCTCCTCCTTCGGACACCTCAGGTTCCCGACTGTAAGGACGCTTTGTACCCTGACAGGATCTGAAAAAACAACCCTCTTTCCGCCTATACTGCAAGCGGAAAGAACGAGGGTAAAGGCAAGGAGCAGCGCTCCGAAAAACAGCTTCTTTTTTTTCATGATCTTAAATCTTTTCCTCCGAATTCAAAGCAAATGAATAAATATAAAGCCCTGAGACCTTCTTCTGATAAGCCTTTGAAAGAGCCTCAGCGTAAAGCATTAACTGAGTGGTGTAGCGCTTCTTCAATGTGTCAGGGCTCTTCACCCTGTCGGTCTTGTAATCGAGAATAACGAGCTCATCATTTTCAAAAAAGAACACATCAACTATCCCCTGTATGAGCACATAGCCATCCGTCCCGTTTTCACCCGGGATAGTGTCAGCCCTTGTCCTCATCACGAAGGCTTTTTCTCTGAAGAGTTCCTTTCTTTTTGCTGCTTCATGCATCCTAAAAGAGAGCGGACTTTTAAGAAAGTTCTTTATCTCCCGCTCATCAAGGAGTTTCTCTTCATCCTTTGATATGAGCCCCTTTTCCTTCATCCGAAGAAGCTCCTTCTCATAGGCGCTTTCAAAGTCATCAAGCGAAAAATCAAAGCACTCAAGGAATCTATGAAAGGCTGTTCCCCTCTGCGAGCCACGGGCCGATTCCCGTTCTCCTCCCATGAAGACAGGAATATATTTTACTCTTTCGAAAGGCTCACTGTAAAGCGAAGACGCCTCTTCATCTTTCAGCAGTTCATCCGATCTTCTCGATTTCAGCTCGCTGACAGAATATTTTGCTTTGAATACGATCTCCTTTTCATGAGGATAATGAAAGCCGGATCTTTCTATATAACCCTTCACAGTTTCAGACTTCATATAGTCCTTTGCAAAGATGATTGAAGGTCTCTTCTCTTTTTCCTCCTCACCACCGGAAATCTCCTCACTATCCTCTGTTAAGTCGGAAGGCGTCACCCTTTTTATTAAAAACAGATCATCTCTTTGTCTCGCTGCCGGAAGGATATAATGAAGATGATCATTGCAATTGATACGGTCTGCAAATGACATTTCCGATGAGCCCATCATCCTCTCATTATCTTTATTTTCACTGCCTGTGGCAGTCCCTATCACAATAAGCTTCTCCTGTGCCCTTGTAAGTGCCACATAAAGAAGTCTCAGTTCCTCTCCTCTCCCGTCTCTCTTGTCCTTAAGCCTCGCTATAAGCTCCGACTGCGTCTTTTCAGTTATCCGCCTTTCACTGTCAAAGGCTTTGGGAAAGAGACCGTTCTTCGGCGATACGAAGACCGCGCTTTTTGCCGAAGGTCCCAGAAACTTCCTGCCCGCTCCATAAAGGATGACTATGGGAAACTGAAGCCCCTTGCTCTTATGTATTGTCATGAGACGAACGTACGGGGAAGCCTCGTCTTCTTCAAAACTGCCTCCGGAGGGACTCAAGTACTCCTTTTGTTTTTTCAGAAAGCGGATGAAATTGAAAAGTCCCTTTCCTGAGTGCCTTTCAAAATCATCGCAAAGCGCGAGTATCCTCTGAAGATTCTCTCTTCTGTCTTTTCCGTTTGGCATAGCACAGACTATATTCAAAAAACCTGTCCTGTCATAGATATATTCGATCAGCTCCCTGACAGTTTCTTTTTGCGCTCTGGTTCTTAAGTCATTAAAAAAATCAAGAAATTCCTTTGCCTTGACACTTTTTTCTACGTCATGCAGATATCTTTTAAAGACCTCAAAAAAGAAGCCCTTTTTTTCCCTGCCTCTTATGAGCAATAGTTCTTCATCGGAAAAGCTGCATATAGGGCTTTTCAGGACTGTCACAAGAGAAAGATCGTCACGGGGATTGTCTATTATCGATAGAAGAGCCGTGATCACGGAGGCTTCATAACTTTCAAGATAATTTTCCTTCTCGACCATGGAGAGGCCTATACCCTTTTTTGAGAATGCCTTTGAAAGCTCCTGATAATCTCCCTTTGTACTTCTTGACAGGATCACTATGTCGTTTGGGAGTGCCTTTCTCATTTTGGAATTCTTCCTGTCGTAAACCGAAAATGAGTCAAGTATGCCTGAAACTATGTCTGCGCAGTATTGTGCTTCATAATCATTCTTTCTGAGATACTCCCCTCTTTCATCTTCCTCTTTCGGCCAGGAAAGCACATGAAGTTCTGTGATATTATTCTCTGTATCTTCAGGGAACGATGCTCCAAACTTCAGGCTCTCCCTCTCATCATATTCTATCCCGCCGACATCCTTTTTCATCGCTGTTTGAAATATTGAGTTTACTGATGAGATGACAGCTGATCTGCTCCTGAAATTTTTGTCGAGGAGTATCAGCCTGTCTCTTTTTCCATCCTCAGAAAAAGATTCATATTTTTTTTCAAATATCGTTGGATCGGCATGACGGAAGCTGTATATAGACTGCTTCATATCACCAACCATAAAGTAATTCCCGTGAAGCTCATCCTCGGTAACAAGACTCTTTAATATGGTTTCCTGAAGAGAGTTGGAATCCTGGTATTCATCAACCATTATCTCTTCGAAGTAGTTTGAGAGTTCTATCGCCGCATCCCTTTTCTCCTTCGTTTTTTCGTCAATAAGTATTGAGAGTGCGATATGCTCACAGTCGGAAAAATCCATCACTCCCTTTTTTCTTTTTTCAAGAAGAAATCTCTCGTGGAATTCTGCCGAAAGCTCTATCAGTATCCTTGCAAACTCCCCGGCCTTCTTTAATTCTTCAAATATCTCTTCTGCGCTTTTCCCAAAATAATCGTTTTGAAGCTTTGTTAGCTCCTTTTTCAGAGCTTTCCTTTTCTCTTTAACCTCATCATCATATTCCCTCTTGTCATGCCCTTTCCTCGGAAGAGTAAATCTGCTTTCGTTATATGAGATAAATCCCTGCCTGATCGCTCTGTAGTCCTTCTCACTGGCAATCTCACAAACGCACTGCTGTTCTTCCCTAAAGAAGGAATTATAGGAATCCTCTTCAGGATAACTTCTTATAAGTTCATCATAGGCTCTCACAACGCCATCCAGAATCGCTCTTGTATAATTAATGAGAAAGGCCATGTCCGGGCTGTTTATGAGTTCTTCCACGTTTTCAAAGGAATAGGGAATAAGCAGACTTTTCAGATATTCCTTCGGCCAGGCAGCTGAAGAAGCAGGAGCAAGTATCTGCTTTATCGCCAAAGATACTCCTTTGCTCTTTACGTCGCCCGAAAAATACTCAAGCAGCTTTTGAAAATCCCCGCTCCCTTCTTCATGTTTTTCATCAAGGAAGTCCCTCATCACATCTTCTTCGATCACTGCAAGCTCAGCCTCTTCAGCGATGCGAAGGGAGGGATCAACTCCTGCATCCTGAAAATAATTCTTGAAAATATATGCGCAAAAGCTGTCTATCGTAGTGATCTTTGCATTATCCAAAAGAAGCATCTGGCGCCTGAGATTGTTGTTGAAGGGATCCCTTGCGTAGAGCTCTGAAAGTCTTTGATAGATCCTCTCCTTCATCTCATGGGCAGCCTGCCTTGTAAATGTAAGGACGAGTATCCTGTCGACATCAATTGGAGTTGCTTTATCCGTTATCTTCTTTACGACCCTTTCAGACAGGACCGCAGTCTTTCCGCTTCCTGCCGCGGCAGAAACAAGGATATTCTTTTTTCGTTCGTTTATGACAGCCTGCTGTGAAGGCGTGTATTCCATTTCAGCCATTTTCACATCCTTTATTAAGCTTTTCTCTGCAATCGCCAATAGTCTTTTTTGAAAGCATCCTGAAAGAATAGCCGTTTCTTCCATTCTCAAAGCCGCATATCGATAAGTAAGGACAGTAGCTGCAGGCATTCTTCATCTGCCCGTCTGAATCTTTTTCATAGGTCTTCAGACAAGGGCTTATGGGAAAGTGTCCATTCATTATAGCTTCACCGGAGTCTACGATATTCTTCCTGACAAGATCTGAGAGCATAATGATATCCTCTGATGAACAGCAAATGTCCGCATTCTTTTTTGAAGGCGTCCCGTCTTTGTTGACGGAAAGAGGAACAACGGGAGACTTGCCTGAAAAGCTGTCACTATCAGGAGAAATGATCTTTGCATCAAAAGCTGTGAGATTTTCTTCATCAGCGTTCAAAAGTCCTTTCATCCTGTGTGAAAGAAGGCGTTCTCTGAAGAGCTCTTCATCATCAATTGAGCCCGTTTCAAGGATCGGATCCTTTATTACGGAATAAAGAATTCCGCCCGGAACTATTTTCTTTTTTGCGGGATTTTTGTTTTCAAATATCCTCCGGCCCTCTGAAAGATAGGTAAAAAGCTGCATCTCAAGGCCGTAATAGATGTCAGAGAGATCTATATCACGCTCAGAGGATTTGTAATCTATGACACGAAGAAATGCCTTCTCACCCGTCTCATACACATCTATCCTGTCTATCGATCCGGTCATCAGAAGTTTGCTTTTGTCTGAAAGAATGATCTCGTCCTTCGCCTCATAAAGACTCTGTTCAAACAGCCTTGGCTCATATCTGCCCCTCCCCACCTGAAAATGAAGAGCCTCGATCGTTGAGAGGAGCGTCCTTTTCATATTCTTCATCATATGCCGGTAAGAAGGCCGTTCAATATCCCTTGCCTTTTTCAAAAGGAGCACTTCCTTCTCAAAGGCCATCTCAAAAAAATGATGTACCTCTTCTTTTGATATATCAAAGAATGTCCCCTTGCTTTCCAGAAGCATTTTGGAATAGGTCGAGAGCACAGCATGATAGAAAGAACCGATATCAGCACTGTTTATTTCATAAAAGCTCTTTTCCTTCAACGAAAGTTCATATTTAAGGAAGTAGGCGTAGGGACAGCTTTCATATTGTGAGAGATTTGAGACGCTGCCTTTTATCACACCTTCATGGATATTTTCAATGGTCTCACCGGATATGGAATGCTCCTCACAAACGCCCTCAAACTGAGAAAGAAGACTCCTTCCCTTTTTCTCATCAAGGGATAGAAAGTAAGGAAGGGCATTTGAGAGCATCTCCTTTTCATTTTCGTCTGACTCGCCCTCATTTACCTTCATCAAAGCTTCAGATATATGATCAAAGAGCGTTTCAAAAGAAACTGCACGAAGTTCAAACGGAAGCCCTTTGATAACCTCACTCGCTTTTCGATCCGGAAAGAGGTCTGCCACTTCATTGATAAGGTATGAAGGTTTTTTTGCTCCCCCCTTCATATCATGTGTGGGATAAGTCAGAAACAGCTGTTCAGACGGCTTTGTAAGCGCAAGATAAAGATAAAATCTCTGAATGAAGGCCCTCTGCCTCCCTGATGGAGCAATCTCAAGATCGAGTGATAAGAGCCCTTCCCTCTCGGTTTCTGAGATGATGCCGCCGTTTGAAAGATTTCCGGGAATTGAGGAATCGTCCGCGCCAACAAGAAACAGCACCTTTATGTCTTCAACCCTTGTCCTCTCAAGGTCTCCTATGGTTACACAGTCACTCGAGAAGGGAAGCGAAAACAGAGAGATCTCCGATATCGAAAGTTCGAGAAGCTCCTTAAATCTTTCAAGAGAGATCATTTCTTCTCCCAGGATCTCCACCATCATATCAAGCTGATCCAGGATATAGGGATAGACCTTTTCAAACTCATAGGATTTCTCTACATCACCCCCCTTATCCGCTTCACCCTTCATCTCCCAAAGTTCTTCTTCAATGTCAAGTTCTGTGAAAAGAGCAAAAAGCGTTGAAGCATAGTCTTTGACATTATTCTCCTTCTTTTTCATGGATGAATAGAAGGGGGAAAGGGACTTCATTATTCTCTCCCGAACGGAATTTATCGTCACAAGGTCATCCGGTGAAAAACCATCCGGAAGAAGAAAGAATCCCTGTTCATATTTTTTGTGACCGCGTATGCCTGTGGAAAAAAGGAAACTGTCAAAGAGGTCTGCTTCATCTGAAGAGACACCCGAAAGTGATGACCGAAGATATTTCATCACAGAATCGTATGAGAAATCAAAAAGAACTATATCAAGGGCGCTCTCGATCAGATTGATCAGGGGATCGTTTACACACTTTTGATCGATATCGAGATTGTAAGGGACAGAGTATCGCTGAAATATACCGGGGACAAGGGGGGCATATTCCGAAAGGGATGGCATGAGCACGGCAAAATCACGATAACGATAGCCTTGCTCTCTTACCATGGAAAGGATCTTTGCGGATACATATGTAAGTTCAATCAGAGGTGTTTCAAAACGCATTATCCTTATATCTTTGCACTCATCTTCAGTATCTGCCTTTGTCTTCGGCCGGAATACTCTCTGTGAAAGGGATAGAATATCATTTGATAAAAAGCGCCTCACTTCGCCCTTCTTTTGGAAGAGATGTTTAAGCTCGCGGACCTCACAGCCCGCTTCCTCTCCGATATCAGAGAGTCTCTTTACCGTCTTTTTTGTAAGAAAAAATAGATTTTCCTCAAAAGTACCGCTGTAAGGATCCTCCTCGTCACCGATGCAAAGAGAGAATATGAGCCTGCAGTCATAGGACAACAGCTTCCTGATCACTTTGTATTGAAGAGGCGTGAAGCCCGTAAATCCGTCAAAGAAAAAGACGGCTTCATTCTCTCCCCCGGCCATTTTTGAAAGTTCAAGTACCTCTGTCAAAAGTGAGAGAAGCTCATCTCCTACAGTATATTTTCCGGCTATTTCTGAAAGAAAGCCCTCATAAAGAACTGCGATATCAAGGAGCTTCTTCCTGAATGCAGGCGAAAACGCACTCTCTTCATCCCCGGCCTTTGATGAAAGAAATGCGGGTGAAATATCATACTGCATGAGTTCGGAAATGAAGGACTTGATCTCATCCACCATTCCCGCCTTTTCAAGTGCCTTTGCTGAAAGCACTGAAAGCTCATCCTTTTTCTTTGCGATGACCTTTGAAAGCACGAGCGCTTTTCCGCTGTCAAAAAGCACCTTTGAAAGCCCGGTTGAGAGCTCATTAAATATCCTGCGCGCAAACCTTTCAAAGGACAGCACCTCAACATTTACAGTAACACCGGACTCAAACTCCCTGCAGAGTGCCATCTGCGCCGAGAAGGTATATTGGTCCGGGACAATAAAAAAGCAGGTCCTCGTTCTTTTCTCAATGGCAAGGTCATGTGCCGTTTTCCTGAGATAGGACGATTTCCCGCTTCCTGCACTTCCGAATACAAATTCAATGCTCAATTCATTCTTCCCCTTTTTTCAGATCCTCTTCACTCGAGATCCCATACTGCCGCATGAATTCACGAAGGTCCTTTTCATCACGTATCAACATCTTCTCTTCAAACCTTCCGCTGCCCTTTAAAAGAAAGCCTGCAACACGTTCTCCGTTCGCAAGATTCTTTCTGATGACAGGCGTCCTTACATTTTTGTCATACTTCTTTACAGATCTGTCCAAAAAAAAGGCATTTCTCTCTTTATCAAGCTTTTTGTAGCTTTTGATCTCCCGGTTCAGCTTCTCGTCACCTATCGGCGGTTTTCTTTGCATGAGCCCGATGATAAGCCCCGCCACAACGCAGATCACCAGAAATACTGCTCCATATGAGGCATGCCTCCCCAAAAGAAAAACAATAAAGAAAAAGCCCCCTATTATGAGGCCGATCGTCATCCCTTCAGATGCATATGTGTCCGTTGTCTCGTTCGGGTCGATCTTTGACTTTTTCTTACTCATTTTCCGAAAGCATTTCCTCCATCGTGTGCCACCCTAAGACTGCGCACTTCACACGGGCCGGCATATGGGATATGTCTGAAAGGATGCCGGCTTCCTCAAGTTCCTCCTTCTCTTCATCTGTGACCTCCCCCTTTATCATGCGAAGAAAGATCTCCGAAAGCCTTTTTGCTTCATCTACCTTCTTGCCTATCACAAGGTCGAGCATCATATCGCAGGAAGCCTGGGATATGGCACAGCCATCCCCTGAAAAGGCCCCGTCCGTGATCACTCCGTCACTGACCTTGAAGGACAATATGATATCGTCACCACAGGAGGGATTAACGCCTTCAAGTGTAATGTCCGCGTCAGAAAGCTCATGCTTATGCGTCGGATGCACATTATGTTCTGTTAATATCTCATTGTAAAAGGTATTCATTTTTCAATCCATAAAGCCCATAACACCTCTTATTTCAGAAAGTGTTTTTAAGAAGGCGTCAATATCATCTTTTGTATTGTAGTATCCAAGGGAAGCCCTTGCTGTTGACCTTACGCCAAGGAACTCGTGCAGGGGCTGAGCGCAGTGATGTCCCGCCCTGATGCAGATATTTTTGGAGCTCATTATCTCTGAAATATCGTGTGGATGCACTCCGTCTACTGTAAAAGTAAATATCCCGTGGTGCTCCCTTGCTTCATCAGAACCCAGGACTTTCACATGAGGTATCTTTACAAGCCCTGAGAGCATATACTCTGAAAGCTCCTCTTCGCGCTTCATAATATTCTCAAATCCGACCGAGTCTATGTATTGAAGTGCTGACAAAAGACCTGCAGCACCTCCGGCATTCATCGTCCCAGCCTCGAACTTATACGGAGGAGCACTGAATCTCTCTGAATCCCTGTGAACGTATTCTATCATCTCACCGCCTGAAAGGAAGGGCGGCATTTCTTCAAGGAGTTCTTTCTTTCCGTAAAGAACACCTATCCCCATCGGAGCAAACATCTTGTGTCCGGAAAAAGCAAGGAAATCAACCCCGCTCTCACTTACATCCGTCCTGACATGGGGGACGCTCTGAGCACCGTCAGCCACAAAAACCGCACCGCACTCGTGTGCTGCCTTCACAAATGGCGTGATGACATTTTCCCTTCCGAATACATTCGACATAGCGCTCATCGCAACGATCTTCGTCTTGGCGGAAAGCGCATGCTTGAATTCCTCAAGTGAAAAAACACCGGTCTCATCGCACTCGAAATATTTAAGGACAGCTTTCTTTCTTTCACAGAGCAGCCGCCACGGAAGAAGGTTTGAGTGATGCTCCGAAATGGAGATCATTACCTCGTCGCCCTCGGAAAGCTTCTCCTCACCATAGGTATAAGCCACAAGATTCAAGCCTTCAGTCGCATTCCTTGTAAATACGATCTCGGAGGAATTTTTTGCGTTTATAAACGAAGCCGCCTTCTCCCTTGCCTCTTCAACCCTTTCAGTAGCCCTTACGCTTATATCATAAAGGCCCCTCATCGGATTTGAATTAAGCGTCCTGTAAAACTCTGCAACATCATCTATGACCTTCTTGGGCTTTTGTGATGTCGCAGTATTGTCAAGATATATCACATTGTTTTTTGAAAGGAGTGGAAAATCAGCTCTTATTCTTTCTTCTTCTCTCGTCATCTTGTAAGTTCATCTATCCTTTTTATGGTTGCCTCGTCGCCTATCTTTTTCTTTATTGAATCCACCACCGCCTTTGAAAGCATGTCATAGATCATTTCCTCGGGTATACCCCTGCTCTCAAGATAGAAAAGCGTATCCTGATCGATCTTCCCTATGGTCGCTCCGTGATTTCCCTCTACATCCTCCTCTGTACAGAGTATGACAGGAACCGAACGGTTTACCACACCATCATCCATCAAAAGCACTTCTTCTGTTTCCGTACCGACAGCGCCTTTGGCGCCCCGCCGAAGATCAATAGTGCCTCTGAAGGTCTTCTTCCCATTTTCGGAAAGAACTCCGTTTACCCTGATGAGGGAGTTTGTGTTTTTCCCGATATGATTTGCTATTTCATTAATATCAAGTACCTCATCCTGCCCGGTAAGGTAAACTATGTCAGTTTCAAGAGAGGATTTTTTCCCCGAAAGATCAGACAGAGCACCAAGGTCAATCTGCCCGCCCTTAAGCACGAGCTGGATGAGATGAAATTTTCCGTTCTCTTCGACCTTTCCTCCTATGTCGGATATCAGCCTGCTCTTTTTTGAAAGTGAGATAATCTGGATCAGAGTAAGGCTTGCTCCAGCCAAAACCTCATATTTTGTCTGAACACACTGTTCTACTTCTTCATCATCCTCACAGGTAAAGAACATAACAGCGACTCCCTTGCTGCCGGCCTTTACTGAAAGCTCTATGGGAAGAAGTGCGGACTTGTTTTCCTTTGCGGGGAGCTCTATATACAGAGGCTCGTCCTCTTTTGAATTTTCAAAGACGAAGCTCCTTGCGGGAATGTTTGAAGAGCTGACTGTCTTTTGTACTTCTTCTCCCGCTCCTGTCTTCTGATCGGGAAAGGCTGTCTCCTTCTTTTGTTCAAAGGAGACACCGCCGGGAACCTTTTTTTCCTCAAACGGCTCTTTTGCTGCCGCAAAACCTCTTTCCACAGCCTCATTTACTTTCAGCCTGTTCCAGGTCGGTGAAGGCATCTGATTTAATCTTAATGACGCATCCATATATTCACCCTGATGTACCTTTCATTTCAAGCCGTATGAGGTTGTTCATCTCGACTGCGTATTCAAGGGGAAGCTCCTTGCCTACATTGTCAGCAAAGCCGCTGACTATAAGGGCTCTCGCATCCTCCTCGTTAAGCCCTCTGCTCATGAGATAAAAGACCGTATCATCAGATATCCGCCCTATCCTTGCCTCATGGCCTATGTCACAGTCAGAGGTCCTTATGTCCATTGCGGGAATAGTATCGGATCTTGAGTCGTCATCTATCATCAGGGATTCACAGGATACCGAGGATTTTGATCCCTTCGCCTTCTCCGTCACTACGACAGAGCTTCTGAAGGTCGATATGCCGCCGGACTTTGAGATGGAGCGGGTATTGATATATGAGGAGGTATCCGGCGCATTGTGAAGGACCTTCGTTCCCGTATCAAGATCCTGTCCTGCTCCTGCGAAGGTGACTCCTGTAAATTCGCTCTTTGCCCTCGCCCCCGAAAGCACACTCATAGGATAAAGATATGAGACATGGGATCCGAAGGAACCTGAAACCCATTCTATCTTTCCGTCCTCTTCAACCCTTGCCCTCTTCGTATTCAGGTTGTACATGTTCTTTGACCAGTTCTCTATGGTCGAATAACGGAGAGTCGCGCCCTTTTCAATAAAAAGCTCGACACAGCCGGCATGAAGGTTCGCGACATTGTATTTCGGTGCGCTGCAGCCCTCTATGAAATGGCAGTAGGCCCCCTCATCCACTATGATCAGGGTATGCTCAAACTGACCGGCTCCCGGAGCGTTCAGCCTGAAATAGGATTGAAGCGGTATTTCAAGATGGATGCCCTTTGGCACATAAACAAAGGATCCTCCGGACCATACCGCACCGTGGAGAGCGGCAAACTTGTGGTCAGTCGGGGGAACAAGATGCATGAAGTGATCCCTTATCATGCCTTCATAGGGCCCGTGAAGCGCACTTTCTATGTCGGTATAGACAACCCCGAGCTTTGCTGTCTCATCCTTCACATTGTGATATACAAGCTCGGAATCGTACTGCGCGCCGACCCCGGCAAGAGACTCACGCTCCGCCTTTGGTATCCCGAGGTTCACGAAGGTATTTTTGATATCTTCGGGAAGCTCGTCCCACTTCGCTGCCATCTTCTTTTCCTTCGGACGGATATAGGTAATGATATTATTCATATCAAGTCCGTCTATCGAAGGTCCCCACTGGGGGAAGGAAAGCTCGTTGTAGGTCTTGAGGCACTCCAGCCTGAAATCTCTCATCCAGTCGGGATCGCCCTTTTCCTTTGATATTTCAAGCACGATCTCCTCAGTAAGTCCCTCATCGACCTTGAAGATCTCGTCCTCCTTCTCCTCGAAGCGAAAGTCATAGAATGATCTGTCTATATCATTTACTACTGTTTTTTCTTCTTTTTGAGCCATTATTATCTCAGATAATTCTCGAAACCATTTTCATTAATATCATCAACAAGGCTTCCGTCGCCCTCTTTTGTGATCCGCCCGTCAACAAGGACATGTGTCCTGTCAACAGTCAGCGCTTCAAGTATCTTTGTTGAATGGGTAATGATGATAAGGGCGCCGTCAGTCGATTCTTTGTATTCCCTGATGCCGTCAGAAACAGTCTTTACCGCATCAACATCAAGACCTGAATCTGTCTCATCAAGAATTGCTATCTTCGGAGAGAGTGCCAGGAGCTGAAGTATCTCAGCCTTCTTCTTCTCTCCTCCTGAAAAGCCGACATTCAGATCTCTCTCAGCATAGGAGGGATCCATATCAAGGACCTTCATAAGTGACTCAAGACGCTTCTTGAAATCCCATACCCTGATATGCTCACCTGTCCTTGCCTCGATCGAAGACCTGATGAAATTTGAAAGCGTGATCCCCGGAACCTCTATAGGATTCTGGAATGAAAGAAACAATCCCTTTTTTGCGATCTTGTCCGGGGTTAGACCTGTGATATCCTCGCCTGAGAGCTTTACAGTCCCCTTGTCTATCTTATATCTCGGATCCCCCATCAAAACAGAACCGAGGGTGGACTTTCCCGCACCGTTCGGTCCCATGATCACATGAGTCTCATTGCTCTTTACAGTTAGATCGATCCCGTGAAGTATCTCCTTGTCGTCAACCGAGGCAAAAAGCCCTTTGACAACCAACAATTCCTCTGACATCTTCTGGCTCCTTTGTTCCTTGCTATTTTGGTAGTATATCGGCCTTTATTTTTTCAGTCAAGTATGCAAAACCCACTGATTGTAGAGTCCGGACGGATTTTCAAGCTTCAGTGCCGGACTTTGCAAGCTTTTGCTGCTGGTCATATGCTATCAAAGCGTCCAGTAGCTCCTGAAGTTCCCCGTTCATCACACGATCAAGCTTGTACAGCGTCAGATTTATCCTGTGATCAGTGACTCTTCCCTGAGGGAAATTGTATGTCCTTATCTTCTCGCTCCTGTCACCTGTACCTATCTGGGCGAGCGTCTCCTCTGACCTTGACTCCTTCTGTTCCATGAGCTTGAGCATATAAAGCTTCGTACGAAGCAGCGCAAAGGCCTTCAACTTGTTCTGAAGCTGTGATTTTTCAGTCTGCGAATAGATGACTATCCCTGTAGGATAATGTGTGAGCCGAACCGCTGAATCCGTAGTATTGACGCACTGGCCGCCGTTTCCGGAAGCCCTCATCACATCAATACGCACATCCTTTTCCGGAATTTCCGGAATATCTATCTCGTCGGCCTCCGGCATGACAGCTACAGTGGCGGTCGAGGTATGTATCCTCCCGCCGGATTCGGTCTCAGGTACTCTCTGCACCCTGTGGACACCGGACTCATATTTCAAAACCGAATATACTCCCGTCCCCCTTACTGTGAAGCTGATATGCTTGAAGCCGCCTATGCCTGTCTCTTCAAACTCGTCGGTCTCCATGGACCAGCCCCTTGACTGTATGTAACGCTGGTACATCCTGTAAAGGTCGCTCGCAAACAGAGCTGCCTCCTCCCCTCCGGCTCCTGCTCTGATCTCAAGCACCACATCCCTGTCATCATTCTTGTCCTTGGGAAGAAGAAATATCTGAAGCTGCTTCTCGTAGGAAAGAAGCCTTTCATTTGCCTCGGAAAGCTCCTCTTTCTCAAGTTCTATCATATCGGGATCCTTCTCGTCGGAAAGCAGCTTCTTTGTTTCCGTGATATCGTTTTCGGCTTTTCTGTACGCCTTGTAGACTTCAACTATAGGAGCAAGATCCCCCTGCTCCTTCATAAGCCTTTTGAAGTTTTTGCTGTCATCCGCTGCGTCGGGACTTGACAAAAGCCGCATCAATTCCTCATAGCGAAGGACCACATCCTCCATCTGTTCGTACATCTTCACGTCCTCTTTTTGGACATTACAACCCTGTCAAGGGAGTTTAAATCCTTAATTATCCTTATTTCTGAAAATTGAGCCTCACGAAGAAGGTCACTAACCTCTTTTCCTTCATCCATGCCGATCTCAAGGAAGAGCTTTCCCTGTGGCTTTAAGAATGCCCCCGCGTCCTTTATTATCCTTCTGTAAAAACAAAGACCGTCTTCCCCGCCATAGAGCGCTCTTTCAGGTTCAAAGAGCCTCACCTCCGGCATTAGGTTTTCCATATCTCTTTCCCGAATATAAGGGGGATTTGAAACTATGATATCAAAGGGCTCTGTCCCTTCGGGAAGCGCTTCATAAAGATCACCGCAGAAAAAATGGCAGCTGTCTGAAAGCGAAAACAGATTGGCATTTCTTTTTGCAGCAAAGATGGCCTTTTCACTTATATCACAACCTGCCCCGAAGGATATCCCCTTATTTTTTGCTATGGAAAGCAATATGCAGCCTGAGCCGGTACAAAGATCAAGTACTCTCTCATCTCCCTTGATCTCATTTTGAACAGCCTCACACAAAACTTCCGTATCAAAACGGGGGATCAGAGTATCATCCTCTCTGCTGACGGGAAATTTCAGTCCCATGAAATAAGCGTAGCCCAGGATAAACTGAAGAGGCTCCCTGTTTCGCCGCCTTTCAGTTATCTCAAAAAGCCTCTCCTCTTCTGCTTTTGACAGCTCTTCAAATGGTGTAAGCTTTATCGAAAGAACGCTTTTCTTTGTAACCTCTGAGATGATGAGGCCGCTGTCGTTTTCAAATTCCTCTATTCCTGCGGCCTCAAGCTCCTTTTTTATTAATTTGTATGCTTCCTGTAATCGCATTATCATTAAAAAAAGAAAAGACCGGGCACCCTGCCCGGCCATTCTTTACTCTGCAATACCGTATTTCTTGTTGAACTTGTCGATACGGCCCTTTGCCTTGACCTGCTTCTGCTGTCCGGTGTAGAACGGATGGCACTTCGAACAGATCTCAACGTGAATGCTTTCCTTTGTTGAACCGGTAACGAAGGTGTTGCCACAGTTGCAGGTAACCGTCGCCTGGTAGAACTGAGGATGAATTCCCTTTCTCATTTCAATCTCACCTTTCTTCCCGTATGAACATCCCGACGAAAACAACTACACAAATATATCACCACGAAAGTCGCTTTGCAAGTTCTTTTTAGAAGACTCCGTTTTTCTTTATCACCATATCTACAAAGTCCCTGTTGCTCCTAGTATGCGTGAAAAGGTGAAGAGCAGCCTCTGTAGCTTCGTCCTTCTTGAGTCCTACAAGAGCCTTTCTGAGGATATCCGCAGCCCTTGCCTCTTCAAGATCAAAAAGGAGATCGTCACGTCTGGTGGATGATCTTGCAAGATCGATAGCGGGGAATACCCTTTTTTCAGAAAGCTTTCTGTCAAGGACGAGTTCCATATTGCCTGTACCCTTGAATTCCTCGAATACAACATCATCCATCTTCGAGCCTGTCTCAACAAGCGCCGTGGCAAGGATCGTAAGGCTTCCGCCCTCCTTCATGTTCCTTGCCGCACCGAAAAACCTCTTCGGCATATGAAGCGCCGCGGGATCGAGACCTCCGGAAAGCGTTCTTCCGGAAGGCGGTACGGTAAGATTGTATGCGCGCGCCAGACGGGTGATGGAGTCAAGGAGGATCATCACATCCCTTCCATGCTCCACAAGCCGCTTTGCCCGCTCGATCACCATCTCGGAAACCCTCTTGTGGTGCTCCGGAAGCTCATCAAAGGTGGAATAGACAATCTCAACATTATCTCCCTTTACATTGTCCTTCATGTCGGTGACTTCCTCAGGCCGCTCGTCGATCAAGAGGATAATGATATGCATATCCGGATGGCTTGCTATGACAGATGTTGCGATCTGCTTTAAAAGAGTCGTCTTTCCGGCCTTGGGCTGTGAAACGATCATCCCTCTCTGCCCCATACCGATGGGAGACAGCATGTCTACGATCCTCATCGAAACGGGACCGCCCTGTTTTTCGAGCCTTATCCTCTTGTTCGGAAAGATCGGAGTCAGGTTCTCAAAATTGGGGCGCGCAGAGGCCGCCTCGGGAGACATGCCGTTTATCGTATCAATATAGAGAAGTGCTCCGAATTTGTCATTTGGATTGTTCCGTCTGGTGGAGCCTGTAACTATGTCTCCGGTCTTCAGATTGAATCTTCTGATCTGGGAAGGCGAAACATAGATATCATTTTCCCCCGACATGAAGCCGTTTGAGCGAAGGAAACCATAGCCTTCGGAGAGAACCTCGAGGAAGCCTGACCCGGGCTTTGCGTCATCATATACAGGCGGCTTCTTTTCGTTCTTTTCTTCCTTCCCGTCCTTTTCTTCTTTTTCTGTCTTCTCAGGCTCCTTCCCGGACTCCTTTTCAGTTTTTTCTTCAGTTTCCTGTTCAGCTTCAGAATTCTCTGAAACAGCGGCTTCTGACGATTCTTCGTATTTTTCTGTCCCTGCTTCCTCAGAAGTGCTCTCTTCCTTTGACTCTTCCTCTTCGTCCATAGCGACCATAAGGTCGATAAGCTCTTCCTTCTTCTTTGACTGGGCATATTTAATGCCGCGCGTCTTCGCTATAGCCTTGATATCGGCGGCCTTAAGCGACTCATATTGTTCCCTGTTCATATATTTCCTGCCTTTTTGGGATTGTATTAATAAATGACAATAATTCGAAAAACCCTTTTGAAATGAAGTTAGCTGAGTACGAATTTTAATACTTTTTCGTCAATCTTGCAAGGTATTTTTAAAAGCGTTATACTGCCGGGAGATTTTGTTCTGATAAGGAAAGGAGATGTCCCATGACTCATGATGAAGAAGCACTCCTCCTCCACGAAAAGTGGCAGGGGAAACTCGATACTGTTCCAAAGGCACCCGTAAGCACCCACGAGGATCTGGCTCTTGCCTATACTCCGGGAGTTGCCGCGCCCTGCAGAGAGATAGCAAAAGACAAGTCCCTTGCTTACAAATATACGATCAAACAAAATACCATAGCAGTGGTCTCGGACGGAAGCGCTGTCCTCGGTCTCGGAAACATAGGTCCCTATGCCGCGATGCCGGTAATGGAAGGAAAGGCTGTACTCTTCAAGACCTTCGGAGATGTGAATGCCTTCCCGATATGCCTTGATACCCAGGATACCGAAGAAATAATAAAGGCAGTAAAACTCCTTTCTCCCGGCTTTGGCGGGATCAATCTCGAGGATATCTCGGCTCCCCGCTGCTTTGAAATTGAAAAACGCCTCAAGGAGGAGCTTGATATCCCGGTCTTTCATGACGACCAGCACGGAACAGCCATAATAGTTCTTGCCGGAGTTTTGAACGCCCTGAAGGTCACAGGCAAAAAGAAGGAAGAAGTATCGATCGTAATAAACGGCGCCGGAGCTGCAGGAGTTGCGATAGCAAAGCTCCTGCTTTCTGACGGCTTTTTGCATATCACGATGGCAAATTCAAAGGGCATCCTTTCAGAAAACAATCCAAGGCTCAACTGGGCGACAAAAGAAATGCTATCCGTAACAAATCTTGAAAAGAAGGAAGGGACGCTTGCGGATGCTGTAAAGGGAGCCGACATCTTCATCGGCGTATCCGCGCCTTCCGTCCTCACGCAGGATATGGTCCGCTCTATGAACCCGGATCCCATTATCTTTGCAATGGCAAATCCCATCCCGGAGATCATGCCGGACCTTGCAAAAGAAGCCGGAGCCGCTGTCGTTGGGACAGGCCGCTCAGATTTCCCGAACCAGGTCAACAATGTCCTCGTATTCCCCGGCATATTCAAGGGCGCCTTAAAGGGCGGAGCAAAGCAGATCAATGAAGCAATGAAGCTTGCTGCTTCTTATGCTATCGCAGAGCTTGCCTCCGATTCACTTTCAAGTGAGCATGTGCTTCCCGAGCCCTTTGACAAAAGGGTTGCGGATGCTGTTGCAACTGCGGTCATGGAACATATAGAAAAATAATATGGATACCGACACCCTCTATAAAACTATGCTGATGAAGCTCCTTTCGTTATCGACGGAGCCTCTTTCAACCTCGGTCATCACTGACTTCTTTTCAAAAAAGAATTACACCAATTATTTCACGGTCCAGAAAGACCTTTATGAGTTGAAGGATCAGGGACTGATAAGTTCAAAGGAAGAGCTCTCCCGCACCTACTACAGCCTGACAGATGCGGGGAGCTCTGCTCTTTCTTCTCTCTCAGACAGGATCACAAAAGATATCCTCGCAGACATCAAAAGCTATCTCGACGAAAACAGGAAGGAGATCAGAGCGGAATCCTCTCTTGGAGCCACCTATGATATTACTGTATCGGGCTTTTCGGTAAGGCTTACAAAGACCGTAAAGGGTGCGAGGATCATAGATCTCACCTTTCCGGTTCCTACAAAGGAAGCGGCAGAGAATATCTGCCTCAACTGGAAAAGCCACAGCGAGGCGGCTCTCGACGCCCTATACGAAAGTCTGATCATGTAATTTACCGCTTTTTCTTTCTCTTTCTTTTTCGCCTTCTCCTTGATCGTGAGATCCGATACACTGTCCATGGGGCTATCACTGCAAGGGCAATTATGAGGATGACTATTATGATGAGCCTTCTGTCGTGAGAAGCATTTGTATCACCCTCTTCTATCCCATCGCTTTTCTTATTTTCTGATGACAATGCGGCAGCGGATTTTTCCGCGTTTTCCCGCTCAGTCCTCTCGCGCTCGATCGAAGCACTCTTTGACGCTCTTACTGTTTCCTCGCTCGACAGTATCTCTGCTTTTCTTTTTTCTTCCGCAAGCCTCTCTTCTTCCTCATAGGTAATGATATTTTCCGTCATCTGATTTTGACCGCTGTCATTTCCTACCGTCGTCCTGAAAAGCCCGAATTTCGAGCAGTTTATCTCTGAAGCTCTGTAATCCTTCGGATCATCCGTCACATAAAACCAGTATTTCTGTTGTGACACATGCTTTTTGTAGGCGTCCCGGGCGACCTCAAGCGCGCTCCGTCCTCCCATAGAAGGAAGGGGCTGCCTCACATCAAGTGTGATCGTATTCTCCGGATAGAGATGAAGATAGGTCTTTTTTACGTCAAACACGCCATATTCTTCAGCGGAAGCAGGATAGAAGGAAGGATCCATCGATCTCTCAACCGCTTCCGTTACACAACGTGCAAGAAGCCTGTGACCGCCATGTCCGTACTCTCCATTGAGATCCTGCGTCACCACGATAAGAGGCTTGAAGCGCCTTATCGTCGAAACCGTCCAGGAAAGCACCTTGTCATGATCGTACTTTGAAAGCGCTTCATCAAGATCAGCAGCATAATAGTCCCTGAAGCCGCCATCAATCGGATAGCGCCTGATCCCCGCTTCCCAGAGTCCGTCGAGCTTCTCATGCTCCCTTACAGGCTCTGTACTCCAGAATTCAGTAAGATAGGCTATCTGTACCGGGATCCCCTCTCCGCCGCCATATTTTGCAAGCACTCCGCCGAGGAAGAGTATCTCATCATCTGCGTGAGTCGAAAAGACAAGGAAATCGGTTTTCTCCTGCGGTTCTTCCCAGACCTGTGCTATGGTCTTTGGATCAGTTCCGATCGGGATCGCTCTGATATTGCACAGTGTCATGCTCTCTTTCGAAACAATAGTTATACTGTTTTGGGAAGACGAAAGGGGTACATATTCATGAAGAAAACCATGTGTTCCAAATGTTGTCGTGCTCTCATTTTCTTTAAGAAGCCACTCAGACGGCACCCTGTCCCACTCAAGATACAAGCCCTGCATCGGCTCTTCTGATGTAATGACAAGCTCGCTCCCCGCTCCCGGCTTTACGGTTGTGGAATAGTCATCATCCGAAAGGACGTGCGTTACATTTCTTCCGTCAAGAGTCGCAGTAAAGGACAAGCCTTCTGCCTTTGAAGAAATGCATGGAATGAAAAAAGAAAAAAGTAATGCCACAAAAAAGAGGATGATCTTTTTGTTTTGGCTCATGTCTCAAAAATACTCCCTTCCCGTAAAGACAGAAACAAAGCCGCCTGCATCAGAAATTGATCCAAACGGCCTGTATTTTGACATCAAAACAAAAGATAATGATTGAAAAAGCTTAAGGAGCATTCACCTTACCGAGATTGTTTAAAGCCTCAAGGAGAGGACGCCTTACATCCTCCCACTTCGCCTTGTTCATTGGATCCCCGATCTGACAGCTTATTACCTGCGCTATAAGATCATTCAACTGCTTTTCTATCTGACTTGTGTTCATTTTTCTTTACCTCCTGCTATCTAAAGCTCTCAGCCCACTTTACGAGCGAGTCGTGCCATACATTTTCAAGTACATCCCTTCGCATCCTGTCGGTCACCGGACCGTTCTTTGCCATTTTCCCGAGGATGACCTCCTGAAGCTGTTCAACACTCATTTCAGAATAAGGGATATCCGGTATTTTTTCAACCGGCTTTGGTTCTTCTTTTGGTTCTTCCTTGACCTCTGCTTTTGGTTCTTCCGTTGTCTCCTCTTTCGGCTCTTCCTTGAGCGCTTCTTTTATCTCCTCTTTCGGTTCTGTCTCAGAGACAGTGGTTTCAGTGGTCTCCTTCACCTCATTTATTTCAGGAAGAACGCTTACAAGATCTTCTTCCTTTTTCGAAAAAGCTGTCTCTGGCGCAAAGATCTCTCCGCTGTTTGCAGAAAGCGTGATATCAAGCCTTCCGTTGTTTGATGAAACCCTTGTCCCGCTGAGAAGTCCGATATAGCTCTCATGATGAGCCTCTACATTTATACCTGCCTCATGAGACACATTATTTACGGCTATTATCATATCGCCTCGCGCGAACGCAAACTGCTCATTTTTGAGGCAAAGCTCCCTGTAGTCTCCGTTTGAGAGCTCCTTATATTTTTCGTGTATGTCTCCAAGCCTTTCTAGAAGCTTCGTGCAGGGATTTTTTTCTATCGCATCGCTGTACTGCGAGATATCGATCGCGGGGCGAAGTGAGTCGTCGGAAAACCTCTCTTTTTTCCCCTCTATCCCGAACTCGCTTCCGTAATAGACCGAGGGTATGCCGGACAGAGTATAAAGAAGGATGTGAACGGGAGTATAATTCGCCTTATCCGAAAGCTTTGTCATTATCCTCTCGACATCATGATTGTCCACGAAGTTGTAAAGACGGATATTCCCCGGCACCATCTCATTATTGTGCTTTATGGTATGGGCTATCTCAAAATAATTTTTGTCATTGTGCCCGCTGTAGAGTGCCTTGTGGAGAGAATAATTCGTCACGCTGTGTAGCGTTTCATTATTTGCCCAGCGTGAATAATCCCCGTGTATCACCTCTCCCATAAGCCAGAATTCAGGCTTTAAGACATCGGTTGTCCGCCGGAGCAGCTTCATGAATTCAAAATCGAGAACATCAGCAGCATCAAGTCTGATCCCGTCTATGTCAAAGTGCTCGACCCAGAATCTTATCACAGAGCATATATAATCCTGCACCGCGGGGTTTCTCTGGTTCAGCTTGACAAGGAGGTTGTGACCTCCCCAGTTGTCATAGGAAAAACCGTCATTGTATTCGTTGTTCCCGTAGAAGTTCACATTGCAGTACCAGTCCCGGTAAGGAGAGTTCTCCCTGTTTTTTTGGATATCTTTGAACGCAAAGAAATCACGCCCTGTATGGTTGAATACCCCGTCAAAGATCACCCTTATGCCGTTGTCATGGCAGGCCTTCACAAATTCACTGAGATCCTCATTTGTCCCGAGCCTTGAATCAAGTTTCATGTAATCTGTCGTCTCATAGCCATGCCCCACCGACTCAAAAAGAGGTCCAATATATAATGCGTTAAAGTGCATCTCTTTAAGATGCGGTATCCACTTAAAAAGCTCACGCAGTCTGTGAACGGGTTCACTGTATTCATTCTGTTTCGGTGCCCCAAGAGCGCCCAGCGGATATATATGATAAAAGACTGCTTCGTTATACCATGCCATAGTTTTCTCTCCTAAATATATAACGCCCTCACTATTTTATCGTTGTGAGCCTTATTGTGTTGGTGCTGCCTGACTGCTTGCTCGTCTGCCCTCCGGTAAGGATGATATTGTCGCCGCTCTCAAGTCCGAAAATATCTACAGCATTTTTCGTGGCATAATAGAACATGACATCGACCGAATCGAATTCATCGCTCATGACGGGAGTAACCCCCCAGCTTAAGTTCAATTTTCGCCATGCCTTTCTTGAGGTCGTCATGCCGATGATGTCAACGGGACACCTGAAGCGGCTTACCATCCTGACTGTTGTTCCTGAAATTGAGCTTATCACTATCCCCTTTGCCTTTGTATCTATCGCCATTGCGCATGTGGCATGCGAGAGGGCGTCGAGATTGTTTTTTATAACATATTCCGTACTGTAAAATCTTTTGACGTAGTCAATATTCTTTTCCGTATATTCTGCGATCTCTGCCATATTCTTAACAGCCTCAACCGGATATTTCCCGGCAGCAGTTTCCCCGGAAAGCATTATCGCTGAAGAACCATCATATACGGCATTTGCGACATCCGAAATCTCTGCCCTTGTGGGCCGGGGATTGTGGATCATGGATTCGAGCATCTCGGTTGCGGTAATAACTCTTTTTCCGAGAAGTCTGCACTTCTTGATGAGATATTTCTGGATCGCGGGAACCTCAATGAAAGGAATCTCAACTCCAAGGTCACCGCGGGCAACCATTATCCCGTCTGCTATCTCGCATATCTCTTCAATATTATCAACTCCTGCCCTATTCTCGATCTTTGCTATGATATCAATTTCCTCACCGCCGTTTTCATCCAGGAATTTCCTCAGTTCACATACATTATCTTTGTTTGAGACAAATGATGCCGCTACAAAATCAATATCATTTTCGATCCCGAAGAGGAGATCATTCTTGTCATCCTCACTGAGATAATCGCCTTTAAATACATGATTGGGAAAATTCATGCTCTTTCGGTCAGATATCTCACCGCCTGAAATAACATCGCAGATGACATCTGTTTCGGTAAGCTCCTTCACTTCAAATATCAGAAGGCCGTTGTTTACGAGTATCCGATCCCCCGTCTTCAGTTCCGAAACAAGGTCTTTGTAATTTACGGATACTATAGTGTCATCCCCCATGACCATTCTCGTTGTAAATGTAAAGGTCTGTCCGTCCTTCAAGGTTTCATGCTTGTTCTTGAAATCCCTTATCCGATACTCCGGCCCTTTTGTATCGAGCATTATCGGAAGGGGGAAATCAAGGTTCTGCCGAACCTTTTTTATCATCTCGATCTTCTTTAAATGCTCTTCATGAGAACCGTGGGAAAAATTCAGTCTTGCCACGTTCATCCCGGCCTGACACATTTTGGTAAGAACTTCCTCTGTGTCGCTTGCCGGTCCTATCGTGCATATAATCTTGGTCTTTTTCATCTTCATCTATTCCTTTCTGCTGATCGGAAAATATCATCTTATATCCACATGTCTGCAATGCTGCTTAATATACCACTCCACAAAAACAAAATCCATATCCTCTGCGTAGATCTGATTTTTTACAAACGGGCTGTTTACATAGATCACATTCCGGGAGCGCCTTGGCTTTATGCTTTTGACATGCGAAAAGACCGAGATAGACGAATCCCTCATAGTCGAAAGATTTATATTTGCCAACAAAGTCAGATCATTATTTAGAAAAGCGGATATTATCGCAGTCCCTGCCACGCGCCTCACCCTGTTATACTGCCTCGGCATCTGCGTATGGGTCACGCCGTGCTCATTCATTTCAAAAAGAACAATATATTTCCCTCCAAGGTATGCAGCATAGATCAGATAGGAAATAAGCCCAAGGACAAGAAATATGCCAAACAGGATCGCAAGTACCTTCAGCATCCCGATAAACTGTTCCGCGAAATTCCCGCCCGGAATGGAAATGAAAAAGAAAAATACGAGCATGATAGCGAAGGTTATCAGAAGCACCTTGTAAACAGTAATAAGGACTGTCGGATTTTTAAAGAGATTCAGTTCATACATCCAGCGGTAAACGCCGTCGGATCCCTTTGCAATATTTGGCGTCACAAACCTTCCGCTATCAACCGCGTTTTTTATCCGTTCATCTCGTATTTCCATACTCTCATCCTTTGCTGCCGCGTTTGCCACAGGAGGGACCTTTTGTCAGCTTATTCTTCTTTGTCTTTATCTTTTTTTTCACCGGGGCCATATTCAAAATAAAAAGCCAATACGACCATACCTGCTACTGCTATTGCACATATTATTCCAAGAAATGGCGGTATCGGATTTTCGGATCAAATTGCCCATCATTTTTTAATATGATATCCGCCATCCGAAAAAATTTCGTTCCGGTCATATATCTGGAAGGTCCGAAAGGATTGTCTCCCTGAGCACCTTCCAGGCATCGATCAGTTTTTCCAACGTCCATGCCGCATTTGCCGGACTTGTTGACGGAAGGCATAAAGCCTCGCGACCGATCACGTCTTTGGTATATTTATTGTAATATCTCTCTGCCGTCTTTCCGTTTACAAATATCTTTTTGATATCTGCCGTATCCAGAATTTGCGAAAGATCATTGGGAGTCACGTCTCTGATCGTAGAATCCGCCGAGCCTTCGATCTCACAGGCTCCTATGACATCCCAGACGGCTATATTGTTTTGTCTCAGGAATTCTTTCTTTTGCGCTATGCTCTGCGGCACTTCCTGACCAAATACCGCTGCCGCCACTTTCCAAAACCGGTTCTGCGGATGCCCATAGAAAAACATCTGCTCCCGGGACTTTACCGACGGAAAGCTTCCAAGTATCAATATCTTTGAATTCTTATCAAAAAATGGCGGTATTGGATGATAGACCATATTCTTCTTCGCTTTCATCGCCTCATACAGGAAGTCCTTTAGCGGTCCTGTCTCATCTTTTCTTTAATACCGTGAGTGCCGCGTAATGTAAAACCTCAAACCGCTCCGGCGCGATCCTCTCCAGCAGCTCCCTGTGCTCTTTATCCCAGGCGGCCAATTCCTCATCGGACAAGGATGCACCCACACCCCTGCAGGCTTTCATCCTCCCATGCCAGGATCCTTTGGTAAACGGCACCATCAGATCATATTCCACATGATCTTCCATCTCAAAATAATCATAAGCAACATCCGGGATCCAGATCGGATGCCTTGTCTCTCCGGCTCCTGACCATTTCGGGCTGTACTTAAGCACAAGCTCCTCGCTTGCCCCTGCTATCTCATCTTCATATGGCAGCCAAGCCATATAAAGGATCAATAGCTTCCCGTCTGCCTTCAAAAGCTCTGCGAGCTTCGGCATAACCTTTTCGTGATCAAAGTACCAGAAACACTGACAGGCTGTGATCACGTCAAAGCTCTGCCCGGGGAAATCCAGCTTTTCTGCCGGGATTGCCAGAAAATCTATCTTCATATCCGATTCTTCGGCCAGCCTCTTTGCCTCTTTTACCTGCTCCGGCGAAATATCCGTTCCTGTCCACTTCGCGCCGTACCTGTACATATTACGCGGAAGCACGCCTGTACCGGTTCCGAGATCAAGGACCCTCTGGCCTTTTACGCAGAGACCTCTGTCCACGATCTTCTGATAAAATTCTTCCGGATAGATATCCCTGTATCTCGCATATTCCTTTGAAGTTTTCCCCCAGTCAAAAGCCTTTCCTGAATCTATCCGACTGTCCTGTATTTCCATGTTCATTTTTCCATTCCCAGCCACTGTATAAAGGCTGTCTTGTCGCTACTGTTATATCCGGCCTTCTCATAAAACCGGAGAGTCTCCGGCTTTTTTGAACCGGTCAAAAGCATCATCTTATAGCAGTTCTCTTTTTTTGCAATCTCCCTGGCAAATTCCAGACACGCACCGGCATAGCCCCTTCCACGACAATCCTCACGCGTCACCACATTCTCGATAAAGGCATACGGGCGGACATTCCTTGTCAGATTCGGGATTATCACGCAAACACAAGACGAAACGATCTTGCCATCCACCTCATTAACGATAAGATGATGATTCGGATCCTGTATGATCTGAAGCCATGTATCTCTCAAATGCTCATCTTTTTCAGGGATACTGTCCTCATGCAGGAACAGATACAGTTCAAGGATTGAATCAAGATCTCTTTTTCCAGCTTCCCTGACCATGTATTTTCTCCAATCTCATAATTTTAAAAGCTTTTTAATTTTCTTTTCATTCCACAAACCTTATTGGAATACAAAAGCACCCTCCTGACATATATATCACGAGAGCGCCGCTTTTTCATTAAAATTACACTATTTTTTCACTATTCCGCATTATCTTTGCAGCATCACCAAAGGATCCTGCCGGATATTACTATGTGCAGATTATACCAGTAATAATTCTTCCTGTCTCTATCAACGCCCAGTTCCGTTGTATGTACTTTATCGATATTATCAAGCAAAATAATATTCATAATTCACACAGCATGATATATTCTTCTGTATTTTCATCCACTGTCTTAAATCCGACATTCTGATACATCCTTACGGCATAGTTTGCCTTCTGCACCGCCAGCGAGGCACGCTTATAACCTTTTTCTTTCAGATGCTTCAACATTTCCTTCATCATCCTTGTTCCGATACCCAGCCCCCTGTACTCTTTATAAAGAGAAATGGCAAATGACGGCGTTTCATCATCCACATGACCATAATCATTCATGATCCTTGTCCAGACAGCGCCGACCACTTTTCCGTCAATATCCGCAACAAACGCAAAGTCAGCCCTTCCGGTTCCAAAGCCATCATAATAAAGCTTCAGTTCAGGCTGTTCTATAATTTCCCTGGCAGGCGGCTCCACACCCTCCGGAATGAAGACAGCTTCATACAGGAAGTCCTTCAGCAGCTCTGTCTCATTCTTTTGAAGTAAACGAATGACACAGTTTTTTTCATTGGCATCCGGTAATTCCTTAGGCAGGTCTGCCCACAATTCTGATCTGTTTTTATGTGACTGCAATGCCATAAGCACATCATTATCAGGATCCGCATATACCATTACTCCGTCCTTTTCTCCTTTTTCGGGACGGACAGGAAATGCCAGCTCTTCCTCCGTGACAGAAAATCCGGCATTTACCCCCTCTTTGTTGCCTCTTGCATCAAGTCTTATCCATATTTTTCTATCATCAAGGTACACTCCGTTCAATCCGTGTATAATAAGCTCCGGAGCGGTTTCATCATCCAAAATGAGCTTCTGATAGCAGAATCCCGTTGGTATTCCTTTATATCGCAACAGCGCTGCCAATAAATGAGATTTCGCAAAGCAGATTCCATGCCCTGCTTTCAACACTTCGGAAGCACTGCAAGGTACTTCCTCTGCGTTTATATCAGCAGAATGCTCTATCCTGTCTCTGACATATTCATAGGCAATCCGGATATAATCCAGACTGTCTTCAGACCGTTCATACAGCGTATCAGCAAGCCTTGATACGCTTTTATCATCATAATCAATTACCGCATCTGCTTTCAGATATTCCTTGATATCTTGTGATTTTGGAATAAGCTTCATTCGTCAAATGGCCTCCAGTACCCTCTTGATGTTTTCCGCGTTTGGGATTATGGTATTCAGATCGACTTCCGGGTGTTCTTCCACATATGAAGTCAGGAATCCCATCAGATTATCTTTTGTTTCCATATAGTCATCTATGATAATCCGGTCACTGCAGCCCAGCTTCTTCAAAATAATTGCCGAAACCACACCTGTCCTGTCTTTTCCCGCTCCGCAGAAGAAAAGTACATTGCTCTTGGCATCCATTATGGTATGGATGATCTTATCCATCTTTTCATCGAGCATTGCAAGATAAGTTCCTGCAACGGCATCCGGCGTTTCAGGCGTATCTTCGCCACCGGTTACCGGCAAATGATAATAGACAAAGCCTTCCTCACCTTCGAGCCTGCACGGTTTAGCCATATATTCTTTTTCTTCTCTCAGATCAACGATTGTAGTTATGTTATTCTGACGAAGCCACTGAACTTCATCCTCTGTGAGCTTCCCGGGATAATCGCTTCGGATATAACGCAGATTTCCAACAGGCAGCGCCCTTGTATTCAATGTTGACTGTAATAATGATCCCATACTTACTTATCCATTCCCGGCCATCGTATAAAAGCTGCTCAGATAATCCGCAATACCATCCTCGTCATTTGTTCCGATAAAGACATCTGCAATATCTTTTACTTCATCAATTGCATTCCCCATAGCTACGCCGATGCCTGCCATCTTTTTTGTGGCTGAACCCCCTATCGATTAAATTTACCGCTCGTCCCGTAACAGAGCATACCAATCTGCATCACAGATTCCTTGATTGTTTCTGTCAGAACTTCTTAACCTGCCTTCGTATTTCATGCCGCATTTTTTCATCACCATACCGGAATGTGGATTGTTCGGATCATGTCGGCTTTCGATCCTGTTGGCTTCTACCCTGTCAAAGAAGAAATTCATGACAGCTTCCAATGCCTCTGACATGATGCCTTGATGCCACCAGTTTCTTCCGATGCAATAACCGATATGTATCATTCCCACATCATCATTCATTCCAACCGCAGAAATACTTCCTATCGGCTCGCCTCCGTTGCTCTTAAGGACAATTGCCCACTGGTAGTAATTCTTCTGATCATACGACTTGATCCAGTCTTCCAGAACAGCTTTACAAGAAGCCACGTCAGCATGTGGAGGCCACGTAAGATATTTTGTCACCTCAGGATCTGAAGCCCAGTTATTATACATAGCCTCTGCGTCTGTAATGATAAATTGCCGCAGGATCAATCTGCCTGTCTCCAACCTTACTGTTCCACAATGCTTCAATGCCATTAGAATCTCCCATAGCCTCAATCTATTCTCACTTCTTTTTATTATGAACCGAGAGTTCGTCATACATCCGTTTTCAAACGATATGTTCTATTCCGGTTGCTTCCTAACGCTTCCACTTCATCCATATTTGCAAGGATAACTCTTGTCCTTGCATGGCTAAGGCCTATCTTTTCTGAAATGGTCGCAGTATTTGCCTCTCCCACATTTCTAAGATACTCGATAATCTGTTCTATATTAAAGATTTCAAAAATCTTCTCCGCATGATCATGATTCTTCGCAAAAATAATAGTCTTTCCAATCTTCTGACCATAATCTATCTTGAATTACAATATGCAGTACCTAACGTATGGTGTCTTCACTGAAAATTCATGAGTTAAGCGCAGAAGAACTGATAGCCTCCGGCACATCTCCATCTTCCATCTCAAAGGTACTTTCATAAATCGCTTTATCTTCATCGGAAAGATCTGCATATACAATTTCCTGTTCAATGAACTTAAGCTTTGTTTCCACAGACAGGAAATCCACAAGATACCCGTCAGTTACAGCCTGACCGAGCTCATAACCGTATGTAGGAACTCCGGGCTCCAATTCGAATATTTCATAAGTATTCTTATCAATATCGTCT
>CACYBK010000075.1 GCA_902772635.1 uncultured Lachnospiraceae bacterium | reverse complement strand
CGGAGAGGATATTAAGGAGGGTGGTCTTTCCCGCGCCGTTTTCACCGATCAGTGCCGTCGCATAGCCTGACGGGATGTTCAATTCCTTTATGTCAAGGGCGAACCTTTTGTATTTTTTCTCTATCTTTTTTCCACGGATGCAGCAATCCATAATATCCCCTTTCATTTGGTTGAGCCAAAAGGACCATCCCCCCTGGCTCACTTGACTTCCCATTATACACATTTTTTTCGGTGATATGAAGGCTGGCGCCAAAATGGTATAATAAATCAAATGTTTTTCACGGAGGTTAATGCGATATGAAGGTTGAAAAAAAGATAGGAATATGGATGAGCATTTTGATGGGAGTCACCATGAGCTTCGGGCTCTCGCTTACAGGAAATCTGTTTTCGGGACAGTTTACCATGCAGGGCTTCCTTTTGAGCTTCCTCGTAAGCACGCTCATAAGCCTTGTGATAGGCTTTCTCGTGCCGATGAAGAAGGTCGGCGACGCAGCAGTAAGAAAGGCCGGCATCAGACCGCGCTCACTTGGCGCAAACCTGCTCACAGCATTGATATCAGATCTCATCTATACTCCGGTGATCACCCTTGTGATGGTAATAATGGCATATGTGAATGCCACCTCCCACGGTGCGCAGATACCATTTCTGCCAATGTTTCTTCGCTCGCTCCTTATAAGCCTTCTGGTAGGCTATGTGCTGATATTCATATTCATGCCATTATTCATGAAGCTTTTGCTTAAGGCGTTTCACGTAAACGGCCCAATGGGACCAAACGGCCCGATGGGCGGCCCGCAGAACGGACCTCAAAGGGGATCTGAAAGATAATATAAGACACCTGCAGGAGTATTATTTTTATGAATATTATTGAAAAACTGAACGGCAAAAGAGTGCTGCTCTGGGGCTACGGCCGGGAGGGGAAGTCCTCGGAGCGCTTCATTAATGAGCATTGCAGCGTCAAGGAATTGAAGATATTTGAGGGAAAGCAGGAGGAACTTGATGATGAGAAATGGGATATCGTCATCAAAAGCCCCGGTGTTCCTGCGGAGGGACTTTCTTCAAAATATACTTCGCAGACAGAGCTTTTCCTTGAGGAATTTCGAGACAGGACGATAGGTATAACAGGCACAAAGGGAAAGAGTACGACTTCATCCCTTCTTTATCATGTGCTTCATGACTGCCTTTCTGTGCCTGTCTTTCTGGTTGGGAATATCGGAAAGCCCTGTCTTGATATTTATGATGAGATCACTTCTGACAGTGTTGTCGTCTTTGAGCTTTCATGCCATCAGCTTCGAAGCAGTTCAATTTCTCCGCATATTGGGGTATTTTTGAATCTTTATGAGGAGCATCTTGATTATTACAAGACGATTGATAAATATTTTGAAGCAAAGAGCCATATAGCGCTGTTTCAAGACGTTGGGGATTTTTTGTATGTTGGATCTGATGTCCCGCCGCTTCCCGGAAACGGAAAAAAGATACTCATTGAAGCGCCCGGGGAGACAGAATTTGAGCTGAAGCTCCGCGGGGAGCACAACCAGTTCAATGCGAAGGTCGTCTATGAGATCGCAAGGGAGAGGTTTTCCTGCGATGATAATGATATACGGGAATCAATGAAGACCTTCAACGGTCTTCCTCACAGGCTTGAATATGTGGGAAAGGTCAACGGGGTGGATTATTTTAATGATTCGATCTCAACGATCCCGGAGGCTACGATCCAGGCAATAAGAAGCATAAAGAATACAAAGACCGTTCTTATTGGCGGAATGGACCGGCATATTGATTATGATATATTGGTCGATTTCATAAAAAATGAGCAATCGCTGAATTATATCTTTTCTTATGAGTCGGGGAAGAGGATATATGATGAGGTGAGCGGGCTTTCGTGTTGTTATTATGAAGAAGATTTAAAGTGTGCGTTTCGTCTTGCAAAAGAGATCACGCCCGATGGGGCTGCTGTCGTGCTTTCTCCCGCAGCGGCTTCGTATGGTTATTTCAAGAATTTTGAGGAGAGAGGGGATTATTTCAGATCGCTTGTGAAGAATGAGACTGGCGGAAAGGAGCGAGTCTCTTTTGCCTTTACCGGTGACATTGGTTTTGACAAATATATGGACAAAAAATGGGAGGATAATGATCTGATATCGCCGGAGATCCTTTCATTCCTTCATGACAGCGACCATGTTGTGATAAATGTCGAGGGGCCGCTTTCCGATGCTTCAAAGCAAAGTGTTGAAGGTTCTGTGCAAAGCCTTCTTCATACCATGAACCCGGCAGCGGCTGAGGTCTTTAAAAAAATGCATGCCGACATCTGGAATCTCAACAACAACCATATGATGGATGCCGGGGAAGTTGGAGTTTCGGACACTCTTGCTGAAGCAAAAAAAGCGGGGGCTTTGACCGTCGGAGCCGGGATGAATATTGATGAGGCCGCCCGTCCATTATTTTTTGATGAAGCCGGAGGAATCGGGATATTTTCAGTCGGCTACAGGAGAGGCTGCAAGAGCGCCGGAGAGGACCACGCCGGCTGCCTTCTCTGGAACGAGATGGAGATCATCAAAAAGAATATAGAAGAGATAAAAAAGACCTGTCGTTGGTGCATTATCATTGCGCACGGCGGAGAGGAATTTACATCCCTTCCTTCACCCTATGTGAGGGACAGGTATCTTGAGTATCTGAAGATGGGGGCGGATATCATAGTCTGCCACCATCCGCACGTGCCAATGAACTTTGAGCTTTTCGAAAATAAGGCGATTTTTTATTCTCTCGGGAATTTCATCTTTGATACGGATTATCAAAGGGCACAGTTCAATACTGAAAAGGGTGTCGTCCTTCGGCTTTCTTTTTCTCCCAATGACTTTGAATTCGAGGCTTTGGGGATTTTGATAGACAGAAATACGGAGCATATTGTAAAAGCCGATCTTCCGAAGATATTTGAAAATGTGCCCGGGGATGAATATGAGAAACTCATTCCACTTTCGGAAAAAGCCTTTGTCAAGGCTCACAAAAAAAGGCAGATCTTCCTTGAGAGCGAAAAATATTCTTCATATAGCGAAAGTGAATGGGAAGATCATTTCATGGATGAAAAACGTCCCGGGCGAGTGCCCGGCGAATGCCTTGATTTTACTATTGCATATCCGCTCTCGAAGAAGGCAGATGAGTCGGACT
>CACYBK010000074.1 GCA_902772635.1 uncultured Lachnospiraceae bacterium | reverse complement strand
TCTCTGAAACCGGAGAAATCCGATGACATTCCCAGCTTTATAAGGCGATCATCCATTGAAACATCCTCCGTTTCAGTGTTTGACCACGCCCGTCTGCAAGGCTGGCTTGTATTGAAATTTCAACAGCACCCGTACTCCAAGTCAGACAATGCCCTCGCGATAGGCATTCATCTTTCCGGATGCAGGTCTTTTAACGTCATCCCTTACAGGACGTAAATCTATGATTCACCGCCGTCGCGGATCTTCATCTAATGTACAAAGGAGATTTCAGGCTCATTTTTCTGACCTGTCTCCCATATTTTTAAGGACATTTGTTATTCCGTTGACCGGATCCGCCCTCACATCCCAGTCAAAGAAATTCTGTGATCTTAAACCCCTCTGCCGTATTAGGTATGAGATCCAGCCGTTTTCCGATTTTGGACATAAAAAATGCCCCTTGGACGCACTGAATCACAGAACTCTCGTGTATTTACACGGTATTAAGTCCTGCGATTCATGCGCTTCCAAGAGGCATCTTTCGCGAGTAACTTCTATATGTTACGCTGCAAGCACTCCTATAACTTCCTTGCTGTTCTTCACCTTACATTTGTGCTTTTCCTTCAGCGGTATTTTGCCGTTCAGGCTTCGTACATCGATCTCACCCAGACAGCAATGATCCTTGTGAAACGGGCACTCCGCCTTACCACATGTGCAGATAACTCGCTTAAATTCTTCCATAGGCAATTCCCTTTAGACAGTGATAGCCGGGTGGTATCAATACTTCCACTTCTCGGCTTTGATTGATACTACCCGGCTTTGATACGCTATGATCGGCACTTCCAGTAGTTATTGGTTATATAAGTTATCCAGGTTGATACATGGTCCTGAACTCACCATTTGACTCAGCTCTTCGGGACGTATGATCCCCAAACATTGCCAGGGCTTGTCTTCGTTCCCCTTCATGATCGCTATGACGCGATCTCCGTGATACTTGGCTCTGTAGCCTACCAGTCCCGCATTGTTTGTTGTCCTAAGCTGTCGTTCGTCTTTTATCATTCAGTATCCTCCCCGTTAAATCCGTCAAAGAATGTCATCTGTCTGAAATCCCCCTTACCCTGTGCCTCTTCCTGATGTACCGGCATATCAAAATAGCTTTCAGCATCAGGGAAGTTGCAGCAAGGGAAGATATGTTCCTTAACGACCTTCCTCTCGTCAATATCGATCAGTATCGCTGACATACGATTGTTAAACTTTGCAATCTGCAGTGCATCGATAAACATATTGAAGTAAGTCTCATCTACAAACCCGAACGAGAACTTATTATGCTTAGAGTTTTCAGGCTCCCATGCATCCTGCAGAAAAACTACTGCATAGTTATCAATCGTCCGCTTGATATAAAAAGCGTCATCTCGCTCAGTATCATCCTCGTCCCGAAAACTCGACAACATCGAAAATCCCCATTCGATGTATTCCTTCTCGTCCGGAAGAGTGATTGCAAGATCACATACCCTTGCCCCGTCAAAGACCTTTGATGGCGATATCTCCGATCTGTCTGGAACCCCCAGCTTTTTAATTGCAATTCCCCTTGCAAATAACTCATCGGTAATAATATCTCTCATGTCTCTGCGGCGTCTCTGCCGTTCAGCCATAAGCTGATGCCTGCGCTCCATCATGCTGCGTCGTGCCGCCTGCTCCTTGGTCATCATACCGTTGGCTTCCAAAAGATCCTCCAGGTCAAGCGGGCACTCTTTAGCCTTGCACGCTGCAATCTTCTGAAGAATGTCTACGGCTATCGGCTTAGAATAGTTACCATTAACTATTCTTGAAAGCATGGATGTACTCAACCCTGTAGCGGCTGCAAAGTCAGCCATAGATCTGTCTGCGCCTTTCATCGCATTGACAGCTTCCGTCATCATCTGTTTTATCGGCTGTCTGCCCTGCACATAATCTTCTAATTTGATTTCACCCATCTTGATACCTCGTTTCATGTGTTCTGGGACGCAATTTCATCTTACATGGGATAGTATAACCGCTCATTTCAAATCTGTCAAGAGGTAATTTCATAATATTTGCAACGCTCGTTTCAATTACTTGGGATTATTCTCTGAGAACTCCGTGAGCCATGCCAGAAACTCTTCCGTTGTTGCCATCCCATGCGCCAGCTTGTTCCTCCATTCCTTCACTTCGCTCGTCAGCCTGTTAAACTGCTCTTCGTAGCTTTCTTCTTCCGGGTGACGACGCATCAGCATCTTATAGCGCATATACACCTTCCGGTATTCCTTGGTAGTCACATCCGTCTTTTCCTTATTACTCCGGCTTACCTGAGCGCCGATATCCTTGCAGGTCTTCTCCGGATCCTGCGGTGACGGGTATGAGCAGTAAATCGAATCTGATCTTCCAGTCGGAACAAAATACTGTCCGCAGTTCTTACACTTAATAATCGCAGTCTCACTATCCATAACATGTGCTGTTTCAAACAGAATCAACGACATGGAAGATTTTATAGTGAAGATCTCAGCAAACTTGCCCTCTATCAATGCCAGCCTGTAATCGATATGCTGCATTTCCGTGTAATCCCCAAAGAAATTAAGGAAAGCATCCACATCATCCTTATCATCTCCGCCATCATTAGCAAGAAGATCCAGGCTATGCCGGAAAGCTACATACGAGCCGGCGAAACCCGCATAAGCGGATAAATAAATAGCCCCCATCGTATCTATGCTGAACTTATCCATCCCGCTGTTTTCAAGAATATACTGCTTTACCTTGTCATCCTGGAGCCCTTCATTCAGATCGTCCATAAACTGCTTCTTATACTTATCCTCTGCCCAAAGGTAATCATGTATAAGGTTTGACATATCCGTCAGGATCATTATTGCTGTTACCAGGTCATATTCCTTAAACAAAACGTCTGAAAACCATTTTGCCGATTCATCAATGGTGCTCTCGCTCGGAGCTTCTTCAAAAACAGGGCACTTCATAATGACGTCCTTCAGCGTATAGGGCTTAAATCTGGAATACTCACAGGCCAGACCGCCGATAGGGTATTCATAGATTCCCCCATCAAAAAACACTTTATAACCCTTTCCATCGAACCAAGTAACCAGTCCAAAATCCATCGCCATTTCATCCCTCCGTGTTATCAATCGCTATTTCATCTCACAAACTTGAGATTGTAAACAATCGTTGTTTTGTTTTACTGATTGATAACAGCATAATTGCAACAATCGCTTTTGTCAAGTACCTATTGTAAACAAAAAACAGGATGCAGATCATTTCCGCACCCTGTCGTTATCAATTTCTATTCTGTTATCATTTCATAATCCGGCTATTCCTCAGCAGGATCATCATCCTCCGGTGACGATTCATCACTATCCTCTGGCGGCAGTTCAGCAAGCTTTTCCTTTATCTTGCTCAT
>CACYBK010000073.1 GCA_902772635.1 uncultured Lachnospiraceae bacterium | reverse complement strand
GTTGCCACCGTTCGCATTTCCGCAGGCCACAAGCGAAAGAGCCATTGCGCCACAGAGAAATGCTGAGATGATCTTTTTCTTCATCATTTTTCCAATTCCTCTTTTCTTCAAAAAGCCTTTGTTGCATATATGTTAAACCGCTGAAGAGGCGGGTTTAACCGGATTTATGCTGCCATTATCACTTGTTCCAGCAGGCTACAAGATGACCGTTCCCTCTGTCTTTGAGCTCGGGCATCTCCTTCGCGCACTGTTCTGTCGCGTACTTGCAGCGGGTCCTGAAGGGACAGCCGGCGGGCATCTTGAGAGGTGAAGGCACATCACCTTCGAGTACTATCCTCTTTGACCTTCTCGCAGTCTCCGGATCCGGGATAGGCACCGCGGAAAGAAGGGAAAGCGTATAGGGATGGATGGGATTTTCATTCAGTTCATCCGCATCGGCAGTCTCCATCATCCTTCCGAGATACATGACAGCGATCCTGTCCGAAATATGATGTACGACCAGGAGGTCATGGGCTATGAAAAGATAGGCTACGCCCAGCTTCTCCTGTATCTCCTCAAACATATTGATGACCTGCGCCTGGATCGAAACGTCAAGTGCGGAAACAGCCTCGTCACAGACTATGAACTGGGGCCTTACCGCAAGCGCTCTCGCTATTCCGATACGCTGTCTCTGTCCGCCGGAGAATTCGTGAGCGTAACGCATTGCGTGCTCCGCGTTAAGTCCCACAAGCTCCATCAAAGACAATATCTTCTCGCGCCGCTCCTTCTTGTTTGCGTAGAGCTTGTGCACATCGAGAGGCTCACCGATTATATCCTCGACAGTCATCCTGGGATCGAGCGATGAATAAGGATCCTGGAACACCATCTGCATGCGCTTCCTGTAGGGGAGCATATCCACCTTGATCTTTTTCTCGGAATCAAAGAGCACATCCCCGTCAAATACTATCCGGCCGGCAGTAGGCTTGTAGAGCTGAAGGATGGTGCGTCCCACCGTGGTCTTCCCGCAGCCTGACTCACCCACGAGCCCGAGAGTCTCGCCCGGCTTGATGGTGAAGGAAACATCCTCAACTGCCTTCAGCGGGACCTTCTTCATTCCTACGGAAACAGGATAATACTCCTTGAGATGCTCTACCTCAAGGAGATTTCCGCTCTGCGCTTTTGTCTTTACCTTTTCGTTTTCCATTGCAAAATCCTTTTTTTAAGGGGATCAAAATCCCTTTAGTCCGGGCCCATAAACCGGCTCAGCCCGTCATGAGGTCAGCTACATTCAGCCAGCAGGCAGCGAGATGATCGTCGTCCACCCTGTATTCATCAGGCAGCTTTTCAAGACAGATCTTCATCGCGTTCTCACAGCGGGGGCAGAACGCGCAGCCCTTCGGCATATTGAGAAGGTTGATGGGAGTCCCGCCGATCGGGACCAGCTTCTCATTCATATTCTCAGCCCTCGGTATCGAGCGGAGAAGTCCTTTTGTATATTCATGAGCCGGGCGGTAGAATATGGCATCCGCCGTCCCTCTCTCACAGACGCGCCCGCCGTACATTACGATGATCTCATCGCACATCGACGCGATCACGCCAAGGTCATGGGTGACCATTATTATCGACATCCCCATCTTCTTCTGAAGATCCTGCATGAGCTCAAGTATCTGCGCCTGGATCGTCACATCAAGAGCTGTCGTGGGCTCATCTGCGATCAATATATCGGGCTCGCAGCAAAGCGCCATTGCTATCATGACACGCTGCCTCATACCGCCGGAAAGCTCGTGAGGATATTTTCTCATTCGAAGCATCGGATCATTGACGCCGACGAGCTTCAGCATCTCGACCGCTCTCTCCTTTGCCTCCTGCTTTGTCTTGTTGGTGTGCAGCCTTACCGCCTCAACAAGCTGATACCCGACCGAAAAGACCGGATTAAGTGAGGTCATCGGATCCTGAAAGATAATGGAAACTTTCTCTCCTCTGAATTTGCGGATCTTCTTTTCCGGCCAGTCCAGGATATTTTCTCCGTTGTACAGGATCTTTCCGGATTTCACATAGCCGTTCTCCGCGAGGATCTGCATTATTGAATAAGCAGTCACCGATTTTCCGGAGCCTGACTCCCCGACTATCCCGAGTGTCTTTCCGCGATCCAGATTGAAGGAGATCCCGTTCACCGCGCTGACCTCTCCGTTGTCGGTCCGAAACGAGGTATGAAGATCCTGCACCGAGAGAATGGTATTCTCACCGACTCCCGAATCAAGGACTACGGGCTCATCGCCCACAGACTGCTTTTTTATATTTTTCAAACTTTCAAGATCTGACATTATCTATATCTCCGTCAATTGAGTTTGGAATCGAACGCGTCGCGAAGTCCGTCGCCGAGAAGGTTAAGGGCAAGGACAATGAGGACTATTATCACCGCAGGGATAATGAGTCTGTGCGGGTAGGACTGCATGGAATCCCTGGCTGCGTTCGCAAGAGAACCAAGCGATGTCATAGGCGCGCTCACGCCGAGTCCGAGGAAAGAAAGATAGGACTCCGTGAAGATCGCGGAAGGCACCTGAAGCGCTGTCGTGATGATAATGACGGAAAGGCAGTTCGGAATGATGTGCTTCCGGAGTATCCTTCCGTTGGGCGTTCCGATGGTGCGGGCCGCGAGGACGAATTCCGCCTTCTTGATCTGAAGTATCTGCCCCCTTATGAGTCTCGCCATTCCGACCCAGTAAAGGAGCGCGAACACAATGAACATCGCTATCATATTGGACCCCAGGGATTCAAACACAGTCCCCTGGATCAAGGGTCCCAGGTTTTCATTCAAGACCACCGCAAGCAGAATGATAAGTAGCATATCCGGCAGCGAATATATGACATCCACTATCCGCATCATTATCATATCGGCCTTGCCGCCGAAGTACCCCGAGATCGAGCCATAGATAACGCCGATGATAAGGACCATGATAGCGGCCACAACACCGACGGAAAGTGAAACGCGGGTTCCGTATATGCAGCGGATGAAATAATCACGCCCAAGAGAATCCGTTCCGAAGATATGAGGGAAAAGCTTCTCTCCCGTCCTCTCCATATATTCGATCTCCATGTCGGAGTACTGCATCATCCCGAGATTGACAACGCCCCTGTCGCGCTTCCCGTCAACCCTGATGATAGTGTCATAGCTGTATGGACAGATCATCGGCGCGACGATTATTATCACGACAATGGCAAGCAGTATGAATATAGACATCATGGCAAGCGGATTTTTGCGAAGCCGCCTCATGCCGTCCTGGAAAAAGGTCCTGGACTCGCCCATTACATCCTGCTGCTTCTTTTCCTCTTCCGTAGCCTTCTCAAAATCATTTTTGTTGAACTTTGAGAGATCTATCTGGGCGGAGAGGAATGCGCGTTTTTTGTACTTGAAATCTTCTTTGTTTGCTTCCATCAAAATACTCCGGTTCCCTTATTCAAACGTGATCCTCGGATCGATCGCCTTGTAGGCGATGTCCGTCAGCAGATTCGCAAATACCATGAGGATGGCGAGGAACATTGTGACCGCCATTATCATAGTGTAATCCCTGTTTATGATTGACGAAACGAAAGCGCCGCCCAGTCCTCCGATAGTGAAGATATTTTCAACGACCATTGAACCCGTGATGATGTAGGCAACCTCAGGTCCGAGATATGTGACTACCGGGATCAGCGCATTTCGAAGGGCATGTACGAATATGACCTTTCCCTGGGGAACGCCCTTCGCCCGTGCCGTCCTCACATAGTCCTGGGACAGAGCATCAAGCATCGAGGTTTTCGTTAGACGGGTTATATACGCCATCGGATAGACCGACAGCGCTATGACAGGCAAGACGTAATTTGGATTGTCCGGGTTCCAGACCGGGAGCCACCTTAGAATAAGGCAGAATACCAACAATAGTATCGTTGCCAGAATGAAGGACGGTACTGATGTACCGAGAGTTGTGAAAAATACGATGACGCGGTCGGGCCATTTGTTGCGGTTCAATGCTGCGATGGATCCGAGAAGTATCCCGAAGCCGAGAGCCAGCAATATCGCCGCCCCTCCGAGCTTTGCCGAGACCACGAATCGCGCGCTTATATCAGGCCAGATCTCACGACCTGTCTTTAAGGAAACTCCCCAGTCACCCTGGATGAGCTTTCCCATATACATGAAATATTGCTGAACAACGGGTTTGTCGAGGTTGTAGCGGGCATTCAACTCCTGAAGGACAGCTTCGGACTTTGCCTTCTCGCCGTTGAAGGGTCCTCCCGGAACAAGATTCATTACAAAAAATGTAATAAGACTGATGATAAGGATAGTGATGATCGCGAAGATCACCCTTTTTACAATATATTTCGCCACTTTGCTACCTCAAAAAACTCCTATGCAACGAGACAGTTTTCTCCTGTCTCCACACAAAGACCGAAGTATTTTATCAGAAGCGCTGTGGAAATGCAAGAAAAAGCGTGTTTTACATATTATCCTTTACGGCAACGGCAACCATCTTTGCCATTGCCCTTATCTCTCCTGCTGCCGAAAGCTCCATCTTTACTATTACCTTTCTCTCTCCTATCTCTTCGGCAATAGCAGTCACAGTGACCTCCTCCCCCATCGGGACGGGCTTTTTGTAATCGATTTCAAGACGGGCGGTTATAAATCTCTTTAGAGATGAACCATCAGTCAGAGTCATTCCCTTGTTCCTGTGAAAGAACCAGGCGGCAGAAGCTGTCCCGTGGCAGTCGAAGGCCATCGCCGTCATCCCGCCGTAAAGATTTCCGGGAATGCCTCCCGTGAAGCGCTCATCCGGAGTGAAGGCCATTATGCATTTATCGCCCTCCTCAGTCGGATAAGACTTGAGATGCAGCCCCTTTTCATTTTTCGCCCCGCAGCCGAAGCAGTGTGCGAAGCGCTCTTCATAAGTATCCTGTATCGCTGTCATAATCCCTCCCGGTTCTTTTTTACAGAATATTCGACATCATCACAAATACTACCATTGCGGCCATGATAAGGGCAAGGACGATCACCATCAAAAGATGCTTCTTCCAGCCCGAAAACAGAGTCGCTACAAATTCCCTGACAAAAGCATTGATCCAGAAATACGCCTTCGTCCTGCTTCCTACTCCGTCGGCATCCACTCCCTGCTGCCTTGATAGAACTCCCGAGCGAAACACATGATAGTTCGTTGTCGAAAACGCGATCGCAGGATCTTTCCCGCCATCTCTTTCTTTGATGAGTTCTATCGAATTTCTGAAATTCTCCTCGGTATTCTTTGAGGTTTTCTCTGTTATTATCCTATCCTCCTCTATCCCCTTTGACAGAAGATAATCCCTTATCGCCTCACCCTCGGCCATTATCTCATCACTGCCCTTTCCGCCGGATGGAACAAAGACAATATCCCTTCCCGCCGCTTCCTTCTGCCTTTTAGCAAACTCAAGAGCCTTGTCCGCCCTGCCGCGTAAAAGCGGCGTGAGCGAGCCGTCCTTTTTGATCTGGCAGCCGAGGATGAGGATATAGTCCTTGTTGAAGGGCGGTGTCCTTTTCGCGGCCGCAACGGAAAGGATTATCGTGGCAAGCAGCACGCATTCAAGATAGGACAATATGGCATGGGAAATATTATTGAGTCCCATCTCTATATATGTGGCAGGGTTGCTTGAGTTATGAAGATCGACAAACTCGGAATTGTAAAGGAGCGTTGAGACAAGCGAGGGGATCAATGTCGCGGCAAGGATCGCTATTCCAAGGAGCAACGGCAGCATATTTTTGATGCTCCGCCCCTCTTTTTTCATGAGGATAATGCTGCTCAATCCAACGAGGATCGAAAGGACAAAGGCCACGGGAAAGACGAAAAACGAAACTGCCGTAAACGAATTCATTGTTATTGATACTGTATTTTCGATACTGCCTCCCGTGGTCAGATAGCCCGCCTGAATGATCAGAGAAAAGACAAGGATGATGATCCACGCAAGGTACCTGATATTTTTGTATTGGTACAGGCTCGTCTTCAGACTGCGCAAAAAATGTACTGTAAGGAAGAGAAGTATCAGAAGGATATACAGTGCTATCAAAAGAGGCATAACAAAAGCACCGGTGGAGTATCCGAAAAAGCTGCCTCTTGTGATCACTCCCGTGCCGTGAACATAGATCACACCCAGATGCGAGAAGTCATCCGGTCCATTCACTTCAACAAAAGCCCTCCCCGGGGCCACTGAGAAAAGTTCGATCAAAAGCCGCCCGTCTTCAATATGCTTCCCTCTGATCCCGATGATCTCGCGTTCGCCCTCCTGTTCCAACGAAATCCTGTATTGACTTATGTCGGCGGAACCTCCGAGTGTATCTATTTCCATTGTATAGGACGAGCCCAGCCTTACCACAAGAAAAAGACCGATCAGAAAAAAAACCGCTCCGATGATGAGCAATATGATCTTGTCCTTCTTTGTGGATATCTCTTTCATCCTTCAAAACTCTTTCTGTATTTCTTTAAGGAAACGCTTTAATCAGCGTTTCCTAAATTTATTTGAATAATATCACATATTTAACTATAATGGAATTTACACTCTCTGACGGACCCACTGTTCAGTATCAGCGGAATTGCAAAAAGGGAGGATTCCGATGAGTGTGAACGAAAGCGGACAAGAACTCAAGAAAAGCTTCTCGCCACTTGGGATATGGGCCTTTTCGATCGGGACCAGTATAGGCTGGGGTTCCTTCATAGTCACCTGCAACACCTACCTTCAGAAATCCGGCACGCTCGGAATGATCCTTGGACTGATCGTGGGCACGGGTGTGTTTCTTGTTGTCGCCCGGAACCTTCACTATGTGATAAAAAACTGCCGGGACGCGGGCGGCATCTATACATTTGAAAAAAAGGTCAGCGGAAATGATCTCGGCTTTCTTTCCGGATGGTTTATCATCCTGACCTACTTATCGATACTCTGGGCAAATGTTGCCTCGATCCCCCTTTTCACACGTTTCTTTTTGGGCAATACCTTTCACTTCGGCTTTCACTACGAGATCCTCGGCTCTGATGTCTGGTTTGGAGAGATACTTCTCTGCGTTGCCGTAGTGATGCTCATCGGACTTCTCATTACGCGAAGTTCAAAGATCCCGAATCTGATAATGATAATAGCATCCCTTGCCTTCACTATAGGCTTTTTGGTCTGCGCCCTTATCATAATAGCAGGTCACGACAATGGTTTTTCCTATCAGCCGTACTTTATCGAAAATTCAAACGCCTTCGGCCAGATCGTCCGCATTACAGTGATCTCGCCCTGGGCTTTCATCGGCTTTGAAAGCATCTCCCATTTTTCAGCGGAATACAACTTCAGAATAAAGAAGATAAAGAGCATCCTGATCTCATCCATACTTGTCACTACTGTCCTTTATATCTTCGCATCACTCCTTTCAATATCTGCTTATCCTCCGGAATACTCGAGCTGGCTTTCCTATATCAGTGATATGGGAAATCTCACCGGTATCAAGGCTGTGCCTGCTTTCTATGCGGCGCAGTATTATCTTGGTAATTTCGGGATCGCAATACTTATGATCTCGCTCTTTGCCGTGATACTCACGAGCCTCATCGGAAACATGATGGCCCTCTCCCGTCTCCTCTATGCAATGGGCAGGGATCATGACGCTCCAAAAAGCCTGGGCCGCCTCAACAAACACAGCATCCCGGGAAAGGCAGTACTTGTCATTGTTCTGGCTTCCTTGTTCATCCCCTTTCTCGGACGGACCCCGGTAGGCTGGCTCATCGATCTTGCGACCATAGGGGCGATGCTTATCTACGGGCTGATGTCATATGCCGTGTTCAAGCGCGCCCGCGAACAAAAGGAAAAGACGGAACAGATCACCGGAGTAGCCGGCATCTTCCTCATGATCGGCTTTTTTGTTCTGCTTCTGGTTCCCGGGCTTCTCCCCTTCCACGCGATAGAACCCGAGACATATATCCTCTTCATCCTGTGGGGAGTAATGGGACTTGTGCATTTCAGGATCCTGATCGCGAGAGCCAAAAACCGGACTCAGGAATCCAGGATCATGGTATGGGGTGTCATGCTTGCCCTGATGATCTTTGCTTCCATGATGTGGGTATCACGGGCTACAGAAGAAGCCGCGAACTCCGCTTTTCAGAATATATATGAGCATGACAGGACTCATCTTTACTCCACTGCGGAAGTCGAAAACGAAGCAGACCACTACGCCTTTCTGGCCAAGCAGGCCGACAGGATAATGTCAGCAAACGCGCTATATACAATGGTCTCGCTTGGTCTCTTCATTATCTCTATATTGGTATTGGCAAACTCCTACAGGAGCAGCCGTATCATGAAAAGCAGGCTTTCCGAGGCGCAGGATGCGGTCCGGACAGCCGAAATGCTGGCGGAGTACGAGAAACAGCAAAAGCTCGTAGAACGTCTCAAGGAAGAGCGGACAGCGTACTCCCGTATCAGCGCCCTCACGGGGGACTTCGTCTGCCTCTATGTGATAACCCCGGAAACCGGGTGCTACAGGGAGTACATCACCATCGACAGCTACAGGAAATTTTCCCTCCCGAAAGAGGGCACAGACTTCTTTAAGAGCGCAAAAGAGCAGGCAGCGCGAACCATTTATCCGGAGGACCTTTCCAGATTCCTCTCGCTCTTTAACAAAAAAGGAGTTCTTGAAGAGATCAAAGAAAAAGGCCTTTTCACTATGAGCTACCGTATGATGCTTGACGGGGAACCGAACTATGTCCAACTCAAAGCCACTATGGTAACTGAAGATGAGGGCGACAGGCTCATCGTCGGCGTCACCAATATAGACGCCTATGTGAAGCAGGAGAAAGCTTACGAGAAGCGCCTTGCCCAGGAGACGACGAAGGCAAATATCGACGCCCTGACCGGGATCAGAAACAAATACGCCTACCTCGAAGCCGCAGAAAAGCTTGACAGGAGCATACTTGAAAACAATACGCAAAACTTTGCCATCGTGATCCTCGATATAAATGATCTAAAGAAGGTCAATGATACAAAGGGACACAATGCAGGCGATGAGATTATACGAGCCGCATGCCGCATCATCTGCGACACCTTCAAAAGGAGCCCCGTATTCAGGGTCGGGGGCGATGAATTTGCTGTCATCCCCCAGGGCGATGATTATGATAATATAGACACTCTTATAGCATCGATCAGGGACAGGAACGAAAAGGCAAAGGCGAATGACGAGGTGGTCATAGCCTGCGGAATGGCGCGTTTTGACAGAAAGGAGAGCAAAAAGGTCGAAGAGGTTTTTGAACGCGCCGACAAGGCTATGTATGAAAACAAAAAGTTCTTGAAAGGTATGGTGATGTAATGAAAAAGAAATTGTTTATGGCACTTGCAGCAGGCCTCATGGTCTTTTTGACCGCCTGCGGCAACAACGCAAACCAGCAGCAGCCCGTTAAAAATGAATACAAGCTCGAATCCGTCCACCGGGTGAACGGACGCCAGGGGATCGCCCAGGAGGGGGACTACTACTGGGTGAGCGGCTCAACAACCCTTACAAAATATGACAGGAACTGGAATATAGTTTCCGAAAACAAGGACCCCTTCAAGGGCTACGAGAAGGAAGTCAATCATATCGGAGATATCGATGTCTACAAAAACGAGCTCTATCTGGGCGTTGAATATTTCGTTGACGGCGAGGGAAAGAACATCCAGGTCGCGGTCTACGACGGCGACACCCTTGAGCTGAAAAGAGTATTCCCCTTCCGGGACGACACCGGACAGCGTGAGTGCGCCGGAATAGCTGTTGACCCTGATTCCCGCACTGTTTATATGTGCTCCTGGATCGATGATGTATCGAGCAATTTTCTCTATATGTACGACCTCGACAACGGAGACTACAAAGGAAAGCTTGAGATGAAGCCGCCGGTAAAATACCTTCAGGGTGTGGCCTACAACAAAGGGTACCTCTTCGTCACCTGTGATGACGGCGACGCCGACAAGGACGAGCCTGACCACATGTACCGACTCACTGTAAGTGATGACAAAAAAACTGCGACTGTCACGGAGGAGCGCGCTTTCACGGATGTGACAAAACAGGGCGAGATCGAAGGTCTCAACTTTGACAAGGAAAAGAACCAGTTCCTGCTTTTGTACAACCGCGGCGCAAGGATAATCCTCGGCATGCCGAAAGGCTTCTACGACGGCTATACCGAAGAGATACACGAGGTCTTCGTTTACGATATCAAGTAAAGTTTTTTTCAACGGGGGTGTCGTTATGGCAATACAGGAATCCGGTGAGATGTATCTCAAGACGATATATGTTCTTTCAAAAAAATCATCGCAGGTACGCGCGATCGATGTCGGAGAATACATGGGCTTTTCAAAGCCCTCTGTGAGCCGCGCCCTCGGCCTCCTCAAGGAGGACGGTCTCCTGATAAAGGATGAAAATGGTTTCCTGAAGCTGACAGAAGCCGGGACAGACATCGCAGAGCGCATATACGAGCGCCACGAGGTCCTGTCCCGGCTCCTGATCGACATCGGTGTCGATGAAAAGACCGCCATGGATGACGCCTGCCGCGTTGAGCATTATATCAGCGATACTACCTTCAACGCGATCAAGGCGTATGTGGGGAAGTGCAAGTGACAAAGTGCCACGGGGACGGTTCTTTTGTCACCAAAAAGGTGACAAAAGAACCGTCCCCGTGGCACACCCATGGCACACCCGTGGCACTGCCTTAACTCAGATATTCCATAAAAGCCTTCTTGTTTTCTATGGTTGTGGTCGTAGGCCTTCCGAGATCGCTCCGCGCGCCTATGGCACTCTTTACCTCAATGAAGCAAAGCTCGTTCCGGGCTTTAGCCGCCTTTAAGGCTTCATCAAGAGCTTCAAAAGAATCCACGCTCACTGCATTTTGATAGCCGCACGAGCGCGCTATCCCAACTAGATCGATGTTTCCCGCTACAGTAGGCATCCCGCCCACAGTCTCGTGGGAAGCATTGTTTATAACTATATGTATCAGGTTCTTTGGTCTGTTTGAACCGATCAAAGCCAATGCTCCCATATGCATAAGGGCTGCGCCGTCTCCGTCGATGCACCAGATCCTTTTGTCCGGTCTGTGCAACGCAACACCGAGCGCGATCGAAGAACTGTGCCCCATGGAACCAACGGTCAGAAAATCATATTTATGCCCCTGGTTGTTTTGCTCCCTGATCTCAAACAGTTCCCGCGAGGCCTTTCCCGTAGTACTGATGATAGGATCCTCTCCTGCTGCCCCGACTATATGCCGGATGATCTCTTCCCGGCTCATAGTATTATCATTTCTGTATTCCACCTTTGGCGCGTCTGTCAGGGCATCCTTTGCGATCACAAAAGCCACTGAACTTCCGGAAGAAAGATCGCTTTCAAATCCCTTCATCGCAGCAGCTGCTTCATCATCCGTCGTCTCTTTCCTGATGACAAAAGACTCAACTCCCATATCATCAAGCAGTTTCAGCGTCACCTCACCCTGATAGATATGCTGCGGTTCATCATGTACTCCCGGTTCGCCGCGCCAGCCTATTATGAAAATGACCGGTATCGCGTACACCTTTTCATTAAGCAGGGACGCCAGCGGGTTGATGATATTTCCCTCACCGGAATTTTGCATATAAACAACCGGAACTTTCCCGGTCGCAAGATGGTAGCCCGCCGCGATCCCGACAGCATTCCCCTCATTTGCCGCAATGATGTGGTGATCCGGGTCGATCCCGTATCTGTCCATCAAAAAATTGCAAAGAGCCTTCAGCTGGCTGTCCGGTACGCCTGTGAAAAAATCCGCTCCTATTATGTTCAAAAGCTTCCCGATCCTCACTTAATCCTGTCCTTTCATTCTATCCGTCTCTGGGATAATGATCTCATTGATGATAAATTCAGCAGCCTTTTCTATGTCCGCAAAAGCCACTTCCTTTGGCAGGGTGACGCCAAAGGCTTTACGCGCTTTTTCGATCAGCTCGTCCGTGTAGATCAGCTTCCCATCAGAAATATCCTCAATCCCGTCAAGATACATGGATGCGCGGTCAGCCTTGTTCATCTCTTCAAAAGAAAATACCGATTCATCTATCCACGCATCAAGTGAATTGTCTTTGTATCCAATGATCACGGGATAGCCGCCGATATTTCCAAACACACCCGGAGTGAAGATCCTCCGGGCTTCACCGGTCCTGACTGAAGTGATCAGCGCATCAATGATCCTGTAATTACTGGATGCGTTCATCATATTGCGCTTCTGGTCAACAGGCATCGGTATCTTGCAGTGACTTATGATCTCGTCTTTGTCAAGAGCCGTCTGCTCCTCTCCCCTGTAATATATCTTCAGCGGAAGCTCAACGCCTTCCGTCTGCCCCTCCTTGCTTATGCAGACGTCATGGAAATGCCCGGCAGCAAAGGCAATATCCACATTCCAAAAATCAGGAACCTGAAGCTTCTGCGCAACAGCAAATCTCAGCCTCGGCACCAGATGATTGAGATTTCCGGAACCAAAATCAGGATAGGCTTTCCCCGCGCTTTTCAGCCAGGGTATCACAGCATCTGAATATGATGTATTGATAATGATCGCATCCGTATCCGCCGCCTCACAAGCTTCCATGATATTCTTTGTAAATCTGATCGAAAGCGGCGTCCAGATCCCATAGGCTCTGACCTTTGACCAGCTGATGCTCCCGTATTTGAGCCCGGGATAAGCGCGGCTCGAATTTACGACGAAATTAGGATGGTATTTTTCCAAGGCCCCCTGAATCGATCCGATGTCATTCAAGTCAACTCCGCCCTCGATCAGGATCTCACTCTTGTCAAGCTCACGGATCAACGCAGAAACGCGCACTATATTTACATCCGATTCCATCTTTTCGCGGTTTCGCCCGACAACCACAAGCCGAATTGCCGGATCATTCTTTGATACAAGAAAATCAAGAAGATAAGTCCCTACAGACCCAAGGCCTATGATCATTATCGTAATATTGTTTTCTATGATATGCTTCTCAACGATCGCTAATCTCTCTTTAAGAGTCTTCATTTTCCCACCTTGAACTTATGAGCCTGTAATCTTCCCTTGTATTGCAATTCACCCAACATTTCAAGGGAAGCACTGATACATCACCTATCGGGATATTGTTTAAATATTCCTGAATGATAAAAAGATTTGTCCCGTCCCTGTTTTTTTCTATAAATGCTTCACTCGCCGCCTTGAGCGCCTTCATATCATTAAATTTCCAGACCTGTCCGGAATTGTATATTGCAGAAAACTGTGAAGGGATTGAAAGAAGGCCGTGCGAGCTGTCAAATGCATAATGGTAATGCCCATCCGCTCCAACATACAACACAACCGCTTTGTTTGCTTTGATCGGCTCAAGGTTGTATGTAAGGACAGATGTGCTATTGGCTATTACAGCGTCCATAGAAGGCGCATCAATATCCAGGTCCCCCTCAGCAAACAGCACATCACCCGCCTCATCAAATTCTTCAAATACTGTCTTTAATCCAAGATAAAGGCTGTATCCGGATGAGAGATCTTCAAAATGCTCATTGTATATGAGTCTGAGCTTTGACCTGAGTTCTGATGGTATGGAGGAATCCACGTAATTTTTTAAATCCTCAAATTTATATCCACCAACAACAATGATATGATCCGCGTACTTGAGCTTCTTTATCATATGATAAAGAAGGGTGGCTTTTTCGTCGCCCTCTGAATACAGGCATTTGAGCACTTTGTCTTTTTCGTCAATACCTTTATTAAACCGGCTGGAGATACCGGCAACGGTTATTATCGCAATCCTTTTCATTTCAGATATGACTCCACGCACTCTTTAAGGCCCGTATCAAGATCGATCTTTGGCTCCCACCCTGTACGCCTCCTTATTTTCTCAGTAGACAGGAGACGCCTCGCGGGGTCAGACTCCCTGTAGCCTTCAAATTCAATGACAGGAGCACTTATCCCCATCTTTTCCGCTATCATATGAACAAGCTCAATGATCGTGACTTCTTCATCCGTGGCGACATTGTAGATCGTTCCGTCAAGTGCCTCATCGCAATTCACCAATGCAAGGACCGCGCTGCAGCTGTCATGGTTGTTTAAAAAGGTCCTTCTGTTTATCTTGCTGTTTTCAAGAAGAACGACCTTCCCGTTTTCCTTCAGGCTGTTGAAAATGAAAGGAATAATGTGCTTCGGGAATCTCTCGTTTTTGCTGTAAACATTTGCAAAACGTATGCTGCAGCCCTTTATTTTTCCTTCATCCACAGCATCCTTCATGAAAAATTCAGTCAAAAGCTTTCCTGTGGCATACGAAGTCCTCTGGCTGTGCTCGGCAACAGCCATGGTCACGAAATCACTCTCCTTCACTCCTCCATTTTCATTCCATGAATTCATGGAATAGATCTCGGATGTTGAGCAATTGATGAATTTCCCGGCACCGACGCGGATCGCCTGCGAAAGGAAGGAATCCATCCCGACTACATTTGTCTCATAGGTCTCATAGACATGATAAAAATGCTCCGTGTGGACCACAGCGGCGCAATTGATATAGACTATCTCATCAAAAGAGGCCTTTTGCTCACTGACACGGGACTCAATGATCTCCATATCCTCTTTTTTGTTGAGGTCGAACGGAAAAAACAAAAATCTTTCATCATCAATACAATCTTTCACCGTATCTATTGATGAGGCGAAGAAATTGTCAAATCCGATAATAAAGTCTCCTTCAGATCCTGCCAATATCTGTCTGACAAGCTCATTTCCCGTCATCCCGGTCACACCGGAGATCACATACAATCTCTTCATATTTGCTTAAACTCCAAATTCCAGTCTTTCTCTGTAAAAATCATCCACACTGCCGTCGAACAAACTCATTGCCGCTTCAATATCATAAGGAACTGATCGAAACAACACACTCCCCGTATCAATATCTATCAATGCGTACTTCGCGTTTGGATCATGATCTCTGGGCTGGCCGACCGAACCGGGATTTAGAAAATGCACAACATGTCTGTTCCTTCGCTTTGGATCATCACTATCATAGAACTTCGTAAAGAAATGGCTCAAGTGCGAGTGCCCCGAAAGAACGAAGTCGTATCTTTCATAATCACCTCTCACATTGTCCGGCGCTATTGCTTTCCAATAAGGGTCTTCCAGGGATGCATGGACTGAAAGGATGTGTTTTCCTATTAACTCAAATTCAGCCAATCCTTCATGGATCAGCTTTTGGTCAAGATAATCCCGTGTCTCATCCGACAACTGCCCCGCCGTATGCCTTGCACTGTCGACGCCACGCTGCGATGAAAAATGTGAAAAATCATCAGTCAGTATCGCATGCTCATGATTTCCCCAAATATTTGAGATCACTTTGTCCTGCATCTTTTCTTTGATATAATGCACGACCTCATTTGACTGCATCCCGTAATCTATCAGGTCACCAAGGAGGATGATCCCATCGACCGGATACTTTCCCATATCCATTATGACACTTTCAAGCGCGTATAGATTTCCGTGAATGTCAGAAAGCACTGCATACATAAGGCTCTTGAATACTCCTAAATCCTGTCGATAAGCGTGATGATCTGATCTATCGGCATCAGCCGATCGTCGACTTCCTTTGCCCTGTGATATTTCAAGATATCCTCAGCCGTTTTCTTCATTGCGGGAAAAGCGGAGCGGGTCAGCTGATTTGCATATATGACGATGTTCACGCCATGCGCCGCCAGCTCTGACTCCGTGATGGTGTTGAAGCTGCTTGGTACTACGACCAGGGGCGTAGCTTTGTCACTCTCCCTGAACCTGTCACAGAACTCAAGTATCTCATCAGGTTCCTTTCGCCGGCTGTGGATCATTATCCCGTCTGCTCCTGCTTTCACAAAAGCAGCGGCCCTTTCAAGCGCGTCATCCATGCCCTTTTCAAGGATCAGCGACTCTATCCGGGCTATGATCATGAAGTCGTCCGTCAGCTGCGCCTTTTTTCCCGCCGCGATCTTCACGCTCATTTCCTCGATCGTCGCCTGTGTCTGCTCAACTTCCGTCCCAAAGAGGCTGTTTTGCTTGAGCCCCTTCTTGTCCTCTATGATGACCGCTGAAACCCCCAGCCGCTCAAGCGTCCTCACGGTATAGACAAAATGCTCCGTCATCCCGCCGGTATCCCCGTCAAAGATAATGGGCTTTGTAGTAACCTCTGTAATGTCCTCGATCGTCCGGAATCTCGAGGTCATATCCACAAGCTCTATATCGGGCTTGCCCTTCACTGTGCTGTCACATAGGCTCGAAAGCCACATAGCGTCAAACTGATCGAGCCCGCCCTTGTCATCCTCTACGACGGTCTTTTCCACGATAAGCCCGGTAATGCCGGAATGCGCCTCCATGACCTTTACGGTCGGAGTCAATCCTATCAGCTGCCGAAGGCGCTTTCTCCTATACTCGGGCATGGAGAGCCTTTCCCTCAGCTGAAGCTCTATTCTTCTGACTTTATCATTGTAGGTGTAGGGCACATCGATTATTACTCCGCCGTACTGCGACACTATCTCCTGTACATGGCTTCGTATTACAGCCTCCACGCCCCTCGTCCAGTTGTCGCCGTGCACAACAAAATCAGGATGAAGCTCTTCAATGACATCATCATACATCATGTCCTGCTGCATAATGACAGAATCCACGCCCTCTATCGATCGATAAAGCTCCATCCTCTGTTTTTCGGAGATCGTCGGAAACCGGTTGTGCCTGATCGACGCCTTGTCGCCGAGGCAGCCCACGATCACCTTCCCGTATTTTTTTGCTTCTTTTATGATATTAAGATGTCCTTCATGGATCACGTCCGTTGAAAAACAGGTGTATGCTGTTTTTTCCAAATTCGTCTCCCTCCTCAATGTGCATCCCTTGTAATATCGTAAAGATAATCCATGTCCCTCAGGCTCTGCCTCATATGGCCGAAACGCACCATAAAGGAATGTTTTTCATCCAGCCCTGATCCTTATAATCTGATGAAGATATTCTTAATGCCAATGCAGGTGAAAACTTATCATAGTACGCCCGCAAAGATTTCGATCTGAGGTTTGTTTCAGCCTTTACTTCTATTGGGATTATATCTTTCCCTTTTTGAATAAGAAAGTCCGTCTCAACATTTTTTCGTCGGAAAAAATGTGAATCCATTGCACTTTTTCGTCGGAAAAAATGTGAATCCATTGCACTTTTTCGTGTATAAGTGGGGACAATGGGGACGGGGCCTTTGTCACCATTTACAGTGCGTACATCACAACATCATTCCCTTTTAACGAATACACCCTGAAAAACAGCCTGTAATCCGGATGCCAGGAAAGAACTGTCTTGGGAATCTCCCAAATATCCGTCCTGAGATGATATGCGGAAATTGCAAGCTTTGGCCTGCACCGGCGTATGAGCCGCTCTGCTCCCAAAAGAGCATTCATCTCTGCTCCCTCTATATCCATCTTTATATATGTCGCCTCGTCACAAACGTCATCCAGCCTTATGACCTCTATATTATCTCCCTCTTCAGGATTCAATATATTGGCTCCACCCCCGTTTCCGGACATCTTTACAATACCGTTTTTGTCCGAAACTCCTTTTGAGAATAATGAAAAATCATGAAGACCGGCTGTGTTTTTGAGACACCTCTGATACGAATCCCTATTGGGTTCAAAGCAATAAATATGCCTGTACCTGCCATTTGTAATATCAGAAAATCTCAGAGAAGTTGCACCATCAAGCCCGCCGACATCCAGAAAAACCTCATTGTCTGAAAGGTTCAGCGCAGGGAGGTCAAAGTATTGATGCTTGCACGCAACCGCCCCGACTGATGTGATACTTTCCCGCGGAAATCCGAGTTCAACCAGCTGACTTATCAACTCATCATATCCATCCAAAATCGAGATAACAACAGACACATCGCTCCCGGCGGTTTTTTCATACAATTCCCCCGGGGTAATAATATCAAGCCCGCCGAAAGACTTTCCGGCCTTGTAATTGTCCGCAACATAATCCCAATGTATCTCCGGGAAAAATCTCAGGATGTATTCCGCCCATTCTCCTGCCCCAACCAGCGCAAGCTTTTTGTTGTAACGCTCGTTTGCCGCATTTCTTATCGCCATACCAAGCGGCATGTCTCTTATGATATCCTTGAGATAATCTCTGTCACATGTGAGACTGTATAAAGACCTGTCGAGATAGATCTTTCTTGATAGCTCATCCGAAAGACTCTCGTAGACAAGCTGCCATTTTTCGGTCTCTTTTGTTTCATACATAAACCGTTTCATGTTTTTTACCTCCGGCTCACTCATACTGTTCATTGATGCTGCCGCTCAAAGCATAATCGTTCAGCCCTTATCTTAATATTGCCGGCAGAAAATCACAAGGAGTTTACAAAGAACACCCCTATTACACAGTTCAAGATGAATTTCCCCGCGCATATGTAAGGCAACGCAAGTCGAGTATGAAAAGCTTGGAAAGAGCCGAGGCGATATGAGCGTACGCATGGATTATCTTGAAAAGCTGCTTGGTTTTCATGAGCAGTATGAGCCGTATCAGAAGGTCAATGCGGAGTATTGGAAGCTGAAAAAAGCCGAAGAGAAAAAACGGAAAACCTCTTG
>CACYBK010000072.1 GCA_902772635.1 uncultured Lachnospiraceae bacterium | reverse complement strand
TGATGAGTGGAGCGCAGGCTTCAAGGCTCCCGGAACAGTATTCTGCTACTTTGGACCCGCATGGCTCATCAACTTCTCAATGGGCAATGCTCCCGGATCTGACAAGGGCGATGACGGTTCTGTAGCTTACCAGGGCGGCTGGGGCTTCTGCGAAGGTCCTCAGGGCTATTACTGGGGCGGCACATGGGTATGCGCTGCAAACGGCACAGACAACCCGACCCTCGTTAAGGATGTCATCAAGACTATGACAACTGACAAGAAGGTTCTTAAGGAAATCGCTATGAAGGATTCTGACTGCGTTAACTCAAAGTCAGTTCTTAAGGATCTCGCAGGCTCAGCAGACGGCAACAACAAGGTTCTTGGCGGACAGAATCCTTACGCTACACTTGCAGCAGGCGCTGAGAAGGTTGATATGTCAAATACCTGCCCTTACGATCAGGGCTGCAACGAAGCATTCCAGTCAGCAATGAAGGATTACTTCACAGGCACAGCAGCTTCCTATGACGCAGCTGTTCAGGCATTCCAGAAGGCAGTTAAGGAGAAATATCCCAGCCTTACATTCTAATTAAAAGTTAGATTGTGAAAGAGTGATCTAAAAACACAATTTCCGGGCCCGTTCTAAAGGTGAAGGGCGGGCTCGGTTTTTTCTTTAGAGACGCTCTCCCGTGAAAAGCGGAATAGCATCTGTAATGAAAAAATGAGACAAGGAGGGTAAGAGGGAATGGCAAAAAGCAGCACAAGTGTTGCTACGATCCCGAAAGGCGGGAGCAAGGTAACACGCTTCAATGTATGGGGGTACATATTCCTCATACCGTTCATCGCGGTATTTGCGATATTTACGCTTGTTCCGCTGGTGAACACGATCTACAACAGCTTCTTTGAGAACTATGTAGACGGTCTGAGACAGATAGGACCGAATTTTGTCGGCTTCGACAACTATGTAGCCCTCTTCACTTCCGGAGATCTTCCCAAGTACTTCGCGAACACCATGATCATGTGGGTACTCGGTTTCATCCCGCAGATCCTCGTTTCACTGCTTCTTGCAGCATGGTTTTCAAATCCTTCATTGAGGCTCAAGGGACAGAGATTTTTCAAGACTGTCATCTATCTCCCGAACCTCATCATGGCATCGGCCTTCGCGATGTTGTTCTTCACGATGTTTTCAAAAGTCGGTCCTGTAAACTCAATGCTTCAGAATATGGGCATAATATCAGAGCCTTATGTATTTCTGGATCATGCGGGTTCGACCAGAGGGCTCGTCGCTCTCATGAACTTCCTGATGTGGTTTGGTAATACCACGATCCTGCTGCTTTCCGGTATGCTTGGTATTTCCACAGACCTCTTTGAGGCGGCTGAGATCGATGGCGCGAACGGAACCCAGATCTTCTTCAGAATCACGATGCCGCTCCTGAAACCGATATTTATCTATGTTTTGATCACATCCCTCATCGGAGGTCTCCAGATGTTCGATGTGCCTCAGATCCTGACCGACGGCGGCGAGAATCCGCAGAGGTCGGCTATGACCCTTATCATGTACCTGAACAAGCATCTGTTCTCCAAGAACTACGGTATGGCCGGTGCGCTTTCAGTCATACTTCTCATAGTCACTGCTATCCTGAGCTTCTTCGTATTCAAGATGACGGCAAGTGATGAAGTGAAGAAAAAGAGAAAGTAATGATCGACCTGGTTAGATAATGGAGGAAAAGATAAATGTCTGAAATGAAACAAAGAGGCGGCGGTGTCAAGGCCAGAAGAGCCGTCTGCTATATAGTATTGATACTGATCTCGATATTCTGCCTGTTCTGGTTTTATGTACTTTTCATAAATGCGACCAGGTCGAACGGTGAATTGCAGACTGCCGGATTCTCCGCAATCCCGTCAACGCACCTGATAGAGAACTTCACGAACCTCTTCCAGGGTTCGATACCGGTCGGACGAGGCATGCTGAACTCTTTCATAGTCTCTACGCTGACGGCAGTACTTTCGGTTTACTTCTCGACTATGACGGCTTACGCGATCCATGCATATGATTTCAAGGGAAGGAAGTTCATCTTCACATTCATCCTTGCGATCATGATGATACCTACCCAGGTTTCCACCCTCGGTTTCGTAAAGATGATGGAATCGTGGAAGCTTACAAACAATTATATCCCGCTGATCATTCCTGCCATTGCTGCTCCCGTCACTTTCTTCTTCATGAAGCAGTATATGGATTCAAACCTTCCCGCTTCACTCATTGAGGCGTCCAGGATGGACGGCGCGGGCGAGTTTATGACCTTCAACAGGATATGTCTTCCTCTGATGGGACCTGCAGTGGCGGTTCAGCTGATCTTCTCCTTTGTATCAAGCTGGAACAATTACTTCCTTCCTGCCCTCCTCATCAACGACGAGAAGATGAAGACCCTTCCTATTCAGATAGCACAGCTTCGTAGCGCTGACTTCCTGAAGTTCGACATGGGACAGGTTTACGCGATGATAGCTTTCGCTATCTTCCCGGTTATCATAGTTTATCTTATCCTTTCCAAGAACATCGTTGGCGGCGTAACAGCCGGCGGTGTGAAGGAGTAAGGGTTCAAGATAAAGCAACACCCCTCTTCTCATATTATCTCTGTTGCGGCACAATGGAAGGAGCCTTATCCGCCAGCCAGGCGGAAAGGGCTCTTTCCGGTATTAAAAAACAGGAGTGATCATTAGTGGCGATTCAATTATACTATGGCATATTTTTTGGACTGGCACTATTGAATGTAGTGCTTGTCTGTTTTTCCGAAAGGATGCAGAATGTATACAGGCTCCTTCTCACAGTTTCCGTGCTCATCGGAAATGTGGGTTACTTTTCGCGGAGTATTTCAACGACGCTTGATTCTGCACAATATGCCATGAAGCTCACCTATGTTGCCGGCTGTTTCGTCCCTCTTTTCATATTCCTTCTTACAACAGACATCTGTGGACTCAGACCTCCCAGTCTGTTCAGACTCGTACTGACACTGCTTTCTATTACCGTTCTAGGTTTTGCATGCACAATCGGACACAGTGATATATTCTACAAAAATTCCGAGCTTGTCATTGAAAACGGAGTTCCTCATCTTTACAGAGAATACGGATGGGCTCACGGCTTTGTTTTCTTCCTTATAGGTCTTTATACGATACTTTGTATAGGCATAGTTTTCTATGCATTAAGTCACCAGAATATAGCATCCTACAAGACTGCAGCTATAGTCGGCGTGGTGATAGTCGGTGCTTTTGTGGTTTATGCTGTAGAAAGGGCCTTTGATCTTCCTGTCGATATCATGCCGGTTTATCTTACCCTGTGTTCATACATATTCTTCTTCCTTACGAACAGACTGAACATGTATGACATCAACGGGGCGATGATAGGTTCGACCATGAACAATGAAGAATACGGCTGCATTATCCTCGACCGGAAGAAAAATTTCATGAGTGCGAATCCTCTCGCAAAGAAATATTTTCCTGATCTTGCCAATTACAATATAGATTATCCTATCAGGCTGAAGGAAGAGGACAAGGATGATACGAGATATGAGATCATCTCATGGCTAAATTCCGCGAAGCCCGATGATCCGGAGGTTCCAAAGAAGTACGAGGTCGGGGGAAGGGTATTTCGGTTTCGAATCAGAAATCTGAAGTTTTCTCGTTTCCAATACGGTTATCTACTCGAGTTCACCGACATAACAAAGGATGAACGTTATGTCGACATGATAGAGCATTACAACAACGATCTTCAGAATGAGGTCAAGGAACAGACAGCACACATCTCAACGATCAAGGATATGCTTGTGATGGGCATGGCTTCTATGGTCGACTCGAGAGACAATTCTACCGGAGGACATATCAGACGTACTGCTGATGTGGTCCTAATATTTGCACAGCGCCTTCTTCTTGAGGGGGAGGGAAGCGGCTACAACTTTTCAAAGGGCTTTTTGAATGATGTTGTGAAGGCTGCGCCCATGCATGATCTTGGAAAGATCGCGGTAAAGGATGAGGTCCTTACAAAGAAGGGTAAATATACTCCTGCCGAGTATGCTGAAATGAAGAAGCATCCTGCGGAAGGTGCAAAGATAGTCAGAAGCATTCTGACAGGGGTTGAAGATCCTGCCTTCGTTGATATTGCGGAAAATGTAGCACATTATCATCACGAAAAGTGGAACGGAGAGGGTTATCCCGAGGGACTCAAGAGAGAGGAGATACCCGTTGAGGCACGTATTATGGCGCTTGCGGATGTTTTTGATGCGCTTGTTTCAAAGCGTTATTACAAGGATGCTTATTCCTATGACGTGGCTTTCGGGATCATTCAGGATTCACTCGGAAGTCATTTCGATCCCGAGCTTGGAAAGATATTCATCAAGTGCAGGAGAGATCTTGAAGGACTCTATGATTATTACAAGGATCATGGAGATGATGCGAATGAAACGGTTGAGAGAAGGAGGGTGTTCGGAAGCGGGCTTCTGGAGGAGACTGAAAGGATAGCCTGACCGCTCACTTTTTAAGGAAACACTGATCAGGTGTTTCCTTAACTATTTCTGGCGCGGATGAGAACGCAGATACTTTGAATGTTCATATACCTGAAGCAGGACGGAAAGAGGTTCCCCCTGCTTCTTTTTTTCCGAAAGGAAAGATGACAGGCAGTTTTTCTGAAGGATCATGAACGCTGCTTCGCACTCCTCCCTGGAGGATGAATAGAATACAGCACCCTTGTCCTTGATAAGAACGGCAGGAACGATCTTCAAGGCGGAAAGTATATGCTTCTGGTCAGCGTCATTCGGAAGACACCTTATCTTTGTGCCAAAGAGCTGGGCAGCGTCATCGGTAAAAATCTCAATGTCCTTTCCGTATTCAGCAAAAAGCTTGAGTATTTCGGTTTTTGCGAAGATATTAAGACCATTCGGCCCTTTGTGATATGAAATAAGCCCTCTGTCCTCAGCTTCTTCCGGTGTATACAGATGGAAGACCTCATGCTCTGTTTCCTCTTCAAAGCGGTCTTCGCAGAGCTTTTCCAGGGCGAAGGCGTTTCTGAACGCGTCATCAAGAGTGGGACCAAAGCAGATCGTTCCATGGCTCTTCATAAGAATAGCGTGTGAGCCGAGGAAGCGCTGCATGGCGTTTGTGACATTTGCCTGGAGGGATTTTGTACCGGAAAGGGCGTAGGCACTTACGGGTACAGTGGAGCCAAGAAGTGCAGCCTTGTCATCAGGAAGGTTGGTAAGATCACGACCCAGCACGGAAAAAGCAGTCGCGTAATTCTGATGGGTATGCACGGAAAAGGAAACTCCGGGATGAAGTTTGTAGACTGCCGCATGGATCCCGATCTCCGAAGAGGGCTTTTTGTCTCCTTTGCAGGAGAGCCTGTTTATTGAAACTGCAACAAGATCCTCCGGGCGCATGTCAGCATAAGGAGTTTGAGCGGGTGTGATCAAAAACTCATCATTTGAAATACGTGCCGAAATGCAGCCGAAATCACGCGTCACAAGACCGCGTTCATAAAGTTCAAGACCTGCGTCTATTATTGTTTGCCTTAATTCCAGATTTTCCATGTAATCGATTATACAATGAAAAATAATGATTTCAATACATAATGTGATAGAATGATGCAGGAAAATAAGCATATAAAAGGGGAGAAGCCCATGGATCAGAGACTTTTGGAAAAGAATCTTTTTGAAATAATGACATCACATCCGAGGCCTCAGCTGTACAGGAGCGACTATGTCATTATCAATGACGGCTGGACGCTGAACAATCGTGCTATAAAGCTTCCTTATCCACCGGAAGCAGTACTTTCCGGATATGAAGGACCGGATGAGAGCGTGCTTTTTTATGAGAAGCATTTTGAGCTTCCAAAGGAGTGGAAGGAAGATATGGAGGGGAAGAGGGTCCTTCTTCATATCGGAGCAGCGGATCAGGTCGCGAGGGTCTATCTGAACGGAAAGTTTCTTGGAGAGCATACAGGCGGGTATCTGCCATTTTCAATGGACATCACAAAGGTTGTCGGAAACGATGATAATGTCTTAAAAGTTGATGTTACCGACAGGAACATCCATCTGATCCCCTACGGGAAGCAGTCAAAGAACCCTTCGGGGATGTGGTATACAGGAATATCGGGGATATGGAAAACCGTTTGGCTTGAGAGGGTCCCTGAAAATTATGTAAAGCGGATAAAGCTGACTCCCGATCTTAATGGCTGTACCTTCGAACTTTTCAAAAATGAAGCTTCTGAGAATGAGCATTTTTCGGTAGAGATCACGGGACTTTCAAAATACGGGGCAAAAAGTGAGGTCTTTGAAGACAGGAAATATGTTTTTTCCGGAACGAAGGCCTATGTGGCCTTTTCCGATCCCAAACTCTGGACAACCGAAGAGCCATGGCTCTACAGCGCTCTGATAAGATCGGGGGAGGATGAATTCCTCACCTATTTTGCACTTCGAACCGTGTCTATACAAAAGGTCAGAGGGCTTCCCAGAGTGATGCTCAACAACCAGCCCGTCTTTTTGAACGGTGTCCTCGATCAGGGGTATTTTGATGAAGGGATCTATGTCCCGGAGAAATTCAGTGCATACGACAGAGACATAAAAAACATGAGGGCGCTGGGATTCAATATGCTGAGAAAGCATTTGAAGATCGAGCCCGAATACTTCTACTCAGCCTGCGACAGGCTCGGTATGCTCGTGATGCAGGACATGGTTCAGAACGGAAATTACAGTTTCTTCCTGGATACCCTTCTTCCATATTTTCAGGGCTGGAGAAGACCGGACAAGAATATCCTCGGTCTCGGGGCAGACAGGAAGACCGAGAGGACCAGAAGATATCTGTTTGCGCAGCACACGAAAAACACTGTTGTGGAGCTTTACAATCATCCCTCGATCATAGCTTGGACCGTGTTCAATGAGGGCTGGGGACAGTTTGAGAGCGACAGGTTTTATGAAGGGATAAAGAGGATAGACCACACAAGGCTCATCGATACTACTTCGGGCTGGTACAGACAGAAGAAGAGTGATTTCGATTCCAGACACCAGTATTTCAGGAACAGACAGCTTGTGCCCGAAGGGGAAAAGCCGCTGTTCATCAGCGAATGCGGAGGCTTTGGATATGACGTGACCGGAGATTATACCGAGATCAATCTCAGGCAGTACCGTTCCGAACGTATCGCAGAGAATATGAAGAAGTTCGAGGACAAGATGCACAGGATGGGCGAGAACGTGGACAGGGCCATCGACCTTATGAAGCTGCCGGACAGAAAGATAGAGGCGGTCGAGATGATGGACCTTATCAGAAAGACCGGCCGCGAGAAATACGGGAAGACCTTCCAATACGGCTCGGCCTGCGCAGACGAGGATGAACTTACCGACAGGATCATCAGAATGTACAAGGAGATGGTCTTTCCGGCTCTCAAAAAAGGGCTCTGCGGCATAGTATATACCCAGCTTTCGGATGTGGAAGGGGAATTGAACGGACTGTATACCTATGACAGGGAAGTGCTCAAGGCCGACGGCGACAGGCTGAGAAAAAATGCCGCAAGACTCTATGAAACCTATCTGGTACTGACAGAAGACGAACGTTAGTGCAGATTACAACTTGAAGTGTTTGTTTATTGACCGGAAATGCCCCCGCTATTATAGTCATTTCGATTGTAAAAAAGGCGTTTTGTATTCAGGAGGATTTAAGAAATGGCATCACTTGCTCATGCTGCTGAGAGAAAGGCGTTTTCGATAGCGATCGAAGGCTTCTTAAAGCATCTTAAGAAAAAAGAGGAAAGAACCGCATCATATCTGAAGCTCGTTGACCTCGCGGAAAAGTTCTGGGGAAAGAACTCCATGAACAAGGACACAGTCGCGAAGGTAAGGGCTGCAATACAGGATCCCAACAACCGCTGGGTCAAGTTCATAAACCGTGTTATCGATGAGACTCATCCCCATGTAGCAAAAATGCTGCTTCTGAATCTCGGATACGAGGCATTCTTCAGAGGGACGAAGCTCATTCGCGCAAACCGTGAAAAGTACGGCTGCAATATCCCCTGGCTCATTCTCTTTGATCCCACGGATGCCTGCAATATGCACTGCGCAGGCTGCTGGTCAGGAACCTACGGACACAAGAACAATCTTACCTTTGATGAGATGGACAGGATCATCACACAGGGCAAGGAGCTTGGAGTTTATCTTTATATGCTGACAGGCGGTGAGCCTCTCGTAAGGAAGGCAGACATATTGAAGCTCGCTGAAAAGCACAATGATGTCGAGTTTTCTATTTTTGATAATTCAACACTGATCGACGAGCCCTTCTGCGAGGAGGTTGTAAGGCTTGGGAACATTACCTTCCAGCTTTCCATAGAGGGAACTCCCGAGACCAATGACGCACGCCGCGGATCCGGACATTACGAAGCCTGCATGAAGGCTATGGATCTTCTTCAGAAGTACGGGATCATCTTCGGAACCTCCATCTGCTATACCTCGGAGAACATCGAGGCAGTTACGGACGAGAAGTTCGTTCGTATGATAGCGGAAAAGGGTGCCCGTTTCGGATTCTATTTCCATTATATGCCTGTTGGAAACAACGCGGTTCCTTCTCTTATGCCTTCAGTAGAACAGAGGAAGGAGATCATCAAAAAGATCCGTTCCTACAGGAGCCCCGAGTGCGATATAGGCTTCTTCCCCATGGATTTCCAGAACGACGGAGAGTACGTCGGAGGCTGCATTGCCGGAGGAAGGAATTATTTTCATATCAACGCGTCAGGAGACGCGGAACCCTGCGTATTCATTCACTTCTCAGATTCAAATATCAGAGAGAAGTCTATACTTGAGATCCTTCAGAGTCCGCTCTTCAAGGAGTATCATAAGGGACAGCCCTTCAACAGGAATCATCTCCGTCCCTGCCCGATGCTTGAAAATCCCGAGCTTCTTCGCGGGATGGTGGAGCGCACCGGTGCTCACGGGACAAATGCCGAGTCCGAGGAGACTGTCGAGCAGCTCTGCTCAAAGTGCGACGATTATGCCGCAAACTGGAAGGGCGCAGCGGAGGAACTTTGGGCGAGTATGCCTCACAGGAAGAAGGGCTACGAAGGGTATTCCAAGGAACATATGGAGCACCCCGAGCTTGCGGCCTTTGAGACTCTTGATGATGTCAAGGACAAGCAGAAGAACGCTTCCTGAGGCAAAGACCGGGGAAAAAGGGAGGAGATCCGGGTGATCCGGTGAAGAAATGGAAAAGCTCTTTCATCTGAAGGAACGCGGCACTGATGTAAAAACCGAGGTTATCGCGGGTATCACGACATTCCTCACAATGGCATATATTCTCGCGATAACTCCCAATATTCTGGGAACGGTAATGGACAGGAGCGGTGTATTTGTCGCTACTGCCATAGCGTCAGCTATCTCAACATTTGTGATGGCGATTCTTGCGAATTATCCCATAGCCCTGTCAGCGGGGCTGGGGTCATCCGCTTATTTTGCTTATACAGTCTGTATGAGAGATCTTGCTGATGTGGAAGACCCTTTCACAGTCGCTCTTACGGCAATTTTTGTTGAAGGTATCATCTTCATTCTTCTTTCGGTCTTCAAAGCCAGAGAGGCGCTGCTGAACGGTATACCGCAATCTCTGAAGATAGGCATAACAGCAGGTATCGGGCTGTTCATAGCCCTTATCGGTCTGAATGACGCGGGCATAGTGATAAGTTCGAGAGAGAGTTCCGTACTTATCGGGCTTGGAGAGGTTGGCTCTGCTCCTTTCATGCTCACGGTCGTTGGTTTTATCCTGATCCTTGTTCTCACTCATTTCAAAGTCAAGGGAGCGATCCTTATCGGGATCATAGCCACCTGGGTTCTCGGGATGATCGCGGAAAAGGGTGGCTGGTATGTAGTTGACGTGGAAGCCGGGATAAAATCCGTATTTCCTGATTTTACAATGGGACTTCAGCTTTCCGGCATTCATAATACTGCCTTCCACTTCAATTTCGGATGGGCAGCATCTCATATACTCCAGTTCGTCTCTATAGTATTCGCATTACTATACATGGATCTGTTTAACACTATCGGGACTGTAGTAGGTGTTGCTGACAAGGCAGGCTTCATAGACAAGGATGGAAAGCTTCCGAAGGCCGGCAGGGTTCTCCTTGCGGATGCGATCGGAACAACGGTGGGCGCATGTCTTGGAACCTCAACAGTCACCTCGTTTGTTGAGTCCTCTGCAGGTGTGGCTGAAGGTGGGAAGACCGGGCTTACTGCTCTTACTACAGGAGGAATGTTTCTCCTTGCTCTGTTCTTTGCTCCGATATTTCTTGCGGTTCCTTCTTTCGCGACAGCCCCGGCTCTCATCTATGTCGGCATGATAATGCTGAAATCCATTACGAAGCTCAAATTCGATGGTGACATCGCTGATGCGGCCGGTGCTTATCTTGCCGCCATCATGATGCCCTTTGCTTATTCGATCGCAACTGGTATAATGTTCTCGGTGATGGCATGGGCTCTGCTCAAGATATTCACAGGAAAGTTCAGGGATATCAAACCTGTAATGTGGGTGATATTTGGATTGTTTTCCCTCCGGATAATCACAATAATCGCAGGCCTAACCTAGGTGGTGACGAGGGGACGGTTCTTTTGTCACATTTATAGAAAGGAAGCATTGTACATGGCTGATGTACTCCGTGACCGCTTAAACCAGATGGCGGAGGGTGAGAAGTGCAATATTGCAACGATAAGGGCGGAATTTGAAAAACTCGATGTCCATGTTGAGGCGGAGGATGGACTGATCCTCTTCAAACACAAGTCTGACGAGGCGGCGACGGATCCGCTTATCAAAGAGTGCTGCGGAACGATAGTTACCTACAATGCTTCAAATGATGGCGCGAATGATTTCATAGTTCCGGGCTCCGTTGATTATGTATGCAGGCCGGTCTATCACCATGATAGAGGAAAGATATTGAATGTCTGGCGCAAGCGCTTTGACTGGTGCGTATCCTCCTCGGATTTCATAAACGCAGACAAGGTCTTTCCGGAAGGACCGGACAAAAAGTCCTACGGTGACCGTTTCAGGGATGCCTGCGACAAGCTCTGTGGAGTGTGCTTCCCGATGACAGGCTTCAAGAGGCTTTGCGTAAAGCTTGAAAAGACCGTTCAGATGACGGGGCACAAGCTTACCTTCATGTTCTCAAGATCCGCTGACGGTTACCTGGTGCATGAGGGCACAAGGGACAATGTGACGGGAGAGATCATAGACTTCGATTTCAACAATTATTTTGAGTTCGAAGGTGGAGTGATGGAGTATCACAGCGCAATGCATCTGGAATAGATGTTTTGCTGCAAAGATGTGAAGACCATAAGAGGTGATGAGGCCTCTTATGGTCTTTTTTTGCGGACAAGGGGACGTTTTACTGTCCGGTTTTTGGGGCAAGGGAAATGTCCCTTTGTCCGCACCCCTTGTCACCTTGCGGCACTTATAGTAAAATCTTACCGGAAGCGCCATTTCATAAGGGGGAAGGGCGTTTGATATAAACCTGCTTTTCGTTTTGGGGGAAAACTAGTGAAGGCAGTAGAGGTGAAGGACCTTATTCCGGGGATGGTCCTTGAAAAGAAAGCGGTCTCCGCAGGCGGAGTCGTTGTGATGAATGCCGGTGACACGGTTTCAGAGGCTTCCATCACGGCTCTTCGCATGAATTACATATTCAGTGTCTATATTGTCGACGAATCCATACCTCTTCCGGGAGGAGACGGCGGCGAAGTCTTTTCTTCAAGAAGCGAACGGATAAAGAACAGTCCCGAATTCAAGGAATTCAAGCGGCGTTACGAGGCTACGGTCGTTGATGTAAAGAGCCGCATGAACGATATTGTCGAGAGAAATTCAAAGACGCTCGATACCGAGGGACTTTTGCGGGAGCCTCTTGAGCTTCTTCAGGACAAATCCACACTTGAGATCTTTGATATGCTGCACAATCTCAGGTCTTATGACGACACGACCTATATCCACAGCATCAATGTTGCTCTTATCTCAGGGATAATAGCCCGGTGGGCGAGATTTTCGGAAAGTGATATACAGCTTGCGATCCTCTGCGGCCTAATTCACGATATCGGAAAGCTTGCGATCCCGGACGCCATTATCAAAAAGCCCGGGAAGCTCACGGCAACGGAATACAAGGCCGTGAAAAATCACACCATCGACGGCTACAAGATACTTGACAACTATGACATCAAGGGCGAGCTGAAAAACGCAGCACTCATGCATCATGAGAGATCGGACGGAACCGGCTATCCTTTCGCGCTCCATGACAATCAGATCACGAGGATGGCAAAGATCGTATCGATAGCCGATGTCTACGACGCGATGACGAGTGCCCGCTCCTACCGGGGACCGCTTTGTCCCTTCTCTGTGATAGATATAATGATCGCGGAAGGACTTCAGAAATATGACACAAGGCTGATCCTCACCTTCCTTGAAAATATGGGGAGCACCTATCTGAACAACAGGGTACGACTTACTGATCTCGAGGAGGGCGAGATCGTCTTCGTTGAGAAGAACAATCCCAGCCGTCCCATCGTAAAGACTGACGACGGAAAGATGATAAGCCTGAAGGACACGGATCTTCGGGTACAGGAGATACTTTGATCATTTATGGAAGGGGAAAATAATGGTAACAAGTGATGAAAACCTGGTCCACCTGAAGCACAAGATAATGGAGGAGACCTGCCGTCTCGCGTGGAAAAAGGCAATAAACGAAAAGACCATCCACGATCTGATATTTGAGATAATACCCGGCACTACTCCCCAGTTCCGTTGCTGCGTATACAAGGAGAGGGCGATAGTAGCGGAAAGGATCCAGCTTTCGCTCGCAAACGACCTGAGGCCGGATACACACAATGTAGTCCAGGTCATAGAGCCTGCCTGCGACCAGTGCTCAATCTCCGCTTATTCCGTTACTGACAACTGCCGCTTCTGTATCGGGAAGCCCTGCCAGAACTCCTGTGCATTTGAAGCGATAACTCCCGGCGAGTTTCGTATGCATATAGATTCCAATAAGTGCAAGGAGTGCGGAAAGTGCGCTGAGGCCTGCCCCTTCGGAGCTATCGTGCATCTTCTTCGTCCCTGCAAAAAGGCCTGCCCCGTTGGCGCCATTACCTATGATGAGAATGGTGTATGCCAGATAGATGACTCAAAGTGCATCCACTGCGGGCACTGCATCCACAGCTGCCCCTTCGGTGCTATCGGTTCAAAGACCTATCTTGTGAATATAATAAAGGACATCCTTGCGGGCAAGGAAGTGATCGCGATGGTGGCTCCTTCGATAGAGGGACAGTTCGGAGAGGACATAAGCCTCGACTCCATCCGCGACGCAATGAAGAAGATAGGCTTTGCCGATATGGTCGAGGTCGGGCTCGGCGGCGACATGACGGCGGCCTATGAGGCGGAGGAGTGGAGCGAAGCCAGAAAGGCTGGAAAGAAGATGACGACCTCCTGCTGTCCTGCCTTCAAATATATGATGAAAAAGCATTTCCCCGATCAATACAAGGATAATATGTCTACGACGGTCTCACCGATGTGCGCGGTGTCGCGTTATCTGAAGGCTACACATCCCGGGTGCGTGACGGTATTTATAGGACCCTGTATCGCAAAGAAGTCCGAGACAATGGAGACCTCTCTTCCCGGAAATGCGGATTATGCCGTTACCTTCGGAGAACTTCGTGCCCTGATGAGGTCGAAGGATATCAAATTCGAGCCGCATGAGGCAGAATATCAGGAGTCCTCGGTCTTCGGGAAGAAGTTCGCGACCTCAGGCGGCGTCGCAAACGCTGTGATAGAGGTAATGAACGAGAGAGGCGAGGATACGACGGATATCAAGCTGAACCGCGCTGCCGGCGGAGATGCCTGCAAGAAGGCGCTTATGATGCTGAAGGCCGGAAAATTGCAGGAGGACTTTATCGAAGGAATGATCTGTGACTCCGGCTGCGTCGGCGGTCCGTCAAAGCACAGGACTGAGCGGGAGATAATGAAAGCCCGTGCGAGCCTTCTTTCAAAGGCCGACGGGCGGAAGATACTGGACAATCTGAAGGATTATCCGATGGAGAAATTTTCTATGCACAAAGAGACGCTTCGCACGACTGCTCCTTAGGACTCGTTCCGGAGCGATGTGCGGCAGCTCATTTGGGTATTAGGCGTCACTCGTATGCGGAGCAGTCGTGCTCCGCCTTTTCAAATGGATTTGTTAAGAAGAGAGAGTATTTCCCGGTCGGGGGCCGATATCGTGCCCTCGGCCATTTTTTTTGAGCCGCCGCATTTCGCGGAGAGGCTCTCACGGAATGCCTTTGCGAGCGCGCTGCAGTCCTTTTCTTTTGAAGATACTATGAAGCGATGGGACTTTGTTTTGCCTTCACCGGAAGGTGAGAAAAGGATCATCATGAAGCCGGCTGCATTTTCGACATTTGAGTTGATGGCGTCGCGGATCGAGATATCATCCGTAGCGTCTGAATGTATCAAAACGTTACCGTCAATTGCGGGAGCGTTTTTTATTTCATAAGAGAGGAGCTTTCGCTGCAGGGCGACGTTTTCAAAGTCCCTGGTCTTTTGCTCAAGAGAAAGTTTTTTCACGGCATCTGATACATCCTGCCGCTTTACGGAAAGGAGCTTTGATATGTCTTCTACCTCATCATGCATCATGGAAAGCCACTTCATGGCGCGTTCTCCACAGAGTATGTAAACGCGCGTGTTTCCCTTGGTATATTCCTTTGCTATTACTTTGAGAAGTCCGATCTCCCCTGTGCGCCTCACATGGGGAGCGCAGCAGGCACAGATGTCATAGCCTTCGATCTCGACGATCCTCACCGGACCTTTCAGCTCCTTTTTGCTTCGGTATTCGATCATCATAAGCTCGTCGGGCGAGGGATAAAAGGCGCGTACTGCGCGGTTTTCCCAGATCGCCACATTGACGGCCTTTTCTATTTCAAGGAGCTCTTCATCCGAAAGCTCTCCGTTGTAATCCATTGTCACATTATCATCGGTCAGAGAAAAGCCTACATTTGAAAGGTCGAAGCGGGAATTCACAAGCCCTGAGAATATATGCTCCCCGGTGTGCTGCTGCATATTTGAAAAGCGGTATTTCGTGTCGATCTCTCCGGAGACGAGCCTCCCCACATCAAAGGGGGTATCGGAATAATGGATAATGAGCCCCGTATCCTCTTCGATCGAGACCATATTTATCTTTGCGGGAGGCGTGCTTTCGTCATCGGGAAACAGATCCTTGTCCAGCTCCTGGGTGTCGTGATAATCAAAGCCCTTGTCGAGGCTCTTTGGATATATTATCCCTCTGTCTGACGACTGGCCACCGGATTCCGGAAAAAAGGCGGTGCGGTCAAGGACGATCGCAAAGCAGCTCTTTCCCGTTTTGGGATTCTTTGAAGCCGTGCATTTGTAGACCCTTGCCGTGAAGCTCGATAGATAAGCATCCTTGTCATAGAGCTTTTCGGTAGGGGGCACGAGCCCGTCAAACATATCATTTTCAAAATTAATAACTGACATTTCCTTACCTCAGGTTCAGATATCGATCACAAGCCCCACCGGGCAGTGGTCGGAGCCCTCTATATCCGTATAGATCCGGGCATCCTTCATATTATCTTTCAACTTTTCCGATACGATGAAATAATCGATGCGCCACCCGGCGTTCTTCTCCCTCGCGTGGAAGCGGTAGGACCACCAGGAGTAGATATCCTTTTTGTCGGGATAAAAATAACGGAAGGAATCGATGTAGCCCGAAGACAATACATTCGAAAGCTTCCCGCGCTCCTCGTCGGTGAAGCCGGCGTTGTGGTGATTGGTCTTCGGGTTCTTGAGGTCGATCTCCTCATGGGCGACATTCAGATCCCCGCAGTAGATGACAGGCTTCTTTTTCTCAAGGGAGAGGATATAGGAAAGAAAGGCATCCTCCCACTCCATCCGGTAGGAAAGCCTCTTCAGTTCATCCTGGGAATTCGGCACATAGACAGTGACCATGAAAAAGTTTTGATACTCCGCCGTAATGACGCGCCCCTCGTGGTCATGCTCTTCAATGCCGATCCCGTAGCTTACAGAGAGGGGCTCGTCCTTCACAAACATGGCAGTTCCGGAATAGCCCTTCTTCTCGGCAAAATTGTAATATTGGGTATATCCGGGGAGCGTAAGGTCAAGCTGCCCCTCTTGCATCTTTGTCTCCTGGAGACAGAAGATGTCGGCCGAAAGAGAATTAAAGCTCTCCTCAAAGCCTTTGTTCACGCAGGCCCGAAGGCCGTTCACGTTCCAGCTGATCATTTTCATACAAAGAATAATAATGGTCCCAGGGGACGGAGTCAAGGGACCAAAATGAGATTAAAAAGCTCAATCTATGCGATCTCTGGCGAGAAAATGGTCCCTTGACTCCGTCCCCTGGGACCATTCTTGCTAAAAAAACTACTTGCTTTTTTATCGGCATTTTTCTATAATATCCTTTGCCTGTCTGATGGACGCCGGCAGGCAAAGATAGTGGCCCATAGCCAAACGGTAAGGCAGCGGACTCTGACTCCGTCATTTCGTGGTTCGAATCCACGTGGGCCAG
>CACYBK010000071.1 GCA_902772635.1 uncultured Lachnospiraceae bacterium | reverse complement strand
CCTGTCCCCGTGTATACCACCTCAAACAGCCTTTGCGCGGGCGGGACATATCAGTGTGCTGTTGCAGGAAAGCAGAACATCATAGTGAACGCGCTCGTCCTTTATATTCGGATCAAAGAGCTTTCCATTGTCCTTTATTATGATCTCCGGTTCATCTATAAATCTCAGGACACACTCACCATACGCAGGCTTCTTTTTGTTCATCTCCCCGGTTTTTCTGCAGAGAGTCAAAAACAGCTGCTCCGCTTCATCTGTTTCAGATGCAGACAGACCGTGGCTTTCCAGATTTTCACGGATCCATGCACATATGCGTCCATATTCCTCTTCATTATAATCAAAGGATTTCATAAACACCTTGTCGCAGTCAGGGTCGTCTATCATATAAGGGATCATCTTCGGTCCCTTCTGGACCAGAACAAATATGTAAAATACAGCGACCGCGAGTATCTGTGACAGCATCAGTCCGATGCCCATGGACACGATCCCGCCCTCGAGGCAGAAGGTCACGCAGAACAGAACAGGGAACAGCACGGTACGGAGGACGACCATCAGAACTGACCACAGAGGCTTTCCCGTATTGCCGTAATAGTCGCTCATGAAGCCGCCCATTGCCGCAGGGATCAATCCTATGGAGCTGAACCGGATGCATTGTATCAGCTCCGCCTCAAAGGGACTCTGCTCCACTCCGTACAAGTCCAGCACCACTGCCGGATTGAGAAGCAGAAAGACCCCTATGACAAAGCCTTCCAATAGGCAGACAACCATGGCCTCCACAAAAAGCGTTTTCATACCCTCCCTGTTTTTTTCTCCCGTATAGGTGCCAAGCAGAAATTCCGCCGCCTCAGAAGGTCCGTTTATCATCTCATACACCTCCATCATAGCGCAGAGCACCGTGCAGGCGACAAGATATTCACTGCCCAAAAACCGCAGGATGGCCTTTGTAAAGACTGCGGAGGATATCGCAAGGCATAAGCCGGACGCATTGTTCTTCAGTGAAAACAGCGCGAACCTAAAAATATCCCTGAAGGAGAAATAAAATCTCAGCCTGAATGTATTGCTCTTTTTGAAAAAGTGTATGGATACCACAAGCGCATAAGCGACATAACTTAACAGGGTACCGAGCGCAAGCCCGCTCATGCCCATTTTTTGTGAAAGAATTATGGACATGACGACATTTACCACAAAGGAACCCAAATATCCCGAATAGCTGAGCAGGTCATCACCTTCAGAGGAGATGATATTATCAATAAACATGGCCGGTCCCATGATCATCGGAACGAACATGTATACATCATAATACGCTCTTGCGTAGCTTTCTATGGATTCTGTTGCTGTATAGAAGGTAAAATACGGTTCCTTTATAAGCCAGAACAAAAGTGTCTGCAGGATCCCTATGGCAATCGCCGCGATAAGGCCGAGGGTGAACAGCCTGTTCGCTCTGTCATAATTCCGCTCGCCCTTTGCCAAAGCGCACAGATCTGAACATCCGATGGGTATGATCCCGGAAAGAAAGGTACTGAAGGAAACAAGCGGAAATACGATCGCCGTCGCCGCCAGCGCATCCTGCCCCAAAACATGGCCGGAAACCACACCGTCGACCAGGGTAAGCGCAACGGCGAAGGCAAACCCGATAGAATACTCGACAGCCCGTTTTCTATATTCCTTTCTGATAAAGGTGGGTTTCAGGAATGATCGTATCGCGCCGGAAACGCTTCCTGTCTCTCTGTATTTCCTTCTCATGTAGGTACACACAGCTATCAGAATCGTGCCGATCAGCCCGGCAGAAATACAGCCGGAGAATGTATAACTCCTGAGGTTTACAATTTCTTCCGTAAATGTGGCTATGTTCCAGTCTTCGGTCAGGCTCCCGAAGAGGGTGATCGACATGGGAGTAGTCCCAAGGTATACTACGCAGACACCTATAAGTATCTGAGTAAAATTGAAGATCACGATCTCTCTCAACCCAAAGCGGTTATCATCCTTACTGAGCTTTCTGTATACAATACCGATCAGGACGACGGATGTGATCTCAAGCACCGCCAGATAAGCAAAATCAAAGCTGCCGTACATAAGATAGTCGGAGACCGTACAGTTGATGAGAGCAGCCGCTCCGCCTACGAAAGGGCCGAAAATGACGGCTCCCACAGCCTCAATGGCCTGTCCGAGCCAGATGGAATCATCATTTGTGAGATTTACAATAATAAAATCAAACAAAAACGCCAGCGCTGCTACGGCCAGAATCTCTATGATGCATTTGATTATGGATTTGGGATTAATCTTTTTCATTGCGGCTTACAGTTCCCTCAACGAGGCGGTCTTCCTTTATGACATCCAAAAGCTTTGTGATCCTGCGATCCGGTTCTTTTGCATACTGAACCAGCAGGGCAGCGGACTTCATAATCATACGGCGGAACCGGTTCATGCTTTCCTCCTTATAGCAATGGGGGAGGTAACTGAACAAGACCTCGGTCCCTTCCTCCGTCTCATAGACCTCCATGGTTATCAGCGAGTCATTGGCGGCGCAGGGATTTGGAAGCTCCTCCCCCCTAAGATCGAGCAAGGTGTTTCTTCCTTCTTCCCAATGCTCTGACTGGTATATGACAAGCAGGCTCAGGTCTGAATCGGCGACCACGTTTTCGTGGGGATAACAGCTGTAGGAGATCCCGGTCATCACCTGTTCCCGGATCTCATCAAGGAAGCCTTTGATTGTCATCCCTTCCTTCAGGTCGGCATAAACGGTGAGATCCCTTGCCAGCATTCCAAAGATATTGCCCTGATACGCGTATTCGCGGTTGTTGTAGGTCCACCGGAAGGATATGTGACGGGCATCGTTGTAGGCAGCCAGGGAAAGAACGGCAGTCGCTATCATAAAGGCGTTCTTCCCTATGGAATAAAGCTCCGACATCCTTTCAAACCCTTCCTCATAAACGGGGAGCAGAAATGACATGTCTTTTATGCCCTGCACTATGAGAGGACCGTCCATTTGGGGATAACGTGACCACTCGTGTTCACGCTGCTTTTGTTCGTGATACTCCCTGGCCTTGATGTAAGTCTCTGTCGAAAGCTCATCCTCAAGCCTTGAGAGATTTGCGTAATAGAAATCCTCTTCGATCGGCTTCCCTTCATAGCTGTCGGAAATATCCCTGAATAAAACGCTCAGGGACATACCGTCACCGATGACATGATGAAGAATAATGAAAAGATACCCCCTGCTTTCCGTCTCGAATATCCGAAACCGGCAAAGAGGACTGTTGAAAAGCTTCTGGGCTCTGAACAGATTTTCGCGAACATCGACAAACTCAACCTCTGAGAGCTTCTCCACAACCACCTTCCTGTCCATGTCAGGATCATACCTCATGACAATATACCCATCCTCATTGAACTGAAGCACGGACGAGAACACGCCATGCGCCCTTTGGACCTTTTCGATCGCAGCTGCAAGGCGCTCAGGATCCACATCATCGCCCAGCCTGAACAGAAACGGATAATCGTGCATGGTGGTGTGCGGAGCGTTCAGCTGCCAATTGATGGTGGCGCGCTGCTCCATAAGCAGCAGATGGTCTTTCTTGCGCTCTTCCTCCTCAAGCTCCCGGAGCCTTACAATCACTTCCTCTCTGGAGGTATCCATCAAATCCCCGATGATCATTTGTCCTTTTTCCGAGAGCTCATGCCGATACAGCTTCGCGATCTCCCTTGGTGTCATTCCCTGGAGCAGCACTCTTACGGTAAGCCCCTTAAGACCGGTCTTGACCACGAGCCTTATGGCACTGAGAGAATCAAGCCCCAGCGCATACAGATCATCCAAAGCGCCTATCCCTTCGACCTCAAGGATTGACTCCGCCGCTTTGCATATACATTCTTCGATCGCATTCTCAGGCTTTGCAAATGGCGCGGTTTTTTTGGTAAGATCAGGCCTAGGAAGATCCTTCCGGCTCAGCTTTCCGTTTGCATTAACAGGGATCCTTTCAAGCTTTATGAAATGATTCGGGATCATGTAATAGGGAAGCCTTTTGCTGAGGTCGCGCTTTGCCTTGAGAGTGTTCAGCGCGATATCGTCCGTATAATAACCGCAGATGGATATACTGCCATTGTCCGTAAAGACTTTTACCGCAGCCCAGGACAGGCCGAGAACATCCTTCATGACCTTCTCGATCTCACCGGGCTCCACCCTGTTGCCATTCACCTTGATCATATCATCGATACGCCCGAGTACCACGAAGTTGCCGTCAGGAAGCTGTTTTCCAAGGTCGCCGGAATGATATATCCCTCCCCGGAATGCTTTTTCTGTTTCCTTGGGGAGATTCATGTAGCCCCTGAAGTAGGGGTTCTGAAAGCATATCTCGCCGACCTCTCCGGCCGGCACTTTTTTGCCCTTCTCATCAAGGAGCAAAAGTTCTCTGCCGGGGCACCGCGGTATGCCGACAGGCGTGCGCTCATAAGCCCTGTCCGTTTTGAATATGGTGGCGAGATAACCTGTCTCCGACTGGGCGTATGTATTGTAGATCGTTACGTCAT
>CACYBK010000070.1 GCA_902772635.1 uncultured Lachnospiraceae bacterium | reverse complement strand
TACGATAATAGAAATAGCGGATGACACTTATGATACCCACGAGTATCTTGATACCCTGAAGGAATCTCAGACTCCTGAGTTCCAGAGGCTTTATGCGCAGTTTGACCAGAAATACCATATCTGATCCACGAGGAAAAAAGCAGAATGGGATCTGAAGCAAAGAAGAAAGAAAAAACAATAAGCGAAAATGGCAAAATGCCAAAGCAGAGTCGGCGCGATCGGAAATGGGAGCGTCTCGACAATACCGCAAACCTCTTTCCGGCCATAGCCGGAGAGGAGATGACGAACACCTACAGGTGGTGCGTTGTATTCAACGACCCTATCGATCCGAAAGCTCTTCAGGAGGCCGTTGATATCCTGACTCCCAAGATACCGGGATTTAACCTTCGGCTTCGAAACGGCGCTTTCTGGTTTTATCTTGAAGAGATACACGCTCCGGCACCGAGGGTGAAGGAGGAGGCAGAATACCCCTGCCGTCTGATCCACGGAAACAGAAACGATCAATATATGTTCCGGGTGACTTATTTCAAGAACAGGATCAATATCGAGTGCTTTCATGCCCTTGCAGACGGGACCGGTATCATTATCTTCGGTAAGGAACTCGTATATCAGTATTTAAGATGTGCTCACCCCGATCTCCGTGAAAAATACGGCGACAAGCTTTCTCCGGAGACCTTTATAGGACGTGAGGACAGCTTCCTCAAGAATTTCAAAAAGAATTACAAGATAGAATACAGTACAAAACGCGCCTACCTTTTGCACGGTGAACGCCTTCCCTACAGAGCCTTCGGGGTGACGCTTGGAATAATAAGCCTGAAGGAGCTGAAGGCCATGGTCAAATCGAAATACGATATGACCTTGAATGACTATCTTGTAGCCTGCTTTATTTATGCAATATACAAGACGGCGAAGGGCAGGGCTTCAAAAAAGCGGCCCATCAAGATATCAGTGCCGGTCGACCTTCGCCCCTTCTTTGGATCCATGACAACAAAGAATTTCTTTTGCATGGTATCCGCCGAGTTCGCACCGGAGAAGGAGGATTATACCTTCGAGGAGGTCGCGAAGATCATCCATGACGACCTGAAGAAAAAGATCACAAAGGAGAATCTCGAATCCATCTTTTCCTTCACGGTCTCCTATACCCAGATGTTTGTCGCGAAGATAATCCCGCTCTTTTTCAAGAACCTTGCGATGAAGATATTCTATCTGAAAGCCGCGAAGTCAAATACGTCTACCATCACGAATATCGGAAATATGAAGCTGGACAGTCCTTATGACGAATATGTGAAATTCATATACTGCTTCCTTCCGTTCTCAGCGGGGCAGAGGATGAAGGGAACCATTACCTCCTTCAAGGATACGATGGTCTATGCAGTCGGCTCAGCTTACAAGGACACTTCTGTTCAAAGAGAGATATACCGGCAGATAGCAAACGACGGAGTCAATGTTACCATTGAGACGAACGGGGTGTTCTATGAGTAGATGTGTTCATTGCGGTGTCTATGTGCTTGATGATACCGAATACTGCCCGCTCTGCCGCGGCGGGCTTGAAGTGCCAAACGAAGAGGATGAGAAAAGGCTACGGGAGAAGGTAAATATCTTCCCGGATGTTGCAGCCGAGATGCGAAGATATTCCCTCTTGAAAAGGATACTTCTCTTTATCGCTATCGCAGGAAGCGCGGCAGCGCTCTATTTTGATCTTGGGAACGGCGGACGCCTTGACTTTGGCATCATAACGACTCTCGGGCTCTTCTATCTGGTAGCGGCCGTAAACCTGTTGACCAGCCTGAACATAGGCGTTGTGGGTAAGGTGATACCCATGATCCTCCTTGGAGTCCTTTATACAATGATCATAGATATCTGCCTTGGGTTTTCACGGTGGTCCTTGAACTTTGTCTTCCCCGGGGCGATAATAGTACTCGATTTTGTGATCGTAGTGCTGATGATAGTGAACAACAGTGACTTTCAGAGCTATATGGTCTTTGAGATAATAATGATCCTGCTGTCGCTGATACCCCTTTTGCTTTCACTTCCGGGGATAGTGACATTCAGGATTCCAAGCATCATTGCCTTCTTTGCCTCGCTTGCAATGTTCCTCGGGACATTGATCATAGGCGGAAGAGCAGCCCGGTCGGAAATGCGCCGGAGATTTCATCTTTGATTTTTTTAGAGAGGTGGGAAAGATGGATAGGATGAAAAAAATAATAAAAAAAGCGCTCGTGCTTTCGATGGCGCTGCTTTTCTTTATGGTTTTTACGGCAGTTCCATTGAACTCCCTTGCAGCCCCGGCAGCCGGAGTTACGACGATCGGAGTTTCAAAGAAGGACCTGAAGGTAGGAGATAGTCTTTCGGTCACGGTTACATGTACGACGGAGGCATCGATCACTCTGAAATATTCCGCATCAAGGCTTAAGCTTGATGATCCCGGGACCGGCACAGCTGACGGAAATACCGTAACCTTCAAGGCGACGAGAAATACGATCCGTTTCACCGCAACCGCAGCAGGAAAGGCTGACCTTATCGTGGCATCTGCTGATGCCGGTGTATCCGGAAGTTCGGCCTCAGTTACTATCACAGATTCGGCAGCACAATCCTCTGCAGCACCGCAGGCACCGGCCTCATCCGCAGCACCTGCGAATCCTGCTCCTGCTTCGTCTGCCGCACCCGAGGCGCCGGCTTCATCAGAAGCTCCCGCTGCTCCCGCTCAGGATCTTCCGAAGGGGCAGGTTTCTTCAAACGGAAAGATATATGCCGTTTCCGAAAGATATACAGATGCATCGATCCCGGCTGGCTTTTCAAGGACATCTATTTCAATAGCAAAGGGAACCTATGAAGAGGTATCAAACGGGACGATAACTCTTGTTTACTTGAAACTCATAAATAACGGAACGATGGAGAACGAAGGAAGCTTCTTCTACTATGATGAAGCTTTGGGAACATTTTCTCCGTTGATCCCTTATCTTGGGACATTCGTGATCCCGCTTTCCGAAGGCGCGATCCCTGAGGCTGAGACTCTTTCACAAGATCTCTTCTCAAAGTCGGATATGACCTTCAACAATGTCGCGACCCTGACGATACCTGATTCCTATGTTCTCAAGGCAGATCCCGGGGATTTTCATTATTTCTACGGGAAGACCTTTGAAGGACTTACGATGTGGTTCAACTACGATTCCGCGACGGGAAGCCTCCAAAGAGCAGATTCCGCACTTTTGAAGGATTATCAGAGCAAGGCTTCAAGCGGCGGGAGCGTATCACCCCAGTCAGGTGAAGCTTCATCAAACGCAGCATCTTCTTCCCAGGCTGCGCAGGAATCAAAATCAGGCGGCTTTTCCTTCCAGAAGGTACTTCTTATCATCATTATCTTTATAGTGATCTTCATCATCCTTGTGATCATTTCGATGATACCGAAGAGGAGAGATGATGACGACGATGAAGAGGAAGATGAAGAGGAAGAGGACTTCGGAAGATCCATCGTGAAGAAGGAATTCGCGGATGAAGACGAAGAGGATGACGACGATCTTCCTTATGGCGATGATGAGGATGATGACGAAGACGAAGATTATTATGATGAGGACGAGGTAGAAGAGGAGAAGCCGAAGGAAAAGGCACCGGAGAAGACCAGGGTAATGCCCGATGTCAGTGACAATGGACTTCGAAAGATATTGAGCAGTGACGCCATAATAGCATCCGGGGCTGACAGTGCAGTGTCACAGCCTGAGAAGAAGCCTGAGGCAACGCCGGCAAAGAAGGCAGAAGAAAAGAGAGTTGTAAGCAAGCCCGATAATAGTGCGCTAAAGCCTGCCGGAAACAATGGAAACAATGCAAATGGCTCCGGCGATGAAGGCGAGCCCGATGTAGGCAAAAAAATAGACGTTATGGATCTTAATGACCTTTAAGGAATGAAAGAATGAATTATACTGCTGCGGCGAAAAAAGCCGTTGATCACGCAAAACGCATATCAAAGAGATTAAAGCACAATTATATCGGGACAGAGCACTTGCTCCTCGGACTTTTGCATACAGAGGACTCTCTTGCTGCGAAGGTGTTCTTCCACGAAGGGATCAATGAAGAAAATGTTATCAAGCTTATTGAAGAGCTTGTCGCTCCGGAAAAGAGCGTCTCCGTTATGGACAGGGGCGGCCTTACTCCAAAAGCCAGGAAGATACTTTCTGATGCCGAGGAGGAGGCAAGGCTTTCAAGGCTTGATGAGATCGGAACGGAGCATATCGCGCTTGCTATTCTGAAAACTCCGGACTGTGCTGCCACAAGGCTTCTTGCTACTCTTGAGATCAGCCTTCAGAAGCTTTATCAGGAGATAGTCGCTTCAATGGGCGAAAGCGGGGCTGCTTATCAGGAAGAGAGCATGAAGAAGAACCGCGCAAGAGTGCGGGGCGACCGTGCTTCTATCCTTGAGCAGTATTCGAGGAATATCTCCGCTCTTGCACATGAAGGGAAGCTTGATCCCATTATCGGCAGGAAGGATGAGATTCAGCGCGTAATAGAGATCCTTTCAAGACGCGGCAAGAACAATCCCTGTCTAATAGGAGAGCCCGGAGTCGGAAAGACTGCCATAGTAGAGGGGCTTGCCGAGTATATAGAGACCGGAATGGTCCCGGATACGGTAGCCGGAAAGAGGATAATGACTCTCGACCTCTCGGGTATGGTCGCCGGTACGAAATACAGGGGCGAATTTGAAGAGAGGATCAAGAATGTCATTAATGAAGCTATAGAGGACAAGAGCATTATCCTCTTCATTGATGAGGTTCATACCATGATAGGGGCCGGCGGAGCGGAAGGCGCCATGGATGCCGCAAATATCTTAAAGCCCGCGATGGCACGCGGAGACATCCAGATCATCGGCGCAACAACGGTCAGCGAGTATCACAAATATATCGAAAAGGATGCGGCTCTTGAAAGACGGTTCCAGCAGGTGATGGTGGAGGAGCCCACTGTCTCCGAGACAAAGGAGATACTCTCCGGGATCAAAGAACAGTATGAAAAGCATCATGGTATAACCATTTCAGACGAAGCGATCTCAGCCTGTGCCGAGCTTTCCGCAAGATATATATCCGACCGCTTCCTTCCCGACAAGGCTATTGACCTTATGGATGAGGCTTCGGCAAGGCTTGTGCTCTCAAACGCGAAGACACCCGAAAAGATATATGAACTTGAGAAGAACGCTGAAGACCTCCTTACGTCCTTTGAAAAAGCCCTTATGGAGGGGAATTTCGATGACGCCTATGAGATAAGGGTAAGAAGACAGAGTCTCATGGAGGAAGTAAAGAAGCTGAAGAGCTCCTTTGAGCGGTCAAAGAAGAGAAAGAAGATGCTCCTTCTGGAGGACGATATAGCAGAAGTAGTATCCCGCTGGACAAAGATACCGGTAACGCGTCTGAATGAGTCGGAGGCACACAGACTTTCCAACCTCGAGAATACGCTCCATAAGAGGATAATAGGGCAGGAAGAGGCTGTATCTGCTGTAGCAAGGGCAGTGCGCCGCGGTCGTGTCGGACTGAAGGAACCAAAGAGACCTATAGGCTCCTTCCTTTTCCTCGGTCCCACCGGAGTCGGAAAGACGGAGGTTTCAAAGGCTCTTGCTGAGGCAGTCTTTGGTGACGAGAACAAGATGATCCGGGTCGACATGACAGAATATATGGAAAAGCAGTCTGTCGCAAAGATGATAGGCTCTCCTCCGGGCTATGTAGGCTATGACGAGGGAGGCCAGCTTGCCGAGAAGGTGAGGAGAAATCCTTATTCCGTCATACTCTTTGATGAGATAGAAAAAGCTCATCCGGATGTATTCAATGTACTTCTTCAGGTTCTGGATGACGGCCATATCACCGATTCACAGGGACGAAAGGTGGACTTCAAGAATACGATCATCATCATGACATCAAATGCCGGGGCAAAGGAGATAATGGAGCCCAAGCACCTCGGCTTTTCCGCAGAGGATACGGAAAAGAGCGATTATGAGTTTATGAAGGGCCGGGTCATGGAGGAGATCAAGCACGAATTCAAGCCCGAATTTCTGAACAGGATAGATGAAACCATAGTATTTAGGGCATTGAACCGTGATGATCTTGTAAAGATCTCGGGACTCCTTCTTTCAGAGCTTTCAAAGAGGCTGATGGACGAGATGAGCATCGAACTTCATATCAAGCCCTCTGTTCAAAGGTATATAGTCGAAAAAGCCTATGATCCGAAGTTCGGAGCCAGACCTCTTCGAAGAAGGATTCAGACAGATATAGAGGATCAGCTTTCAGATGCGATATTGAAGGGCGACGTAAAGGGAAACGCAAGTGTCATCTGTACCGTAAAGGATGATAAGATCATTTTTGAGACACCAAAAACAAAGGATGCGCGAAAGCAGCGCGGGGGGAAGAAAAAATGAGTGCTGTTATAAGTCAAAAAAATAGTAAACTTTTTTTCGGGGATCACACTCTGCCCGAGAAAACAAAGGAGAAGGATTTTGCCTTTTTGGGAGGCAGCTTTTCCGTGAAGACCTACAAGGAAATCACAAAGCTTGAGAGGAATGAGCAGTTCGTCTATGAGTCGGTTCCCGGAACGAGCGTATCTGATTTTGAGATGACGGGAGAGAAGGTCAGCTTTTTCGTTGAGGGAGCCGGAGACGCTGAGATCACGCTTGGCCTTCTTCCTGAGACCGAGTATCGGATCACTGTTTCAGACAGGGACTTTGGGACAATGAAGACGAACCTTGGCGGAAAGCTCACACTCTCAGTTGAACTTGGAGAAGGAAAAAAGGTTTCCGTACTCGCAGAAAAGGCTTGAGAGATGCCTCAGTCAAGGGCAAAGGAAAAAACTATATTCTTCTGTACTTCCTGCGGGAATGAATCCGGCAAGTGGTTCGGGAAATGTCCTGTTTGCGGGGAGTTTAATACCTGCAGCGAGGAAAAGGTGCGGGAGTCCGTAAAGGGAGTAAAAAGGGCGGCGGTACTTAACGAAGAAAGTACGCCCCTTCCTCTTTCAAAGATCAACTCTGAGCAGGATGAGAGGATCAAAAGCGGTATAGATGAATTTGACAGGGTCCTGGGCGGCGGGATAGTGAAGGGCAGCCTTGTCCTTCTCGGAGGAGATCCCGGGATAGGGAAGTCTACAATACTTCTTGAGGTTGCGAGAAATCTTTCAAATGACGGAAGAAAGCTTCTCTATGTCTCAGGCGAGGAGTCACTTTCCCAGATCAAGATGAGAGCAAAGAGAGTCGGGAATTTTTCCGATTCTCTTCTTCTGATGACTGAAACGGATCTTTCTGTCATTGAAGAAGCAATAGAAAAGGCGGCACCTCAGCTCGTCATCATTGACTCTATCCAGACCATGTACTCTCCCGAGGCGGAGGCAGCTCCCGGCAGCGTGTCACAGGTCAGAGCCTCTACAGCAACTCTGATGCGCCTTTCAAAGACAAAGGGGATCACCATATTTGTCATAGGTCATGTGACAAAAGAGGGTAATGTCGCAGGTCCCCGGGTCCTTGAGCATATGGTCGATACTGTGCTCTATCTTGAAGGAGACAGATATGCGTCCTATAGGATACTCCGCGGGGTCAAGAACCGCTTTGGCTCAACGAACGAGATAGGCGTTTTTGAAATGACGGGAAGCGGTCTTTCCGAGGTCCCCGATCCCTCAGGCTACATGCTCTCAGGACGTCCCGAGGGCGCAAGCGGTTCAGTCGTCGCTGTTTCAATGGAGGGCACGAGACCCATACTTATAGAGATACAGGCCCTCGTTACAAGATCGAATTTCGGGATGCCGAGACGTACGGCTGTGGGGATCGATATCAACAGGGTGAACCTTTTGATGGCCGTCCTTGAAAAGAGGATAGGACTGAAGCTTTCCGAATATGACGCCTATGTGAATATCACCGGCGGAATGAGAATGAACGAGCCTGCCGTGGACCTCGGGATCGTAATGGCAATAGTCTCAAGCTACAAGGACAAGCCGATAGATGATCATCTTTTCTGCTTCGGCGAGGTCGGGCTTTCGGGCGAGGTGCGGTCTGTCTCCCAGGCAGACCAGAGAATAGCGGAGGCGCATAAGCTCGGCTTTGATAAATGCATTCTTCCAAAGGCTTCGCTTGCCAAGCTTTCAAAGGAGAGCAGTTCCGGTGTTAAGCCCTATGGAGTCTCCTTTGTTTCTGATGTGGTCAAGCTTTTCTGATCATTTTTCATTATCTCTCTTGCAATGGAATCTCCGATATAATTCTTTACATATATCCCGTTTTTGATATTTCCCATTTCAAGCTGGAAGGCGACGGTATCCTGAAGGGAGTCGATATCGTCATCCGTAAATACCATTTTGTAATCGTATTTGTCAATGATGGACGAAAGCACGGAAGGGTCCTGATTGAAATAACCGGAGATCAGTCTTGCGGACTGGTTGGGATAGTCTCTTAACATATTTGCTCCACGCACGAACTGTGTGAGAACTTCTTTTACGATCTCAGGATTGTCTTCAAGATAGGAGCGGCGCGCAAAGATCACATTGACGCCGGGAAAATTGATATCACTTCCGTCTGCAATGATCCGGGCCTTGCCGGAGGAAACAAGCGCCGTTCCGGTAGGCTCCCAGATCGATATGGCGTCGCAGGTTTTGTCTGAGAGCGCAAGGGCGGCATCAGCACCTGCTATCTCATGGAATTTGATGTCAGAGAGTGAGAGCCCTACTGACTCCAGGAATTTTTTCAGTACATTGTGTGAGGTCGAACCTACGACCGTTCCGACAGTCTTTCCTTTAAGATCCTCTATCGAAGTGATACTGCTTTCTTCCGGAACAACGAGGCAATAGGAGGCTCCTGCCCCTATCGAGCCTATGAAGATATTGTCCTGTCCGTTCGCAAGTGCCGATACTACAGGAACATCCCCGGCAACTCCGATATGCCCGCTTCCCGAAGCAAAGTAGGCATTCATGGGAGGACCTGATTCAAAATCCACCCAGTTCACAGCGACACCGTATTTCGAAAGCGCTTCCTCTATCCATCCGTTTGCCCTGGCTACAAATAAAGGCATGAAGGCTGAGGATGGCTGAACAGCTATTTCTATTGTGCTGTCCGCTTCGCTCCTTACTGAAGCGGCGGAAGTATGAACACCTGACTCTCTTACATTGCCAAAATAATCATCTATGCCCTTTTCAAGCTCTTCCTCTGAAAAGATCGAAAGACTCTTGTCTATTATTTTTTCTTTTGCATCTTCAAATGCTTCTATAGTTCCTGAAGCGGCCTTTTTTGAAGGGTCTGTCACTGTGATCAGACCATCCTCAAGACCACCGACATAGTTCTCTCCCGAAAAAGTATTGTTAAGAAGCTTTTCCACAAGCCAGGTATAGTAAACATCCCAGTTCCATACAACGGAGGATACAACAGAATCCGGCGCTATCTCCGACATATCAAAGTCATAGCCGATGCTTTCTATCCCGGCATGGGCGGCAGCGGTTTGAGGCGCTACGGTATTTACATTCTGGGCAATGATATCGCAATCCCTTTCTATGAGATATTCGGCCGCGAGGGATTCGCTCAGAGAATCGCTCCAGGAACCTGTGATATAGAGTTCCACCGATGTATCCTGATTTACTGAAGAGACACCCTTTGCAAAGGATGAAATGAGACTTCCGGTTAATGGATAGTCCTTTCCAAAGGACGAGACATAGCCTATGTGACCTGAAGTGGAATTTTTTCCTGCTATCACTCCGGAAAGGTAACTTGCTTCATATACTCTTGCATTGCAGGAGACAAGATTTTTTCCGTTTGTTTTTGTTCCGAGAGCAACGGCAAAGACAGTGTCCGGGTTTTCAGCGGCATATTGCTCGCAGATGTCGTTGTAGGTATCGTCTGTAGCTATTATCAGATCGCAGTTTTCTGCGAGGAGCTCCTCTATCGCCACAGAAAGGGTCCTTTCATCATCGATCCAGACATCCTCCCGGGAGACGACCTGGGAATCCGCTATCCCCAGCTTTTTTTTCATAGCTTCTATCCCGCGAAAGTGAGAGAGGGCATAGGTGCTTTGATAGCCGGGACTCTTGCTGTAGAGGACTCCTATACGTAAACTTCCCGGCTCACCCTTTTTTGCAGTAGAGCGGGTATAGGCAGCTGCAATGATGATCACAAGGGCGATCGCTGCTATTAGGACCAGTGACAATATTGTAAATGCTTTTTTCTTTGACATATCATTTCACCAGAGCAATAAGCTCGTCTGAAAGCCTGATTACTTCATCAAAATGAATCTCTGCCTCCTCGTGGAGGAGTTGATCAAACTTTTCTTTTATGTCATCCGGTACATTGAAGGATTTCAGAAGCTTTGCGGCTTCGTCCATTCCGTCTATATCGATGTCCTTCGCGCAGTTTGAAAGAAGCGTGAGAGCCTCTGAAAAGTCGGCCTTTGAAAAATCGTTCCCGGAGCTTTTTTCTTCTGTCGATTCAAGGACCATTGTGATGCTTTCCGAAAGCTCGTTGAAGTCTGAGATTATATTGTCATGATGCGCTTCCACAAAGGAGAGGTCCCCCTGCCCGGAAGCATCTTCAAGAGCCTTTGCCTTCGCAGATAGGTCATCAGCACCTATTAGTCTCGCGACCCCCTTCAAGGCGTGGACATGGATCTTGTACTCAGGCATATCCTTCTTTTCGAACGCGTCCTTCATGAGCTCTATCTGCCCGTTCTTTGAGAAGGATTTAAGGGAGTTCAGGTAGAAATCCTTTTTGCCCATGCTGTAGGAGAGCCCGCTCTCTGTGTTCAGGAAGGATGAGAGAGTGTCGAAGATCTCTTTGTATCCATCTTCATTTTGGGACTCATCAGCCTTTGCAGGCGCCGTTTGAACTGCCTCTGAAAGGAGAGAAGAGTCCAGGTATTGCCTGCACATATTGATAAGTTCTTTTTCCGAAACCGGCTTTGAAAGATAATCAGTAAAGCCCATTTCAAGATAAGCCTCTCTTGCTCCTATTACGGCATTTGCAGTGAGCATGATTACAGGGGTGTCCGGGTTCTTGTTGTCCTTCATTGTCTTCATTTTCCTGAAGGCTTCAACCCCGTCAGGACTCGGCATCATATGGTCAAGGAAGATAATGTCGTATTTCTTTTCTGTAATGAGCTTTAAGAATTCTTCACCGCCGCCGGCCGTATCCACTGTCATCTTTGAAGGTTCAAAAAGCGCGCGCATCACATCAAGGTTCATATCAACATCATCTACCACAAGCACTTTGGCAGACGGAGCCAGAAACCAGGCTGAGGGATCATTGTCAGCGCTCGCCGCCTCTTCCCTTTCCCTGAAGCTGCCAATAGTACTTTCGTCGTCTGTGCCCTGGGGGATAGTGACAATGAAACTCGTGCCCTTGCCATATGTGCTTTCACAGGCGATGCTTCCGTTCATCAAAGTGACCAGATTTTTTGTTATAGGAAGACCGAGACCAGTCCCTTCAATATTTGAGTTTGATTTTTCGTTCAGCCGCTCATAGGTATCAAAGAGATGAGCCATATCCTCAGGCTTTATTCCTTCGCCTGTGTCGGATACGGTGATCTTCAGATCTATAGTGTTCTCTCCTGTCTTCTCAAAGCCAAAGGAGAGTGAGATAGAGCCCTCTTTTGTATACTTAAGGGCGTTGGAGAGAAGATTCAATATGACCTGGCGTACTCTGATCTCATCGCCGGTGAGGCGGGCAGGGATATTTGGATCATTATTTATAGAGAAGGACAGCCCTTTTTCCCCGGCAGAGAGGCTCGTGATATTGTTGAGGTCATTCACGAGTGACATGAAATCATAGGGGGAATCCAATATCTCTATTTTTCCGGATTCGATCCTTGAAACATCAAGAATATCATCGATTATGGAGAGCAGGGATTCAATGGAACTCTTTATATTCCTTGAATGCTGCTTCATTGCGGGATTCCGGGTCTCCCTCATGATGACGGAATTCATTCCCTGTATTGCATTGACCGGAGTCCTTATGGCATGGGATATCCGCCCGAGGAACCGGGTCCGTTCTCTGTTGTACTCAAGCGCCATCGCTTCGCTCTCATGCTTTTCTCTCAGAGCATCCCTGATATCAAGAGAAAGCCCGGTCACGAGGATGATCGTTCCTATCATCAATATTATATGCTGTGCCCTGTAGCTCACGGCATAATAGAACAAGCCGTCGAAGAAGAAAGAAGCGGCAAAGCAAAGGAGAGGGATAAATACATTCTTTTTCTTAAGACGTTTCCCCATCATCAGAAGATAGCTGATGAATCCGACAGCGCCGCAGGCAAGGCTCATCCTGCCAATGGTCTGTGCAGCCGGGATATTTCCGGTGAAGAGCTGCCTTATATCGGAACGCAGAAAATAATTAAATGCGAGAAACAAAAGGCCCATCGAGAGAGCAAAGTATTTCCCGGTGTTTTCAACCTTTCTGAAGAAGGAAGTAAAGAAACGTATGCATATTATCACTCCAAAGACAAAGAGGGTGATATAAACGATAATTGTGGGGATCTCCTGGCGCACAAGCTCAAGGATCACAGCTGACCTGGCACCGACGTAAATATTCTTGAGTATCCCGCTATAGCCGTTTGGACCGGCCTTTATCCGGACATAGATGTTTGAATACTCATAGTTTTTTGAAAACTGCATGACATACCATTCTGAATGGATATCTCCGCCGAACTTGTATTTACCCGCGCCAAGATAATTCCCGATGAACTGGTTTCCCGCATAAATTGCGGTATCGAGCTCATCCACATAGACAAAGAGATAATCCCTTGATACGCTGCCCTCGGGAACTCTGAAATAATACATAGCCTCTTCTCCGGGGCGAAGGCTGATATGGCAGGGCAGTGAGATCGTAGAGGTCTCGTTGTCCGGATTTTTGTAGGTGACCTTGTCGGAGATCCTCTGAAAGTTTTTGGAGTTGATGCCCGGGCTTGTCTTTGAGACGAAGAAGGAAGCGACGACAAGAACTATGACAACAACCGCCATCAGGGAGGAAAGTATCTTTATGAGATTGTAGGCGCCAAATCTTTTTTGTTCCATGTCAAAGCGCCCCCTTTTCAACTTCAGAAAGCATTTTGAGGAGGGAATTCTTTGTGAGGGGCTTGGGAGAGCAGCCAAGGAAGCCTGCCGCGTGAGCCTTCTCTTCTATGTCTGAGCCCTCATCTGCAGAGAGGAGGAAGGCTGTAGTATTTTGGTTTTTACCCTCCTTATCACCCTTTATCTGCCGGAGAGTTTCAAAGCCATCCATTCCGGGCATCTGCGCGTCCATCAGGATAAGGTCAAAGCGCAGCTCTTTTGCCGCCTTTATCGCATCATTACCGGAGAGCGCTGTCACGGCATTATGCCCCGATTCCTTTATGACCATTTGAGCGAAGGTCACGTTTATTGCCACATCATCTACCACCAGGATATTCTTCGGATCGATGGATACGCTCTTCTTTTCTTCTTTGACCTTCAATGATTCGGGCTCCACCTTTTTGCCCGAGAGCTTCTGGATGAGGCGGGCCGTAAAGACAGTACCGCAGTCTCCCATACGATCACAACGGATCTCGCCGCCCATCATCTGTGCGTAGCGACCTGCGATATATAGACCGAGACCGGCGCCCCGTGCCTCGGAATAATTCGTCGAAAACTGCTGGAAGAGCTCAGCCTTTTTTTCCTCCGAGAGGCCTCTTCCGGTATCATGTACATTTATAATTAGCATGATCTCTTTTTGATTTTTCGTCTCTTCATGATAGAGGCTTACCACCACAGCCCCGCTGTCAGTATATTTGAAGGCGTTTTCGATCATGCTGACAGAGATTGCGAGAAGCTTCTTTGCGTCTCCTCTGAGAGAATCGGGAAGAGAGGGACTGACATTAAGAACAGGATCGACACCCTGCTTTTTCATAGAGGACATGGTCCGCTTCAGGTAATCCGTGAAATCCACCATGGAATAATCATTTTCGATGAGCTTTTCCTTGCCTGAATCTATCCGGGCGGAAAGAAGGATCTTGTTTACAAGCTCCTTCAGCTCACGGGCGGCGTTGTCCATATCCTTGATATAGGGGACGAGCGCTTGTTCATTGTTGTCTCTTTTCATCATGGTATTAAGGCTCATGATGAGGTTCACGGGCGTTCTTATTTCATGTGAGGTGTTTGCAAGGAAGGAACTCTTTGTAACTGCCTTTTTGATCGCGGTTTCCTTTTCCTTAAGCTCCCCGGTGCTTCTTCTGTTGCTCCAGAGCGAGATGAAAAAGAGATAGAAGAGTACCGAGATCAGGAAGATCAGGCCGTTTGACCTTTTTTGGATTATAACGGAGAGAACCTGAATGAGCCCGCCTACTGCAAGGCATGCGTCCCCAATGATAATGAGAGAATGACTCCTGACTTTTTGTGAGGAGCGAAGGATCGAAAGAACGACCACAAAGATCGAATACAAAACGGCAAGGATCAGCATTGTGCTGATAAGAGTATCAAAGATGCCGAAGTTTAAGCCTATGACATAGACGAGGATCGTCAGGACGACGGTCTCCACAAGGCAGGCAATGCTTAATAAGGTTGCAGCTGTTTTGTATTTTTCGTCAGTGACATAGAAGAAATGCCATATCATCGGGAGTGGAAGAAGCATGAGGCAGTAGTGGGACAGAGCATCAAAACCTGCCATATTTCCGGTAAGAAGCTGAATGATCCCGCCTCTTAAGAATACCCATATGCCAAGTATGATCGAAAATGCCCCGATACCCGAATATACGAAGCTGTAGTTTCTGTCATTTTTTGAGAAGAGACGGGAGACAAAGATATACAGCCCGAAGATAACAAGCATAAGACCTGAAAGTAGGCTTGGCAGCTGCCCGAAGAAAAGGCTTATCAGTATGTCGTTCCGCTCGCCCGCAAGAGGGAGGCCAAAGCCCTCAACATGGCCGGATCTTGAGCTTACAGTGATCTCCAGAAGTTTTCCGGCATCCTCTGAAGAAAGGGATACGATGAAAAAGCCCGAGGAAGGGAAGCTGTTTTTCGGAAGCCCGCCGGTACCGGTAAAGGTGAAACGCTCTATAGAATCGATAGAGACAGTTATCCGGCTCTCGGAAACAGGGATCGAGAGAACGAAGCTGTTGTTCAGATCCATTGGAAGTACATGGGTGAGATGATAAGAATCTCCGATATTGAGAAGCTCTACTTCATTTCCCGAAAGGGGGAGACTTATGATATGGCTTTCATTATAGTTTTCATCCAAAAGAGTCCAGCCGTTCTGTACCGGAAAGACATTATTTTTGTTGAATCCGTCGAGAAGGTGCTTTCCCGAAAAGAGCACAGCAAAAGACACCGTGGTGCAGATCACAGCGGAAACAAGGATTATCATCAGAAAGCTTTTGAGATATTTTGCCATACAGATGGATTATATATTTTTTTAATAAGAAATAAAACTATAACTTGACCGTGGGAGAGAGATGATATATATTATCAAAGTCGCTTTTGAGGCGG
>CACYBK010000069.1 GCA_902772635.1 uncultured Lachnospiraceae bacterium | reverse complement strand
TTGTCTCTGGGCAAGTCCACACCTGCGATTCGAGCCATCTTAAAAATACCTCCGTTGAATAATGAATGATGTATATATTAATATCCGTATCCCCTCCGGTATGTTAAGGAAATACGAAAAGCCGCCTGTTTTCAGCCCTGCTTCTGCTTGTGCTTGGGGTTCTGGCAGATGATCATTATCTTGCCTTTTCTCTTTATGACCTTGCACTTCTCGCACATAGGCTTTACTGATGAACGGACCTTCACGGGGAAACCTCCTTTTGGTTCAGTACTTTCGCGAGTTTTAGGGTGTTTCAAAGATATTCCGCTAAAAGACGCGCTCAAATATTATACTTTCGTGATGCTGTGTTGTCAACAAATATATTTTTCTAAAGGATGTTCTGCTGTATTATTTATCTCTCCAGACAATGCGTCCTTTGGTCAGGTCATAGGGTGACATTTCCACCGTAACCTTGTCACCGGGAAGGATCCTGATGTAATTCATGCGGAGCTTTCCGCTGATATGGGCAAGTATCTGATGCCCATTCTCCAGCTCTACGGAGAACATCGCGTTGGGAAGCTTCTCGAGAACCTTTCCCTCTACTTCTATCGAGTCGGCTTTTGACAAATCTCTGACCTCCGGTTCTCAGGAAAGCACAGCCTTGATCCCGTCAAAGACTTCGTCGGCTGTCTTCGTGCCATCGACTGTCTTCAGGATTTGAGCCTTTTTGTAATAATCAATAAGCGGCTGGGTCTCTTTGTGATAAACGCTGAGCCTGTTCCTTACTGTCTCTTCCTTGTCGTCATCCCTTATCACGAGCTTCTCGCCATCATTGTCGCAGATGCCTTCAGCCTTGGGGGGAAGCGCAACCACATGATAAGTAGCTCCGCACTTGGGGCAGAAGCGCCTGCCTGCCATCCTTCCGATGATATTCTCATCGGGGACCTCGATATCCACGGCAGCATCCATGGACATCCCTTTTTCTTCAAGAGCCTTTGTGAGCGCATCCGCCTGTGGAATAGTTCTGGGGAAGCCGTCAAGAACGAATCCGTCTTTGCAATCCGCTTCCGAGATCCTGTTCATCACAAGATCGCATGTCAGCTCATCCGGAACGAGCAGACCTTTGTCCATATACTCCTTCGCCTTTTTCCCAAGCTCCGTATTGTCGCGGATATTCGCACGGAATATGTCGCCCGTGCTGATGTGAGGAATACCATACTCCTCGGCAACTCTCTTTGCCTGTGTGCCTTTGCCGGCACCGGGCGCGCCCAGCATTATTATCTTCATAGCTCGATCCTCCGTAAAGGTCAGTCGTTAAGGAAGCCCCTGTAGTTTCTTACCATCATCTGCGAATCGATCTGGTTCAGCGTTTCAATGACAACGCCGACAACGATGATGATGGATGTGCCGCCGAAGCTGATGTTCGTCCCGAGAAGTCCGTTCAAAGCTATCGGGATAAGCGCTACCACCGAAAGTCCGATCGCACCGATGAAGATTATGCGGTTAAGGACTGTTGAAAGATAATCGCTGGTAGGCTTTCCGGGACGTATACCCGGAATGAAGCCCGCTGACTTCTTCAGGTTGTCCGCCACAAGGAGCGGGTTGAAGGTGATCGATGTGTAGAAGTAAGCGAAGGCTATGTTCAAAAGCACATAGATCACAGCGCCGATAGTATACTTGAAGTTGCTCGGATTGAACCAGTGGCTCTCGGAAAGGCTGTAAAGTATGTCATATCCGATGCCTGTGCCCTGGCCCTTTCCAAGAAGGGTCGCTATGATAACGGGTGTCTGCATTATTGACTGCGCAAAGATCACCGGGATAACGCCCGCCGTATTCACCTTGATCGGAATATAGCTCGACTGCGTTCCGAAGGAGTGCGCTCCCTGAAGCTTCTTTGAATACTGAACAGGGATCCTTCTCTCTGCGCCCTGAAGCAAAACTACGAGAACGACTATCGCTACGATGATAGCTACGATGATCGCTATCGCAAGTACCATATTCGGAATGGGCTTTCCTGCGACGAACTGATTCCAAAGCGAAACAATGTCCTGAGGCAGTCTGGAAATGATATTGATGATAAGGACTATCGAAATACCATTACCTATACCCTGGGTCGTGATCCTCTCGCCAATCCACATCAGGATGGTCGAGCCGGCTGTAAGGCAGGCTGCAAAGAGGACTACTGTGAGGAACGGATGCTCTGAAAAGCCGGAAATATAATTCGACCTTCCGAAGCCTATGCCCATCGCTATCGATTCAAGAAGTGAAAGACCGATCGTAGTATATCTTGTGATCTGTACGATCTTCTTTCTTCCTGCTTCTCCATCACGCTGCATCTCTTCAAGCTTCGGGAATGCGATGGTAAGAAGCTGGATGATGATAGATGCGGTAATGTAAGGTGTAATGTTCAGCGCGAACACCGAGAATGTCTCAAATGAACCACCGGTGATGGCGTTGAAGAAATTCATGGAATCTCCGGCGCTCTGGAACAGATTTCCGAGAACGTCCCTTTCAACCCCCGGAACGGGAAGCTGGCAACCAAGACGTACCACGGCGAGCATCAGAAGAGTAAAAAGCAGTCTCTTTCTAAGCTCCGGTATCTTGAATGCGTCACGAATCTTCGACATCAGATCACCTCTGCTTTTCCACCGAGTGCCTCGATCTTTTCCTTAGCC
>CACYBK010000068.1 GCA_902772635.1 uncultured Lachnospiraceae bacterium | reverse complement strand
CCCATTTTTTGAAGAGAAAAGCCCGGAGTGCCCTTGTATAGGGCTTCCCGGGCTGTTTTTTACAAATTCATCTATTTTGTTAATTTTGAGTAAGTGAACGCAAGTGGTGAAAAGAATCACCTTGTAATGGGGCTTTCAGGCTCATGACCTCGCAAGTGGGCACAAATGGCGAAAAGAAAAACTGCCCCATTTGTGCCCCATATGCCCCATTTCTGCCCCAGATTTGACAGGATCCACTGACTGTGATATCATCCCATTGTCGCCTGCAGTCGATGCTCTGCAGGATGGTGTCAGCGGTGACCGGCTGACCACGGATAGAAATAGTGACTTAGTCAGTAGCTAAGGGATAGAGGAGTCAGATATGCGCTGACTCCTTTATTCTGCCCCGGATCCATGAGCGACGCCATTGTTGTATGCCTGTTGGATGGCGTCAATCAGTCCTGCAAGCTGCTCTGCTGTAACCCTGTCAAACACGCCGTCTGGGATCATGTCAAGGCACGTCGAAAAAGTGTTTCCGTATGCGCCCCATTTTGAGAGTTTTCTGGCATCTTCCAGTTTTCCGATCCGTAGAACGTCCTCCAGTGTGGTATCGCCCTCCAGCACCGACTCCTGACCATCCCTTGTCAGATGTCCGAGCGCTTTTAACACCTCTGCGTAGTATTCGGCGCCTTTTTTCGGCGTCCTCCTGCCATCCTCCCAGTCCTGCAGTGATCTCAGCGGCACGCCCAGGAGCGCCGCCGCCTGTTTCTGAGTAAGTCCTGCTGCCGTTCTCGCTTCTTTAATCATCGTAGTTCTCCTTTCCGTGTTATTCGCCTACCATTTTCTCCCAGGCTCTTTTCATGATGTCGTTCATATCGCCCTGGTCGAAATCGCAGTCTGCCGGACCGATGATTTCATCTCCGCACCAGTTCACGTCGTCCGGCAATTCTTCGCTTATAAGTTCTTCGTAGCGCTCAATTTCCCTGTCTGTCGGCTCGATGGATCCGAATGCTGTGTCAATGTAATCTGATGGTATTCTTGCCAATACTGTGTTTTTCATTGTAATTCTCCCTTCTTGTTGGATGATGTTGGATGATGTTGGATGATGTTGGATAATGTTGGATCATACAGCGACCTTGATGTAATCGCACTGACTCATCGGGAACCACTCGCCGTATACCCTGAAAGCCTTCTTTGTGCTGCGCTCGATCTTGCTTTCCGGAATGAAGCACTCGCCGTTGACGATCCTGTCATAGCGGCAGATCTCTTTTTCCTTGAGCAGCCACAGGGGGATGATGTAGCCCCATTCATATTTCTTGCTTTCCGCTACCATTGCGGCGATCCTGACGGCTTCCTTTGCTTCCTTCCATGCTCTTCTGAGGCACTCTGCGAAGGGTGTCGGCTCCCATTTGGAACCTTTAAGGTTTCTCACGCTCAGCTTTCTCATTTCCCATGCCTTTTTCATGATTTCTGATCTGTTGTACTTCATTGCTTTGTTCTCCTTTCCTTTTGTGATTATATATTAACACGCTTTTGCGTGCTTGTCAACTATTATTTTATGTTCTTTTCAAAAAAATAAGAGCCTGTGATTGCTCACAAGCTCTTGTAAAAGGCATTACCCTATCATCTTCCCCCAGCTCGCCGGTCCGCAGATCCCATCAACTTCCAGCCCGCTCTTTGCCTGGAATTTCCGCAGCGCCTGTTCAGTCTTCTCCCCGAACTCGCCGTCCCTGACCAGAACCACATTGTCATCATCCCTGAAACTCATACCACGCAATAGCCTCTGCAGGAGAAGTACGTCAGACCCCTTAGAACCGCGCTTGACAGTGTGGACGGTAAAATTATAAGCCTTGCCCGTTGGAACGTCAGGAACCTGCTCTCCGTCGCCTACATAGCGCAATACGCAGTCCCACGGGTAATTATTACGGTATGCCCTGACCAGTATCTCCCTGCCGGTCTGGTCGCCTGGCTGTCCACCGTGAGCACCACCTTTTTCATTGATAGATGCTTCAACCTCAAGCCCATCACCGACAAACATGGCAGTAT
>CACYBK010000067.1 GCA_902772635.1 uncultured Lachnospiraceae bacterium | reverse complement strand
GCAGCCTTTATTATGATAACTTACATTCCAGCCCAGCTTCTCATCATGCTGGGAACCGGACTTATTAAATGATAACGGGGGGTAGCAAATGAAAACATCAGAGATCAGAAAGCGGCTTGACGACCTTGTGGCTGAATTCATCAGGATGCAGTATATGGATCCGGTGCACAAAGACGAATGGGAAAAAATGCGTATCGCCCTGACTGATGCGCTTAACACGTTGAATTCTTTTGAGGGTACGAAAAAATGAAGCTTTCAGAACTGTACAAAAAGCAAAAGCCCGGCCTCTCATTCGAGATCTTCCCTCCGAAGAGGGACAGCTTTCTTTCCGATATTGAACCAACCCTTGAGATAATGGCAGACCTCAAGCCTGATTACATCGGGATCACCTTCGGTGCGGGCGGGTCGGTAGCAAACAACAAGACAATCGAGATAGCCCGTCTGATCAAGGAAAAATACCATGTTGAACCAATGGTTCACATGACATGCCTGAATTATAATAAAAAAGATATCGACGAATACGCCTCTATGATGGTGGAATACGGTATCGACAACTGCCTTGCCCTTCGCGGTGACAGAAGAGAGGGGGAGGAGCCGAAGAAGGACTTTGCCTATGCCTCAGAGCTTACTGCATATCTCAAGTCGAAATGGGACTTATGTATCGCGGGTGGCTGCTATCCTGAGGGGCATCCCGAATGCGGTTCCAGAAAAAAGGATATGGACAATCTTAAAAAGAAGGTGGATGCCGGAGACGAGCTTCTCATCTCACAACTCTTCCTCGACAACGAATTCTTCTACGATTTCAAGAAGGGATTGGATGAAAGAGGAATCAACATCCCGGTTACTCCGGGTATCATGCCCGTGATCAACTCCGCCCAGTTTGAAAAGATGTCCTCCCTTTGCGGAGCCTCCATCCCCGCCAGGTTCAGGCGGATCATGGACCGCTATGAAGACAGGCCCGACGCCCTTTTTGACGCCGGTCTCTATTATATGACAAGTCAGGTCATCGACCTTATCGCTTCAGGGACTGACGGGATCCATCTCTATACCATGAACCGTCCGTCCGTCGCAAAGCGCCTCGCAGAGGCGATCAGAAGTATAGTTCCGTAGTTTACGTTCATTTAAAGAAGGGGGCATCGCTCTTGCGATGCCCCCTTTATGCTATTCCTACTCGCTATTCAACTTGTTCAACTCCGATGTCGACCCCTCATACATGGGATTGTATTCAACAGCATCCTTTTCCGTAACGCCCGTCTTCTTTGTGATCCTGTAGCTTATATCCTGCACTGTCTCAGAGCATTCATGCGCTGTATCGCCATAAAGCTCCTCATAGAGTTTTTTGACATTCGTCTCAGCCGTACAGGGAACAACAGCATCATTGATATTCCCGCCGTATTCACCGGCAACTTTGAAGAAGGGATAGCCGCCTGTTTTTGCGATCGAATACTCACGGAGCGCCATGGCGTGCTGGAGTATCTCATTCGTATCAAAGGAGGTCGCTATCTTCGGAGCAAGGACTGTTACGAGGTCGAGGAGCTGATCCATATTGCACTCCTTGGCCTTTTCCACGAGCTTGCTGATGACCGTCCTCTGTCTTGTGGCCCTCATGAAATCATCACCGGAGGTATATCTGATCCTGCAGTAGGCGGTGGCCTGCATACCGTTCAACAGCTGGTTCCCGCTCGACTTCACATAAGGAGAGGTCCTTCCGGTATCCTCGGCCATCTCCTCAATATACATATTGAGCCACTGTATCTCTTCCTTCGTGACATCGATCTCCACGCCGCCGACAGCGTCAATGCAGTCGATAAGGCCGCTGAAATCTATGGCTACAAAGTTCTGGATATTCAGATCGAGATTGCGGTTCAGCATATTGATGGCATTCTCGTGACCGCCCACAGCATAGGCGTAATTACATTTCCGAAGCATTCCCTTGCCGTCCACATCCATTACGGTATCCCTGTAGACGGAGATCATGTTCATTTCCTTTGTATCGAGATTGATGGCGCAGATTATCATGGAATCCGAATTTCCCGAATCATAATTTCCTTCAGAGCGGTTGTCGACTCCGAAGAGTGCTATGGTCTCAAAGCCCTTTCTGACAACCTCAGTATGCTCGGTAACGGAATTTACGGATATGACCTCGCTGCTTATCTCAACATGCGAGATCTCGTTCAGAGCCTGAACCGCCCTGCTGCCGTACCTCATCCAAAGGAAGAGGACTATTGAGAGGAAGGTCAGTATGGCCATCTCTACAATGAGAAAAATGACCCTTCTCCTTCTCTTCCTTTTCCTCGCGGCGATACGCGCAGCTCTCTGCTCTGGAGTTCTCTGCCCCTGGGTAGGTCTTTCGATTTTTTTGATCGAATTGTCTGAAGCCATAAAATCTTACCCGCCTTTCCAAAAAGACGTTTCTTCAAAACCTGTAATTATCAGTACCTGTCGGAAGATTCATATTATAATACGGATCTCCCGTTTTTATAACATCTCCCCATCTTTCCATGAGGATGTCATTTGATTCTTTGGAGCTTAATGGCTCCCTTCCGGAATATCTTGCCGTAACCTCAGGCTCATATACAGTCCGAAGTCCGTGCTTCCTCGCCCGAAGACAAAAGTCAAGCATAAGGTCCCTGCCGAGAAGCGACTTGTCAAAGCCGCCCGATCGCCTGAAGAATTTTTCGTCAATGAGGCAGAAGGAAAAATCCACACAGGACACATCATTTCGAAGTGCTATCCGTCCGCCATAGCCGTTTGAAAAAACACTCTGCCCGTGGCACGCGCTGTAGCAGACCCCCTCGTGATCGAATATAAAACCGCAGTTTGAGACCGAAAAAGCAGTTCCGAGGAACCTGCAGCCCACCACCGCAACATCCGGCTGGGAAAGAACTCCATAAAGCTTTTCCACGGCATGCCTTGTGGGGAATCTCACATTCTGATCCTTCAAAAACAGAAAGGAATCTCTCTTCACATCATAATTGCTGCCGTCATATGTGACCTTTACATAAAGGGCATCACTTAAAAAATAAGACCTCACAAAAGCCCTGATATCCTGCCGTCTAAGAGACGCTTCGACTATCGCCGCAGCCTCAAGCTCAAAGCCCTCCCGCTCCCTCCTTTGGTAGGAATATGCCTTTTCTCCTGCCCTCTTATGAATAAGGAGCCTTGGGATATGAAGTATCCTTTGCTTCCTCTCTGTCACCCTCAGGAGAAATTCCCATTCCGGAAGTCTTTTCGTAAGCTCCGAGAATCTGCCAATGCGTTTTATTGCCTCTCTTTTCACTACAAAGGAGTTCCCGATATAATTCGTCTGGCGAAGGAGCTCGATATTGATGTCGCTCTTGAAATAAGGATCTCTCCTCTCTCCATCTGAAATCTCATCCGAGTCGCAGTAGAGAAGTGCCGCATTTTCATCATGAAGTGCTTTCTCTGCAAAGGAGAAAAGCGCATTTTCAGAGAGCCTTTCATGCTGCCCCAAAAATAATATGTAATCTCCATGCGCTATGTCAATCGCATAATTTAACGAAAAACCCCTGCCCTTTTCTACTGTAAGACGTCGATATTCCACTCTTTCGTCACCCGGAAACATTTCCGAGACAAAAACTTTGAAGCCACTCTCATTATTCTGATCTATCAAAAGCAGCTGAAAATCGTCAAGGGTCTGCGACAGCAGAGACTCAAGAGAATCCCTGAAGTACTCGGGATCGGTATCCTTAAGCAGCATCACAACGGTAAAAAGCAAAATTATTTACCGCCCTTCCCGCTAAAGACTACTTTGATGGTTTTTAATATGATCTTAGCGTCAAGCCCCAGTGAGAAGTTTTGGATATATTCCGTATCCAGTGCCACAACCTCTTCAAAATCCGTGATGTCGGATCGCCCGCTCACCTGCCACATACCGGTGAGTCCGGGCTTTATGGCAAGACGCGCCTTGTGATGATATTCATAATTCTCAAATTCCGCTTCTGTCGGAGGGCGCGTACCAACCAGTGACATATCCCCCTTCAGTACATTATAAAACTGCGGCAGCTCGTCTATTGAGTGTTTTCTCATGAAATGCCCTATAGGAAAGACTCGCGGGTCATTCTCCATCTTGAACATATTACCCTTCATCTCGTTTTCAGCGGCAAGAGACTCCTGAAGCTTGTCCGCGCCAACATGCATGGTCCTGAACTTATAAAAAAGAAAGCGCCTTCCGTTTCGCCCTATCCTCGTAGACTTGTAAAAGATAGGACCCGGCGACTGATGCTTGATGATGGGTCCAAAGACTATTATCGCTATTCCCGTGAACAAAAGTCCGACCAGCGCACCGATTACGTCAAAGAACCTTTTAAAAAAGGCCTGCCGAAGGGTCAGCATCTTCATTGATGAGGTGAGCACTGTATAGGATGCGTAACGCTCCACCGTGGTATTCATGAGAAGCCTGTCCGAGTACACAAGAGAGGTATGCACTGTGACTCCGAGTTCGATGAGCTCTGAGGCGAGTGCCTCCGATGAGGATCTCGTATTCCCGTCTATAAATACCTCATCAACGACATTCTCCCTGACATAGTTCAGAAAGCCGTCTGCGTTTGCTACAACCGGTATCCCCTCTATCGTCTCGCCGGTCCTGTCCTTGTCTACAACCACCGCGCCGATTATCCGAAATTCCGTATATCTGTTGTATGTAAGTTCGTGAAGGCAGCGAGCCGCATTATCATCCTCGCATACCACAAGCATCTCGGCCTTGTTCACGTCATTGAGCATCCGGTATCTGATCAGCCTCTTCCAGAGCACCCTTGCCACGTAAATATAGACTACCGAAAAGACGAGATAAAGGAAGATCAAGGTTCTTGAATAGTCGAGCGATCTCTGGGTCGCATAGAAGTAGACCAGGATGCAGCCAAAATTCAATATGCAGTGCAGTATGACCGCACGAAGTTCCTGATACCTGTTCCTTCGCAGTATCCCGTTGTAGGGGTCGGAGAAGAAGACGACAAAGATATCAAGCACCAGGATGAATATCGCAAGGGTTGAATAGATGCCGTTATCCAAAAGCTCGTCTTCTGACCGAACCCCGCTCTTCATCCTGATGAGATAGGCCGTTAAGAAAGCCAACTCCAGACAAATTATGTCAAGCAGCGTAAAGTCAAGGTGCTTCACCCAGCTTCTTTTTCCGCGCCTGTACATTTTCTCTTCCAGTGCCTCCTGTGTTCGGAATCCGATATCTTTTCAGATATCCTTTTTCCTTGCGGTCCGAAAGACCAGTATCTTGCTGAAAAGATAATTTGCCGTAATGACCAGTATCTGTACAGCCAGCTTCATCCACATATTCGGAAGGTTGAGTACCTCTACGGTAAGATAAAGCAGAAACTCCTCCATCCCGAGTGTCAGAAGTCTTCCGGCCACGAAAAGCCAAAGCTGAACGAGAAACGCCTTGGGTCCGTGATTGTGCCGGGGAAAGACCCATTTCCTGTTTGTGAGAAAGGCAAACAGCGTGGTGAAGGTCCAGGAAAGAGCATTACCTATGAGGATGGGCCAGTGAAAGGTCTCGGTAAAGAGAGCATAAGTAATAAGAGCTACAAAAAACGTCCCGAGCCCGAAGATCCCGTACATCATGATCTCCTTCAGCTTGAAATAGATCGGGATGACTACCCTTGTCCCGCTGCTCTTTTTGAAGACGGCATTGAATATGGCGTCGAGAAAATCATTTACCTCTATCAAGAGAAAAACCTCACGCCTTTTGACTCTCAAGATAAGCCTTGAAGGTCTGATTTACCCTGTCCTTTTCTGAGAGGATAATATCATTCTCTCCGGTTCCCTCCGGGAAGGGCCAGTCAATAGCAAGATCCCTGTCGTTCCAGAGTATCCCGCCCTCATCATTTGGATGATAAAAATCAGTGACCTTGTAGGCAAATTCCGCTTCATCGGAGAGCACCAAAAATCCGTGCGCAAAATTCTTCGGTATCATGAACTGCTTTTTGTTCTCTGCCGAAAGCCTTACTCCAAACCACTTTCCGAAGGTCTTGCTTCCTTTCCGAAGATCGACTGCCACGTCAAAGACCTCACCTCTTATGACCCGGACCAGTTTGTCCTGAGGGTGGTTTATCTGAAAGTGAAGTCCTCGCAGGACGCATTTTTTTGATGCGCTCTGATTGTCCTGTACAAAGTCATAAAAGAGACCGTTTGCTTCCATGTCCTTCTTGTTGTAGGTCTCCATGAAATATCCTCTCTCGTCACCAAAGACCTTTGGCTCTATTACCGCAAGCCCTTCTATACCATTGCAGTTTTTTTCGACTGTGATCATACATTAACCTCTTTTCCTCAAAGACCTTCCGCGACATCAATGATATATCTTCCGTATTCCGTCTTCTCAAGCTCGTGACCGAGGCGAAGCAGCTGCTCTCTGTCAATAAACCCTCTCTTGTATGCTATCTCCTCGATGCAGCTAACATAGAGTCCCTGTCTCTTCTGGAAGGTTGCCACGAAGTTCGCGGCAGAGAGAAGCATATCGGGGTTTCCGGTATCAAGCCATGCGAAGCCTCTTCCGAGTGTCTCAACATGAAGTGTCTTTCTTTTAAGATATTCATTGTTCACTGCCGTGATCTCAAGTTCTCCTCTTGCAGAGGGCTTGATCGACTTTGCGATCTCCACAACATCATTGTCATAGAAATAAAGTCCCGGCACTGCATAATTCGACTTCGGATGCGGGGGCTTTTCCTCGATCGAGACCGCCATGCCGTTTTCGTCGAATTCGACAACCCCGTATTCCCTGGGATCCCTGACATAGTAGCCGAATATCGTGGCTCCCCTTTCCTCTTCAGTCCTCTTTGCTGTAGCAAGCAGTACCTTTGAAAAACTCTGTCCGTAAAATATATTGTCACCAAGTACAAGAGCGCAGGCACTGTCGCCGATGAAGTCTTCACCTATGATAAAGGCCTCTGCAAGGCCGTTCGGCGCCTCCTGGACGCTGTAGCTTATCTCCATTCCAAGCTTCTTACCATCTCCCAGAAGCTCCCTGAATACCGGAAGATCCCTCGGAGTCGATATCACAAGTATCTCCCTTATCCCGGAAAGCATCAGCGTTGACAGAGGATAATAGATCATCGGCTTGTCATAGACCGGCATAATCTGCTTGGATGCAGCCATTGTCAGGGGATAAAGTCTCGTCCCCGAGCCCCCTGCAAGGATTATTCCTTTCATCTCATATTCCTTTCAGCAAAAAAATCTTAACCCTCAAATTTTATGATAATCCGTCTGCAAGTGCAAGCGCTTCGGCTATGACCTGATCCATATTGTAATACCGGTATCTTCCGAGTCTGCCTGCAAAATATGTATTTTCCTCCTTCTTTGAAAGCGAAAGGTACTTTTCATAAAGCGCATTGTTTTCATCATCATTCACGGGATAATAAGGCTCGTCCCCTTTCTTCCATTCAGATGAATATTCGCGCGAAATGATGGTAACAGGTGACTCTGCCCTCTCAAAATGCTTGTGCTCTATTATCCTCGTATAGGGCACCTCCTCATCCGTATAGTTTACGACGGCATTCCCCTGGTAATTCTCTTCGGGAAGGCACTCTGTCTCAAACCTCACGCTCCTGTAGTTGAGCGGCCCGAAGGAATAATCAAAATATTCATCTATCTGCCCGGTATATATGAGCTTGTCGTATTCAATCCTTTCTCCCGTAGAAAGGCAAAGATCATTCCCCCTTATTTTGAGGAAGTCCTCATTTAGTCTCACCTCTGAGGGCGAGAGCATCTTTTCGGCCATCCTTGTGTAACCTCCGATGGGGATGCCCTGATAGCGGTCTGAAAAATAATTGTTGTCATATGTAAATCTCAAGGGAAGCCTCTTGATGATAAATGCCGGAAGGTCCTTGCAGTCACGCCCCCACTGTTTCTTCGTATAGCCCTTTATGAGTTTTTCATAGACATCAACACCTACAAGTGAAAGAGCCTGTTCCTCAAGATTCTTCGGTTCTTTGATATCAAGGGAGCTTATCTGCTTTTCAATAATGTCATGTGCCTCCTTCGGTGTCCTGATATTCCAGAGTTTTGAGAAGGTATTCATATTGAAGGGAAGGTTGTAAAGCTCATCCTTGTATACTGCTATGGGGGAATTGATATAATTGTTGAACTCTGAAAAACGGTTCACAAAATCCCATACCCTTTTGTCCGAGGTATGGAAGATGTGTGCTCCGTACACATGGACATTGATCCCGCTCTCTTCCTTCGTATATGCATTTCCCGCAATGTGATCCCGCCGGTCTATGACAAGGCACTTCTTTCCCTTCTCACTTGCCGCAAAGGAGAAAGCCGCGCCAAAAAAGCCTGCTCCGACTACCAGAAAATCATATTTCATGTTCCACTCTCCCTGATAATCCATATCTTATTATCGCTTTGTAATAATAAAGAGACTCGCTGTCCTTCGGTCTTTTCACGATCAAAGGAAGCTTCCTTGCAAACTCCCGAAGGCATGACCTTTTGTACTCTTCATCATTTTCCTCTTCATCATAAACCATCTCATTGTATAGAGAAAAGATGACATCGGACATATATTCCCCGCAATAGTAGAGTGCGTCCGTAAAGGCCGCCTTCTTTTTAAAGAGCTTTCTCATATAGGAAAAGCCCCTCAGGGACTCTGCGGTTTCTTCAAAGCTGCCGCCCTCATCACCACTGATGCTCACAAGCCTTTCCGGTGTGAAACGCACGTCTTTACAGTGCATCAGATATGATGCCAGAAAAGCGCACGAGCACTCGCTTTTGAAGGATGGATCAAAAGAAAGACCGTGCTTTTTGATCACCGATGTACGAAAGAGCTTGTTAGAAAGCATGCTCTCATCATGAAGCCGGAAGAAAAGCCGGCAGGCCATATCCGGTGAGGAGAGCACCCTTTTTACTGTCTCCGGACTTTCTTCATCAGGTGAAGTATAACCGCAGAAAGACATCCCGACTCCCCGGATATTCTTTAAAAGAAGTGAAACCGCATCCTTACAAAGAGCTGCTCCCTTTTCAAGAAATATCACATACTCTGTCCGAAGCCCCTTGATGGCCTCGTTCATCTCAAAAAAATTCCCGCTGATTACACAAACAGCCGGCGGAGCAAAAAAGCCTTCCTCCGCCGGCATATTTTTCATCTCATCTGTTGCAGTACATCTCATCATAATATTTCTGATAAGCCCCGCTCGTCACATTTTCCATCCAATCTGAATTGTTCAGATACCACTCTATCGTCTTTCTGATGCCGACCTCAAAGGTGGTCTCCGGATACCAGCCGAGTTTTTCCTTGATCTTGTCCGGAGCTATGGCATAGCGCCTGTCATGCCCTTTTCTGTCAGTCACATAGGTAATGAGGTCTTCCGAGACATTTTTCTTCCTCGGGTCGGAATCGGGGAGAAGCTCCTTTAAGGTCTTGAGGATCGTCTTTATGATATCGATATTCCTTCTTTCATTATGCCCGCCGATATTGTACTTTTCGCCGAGAACGCCCTGCTCCTGAACCATGTCGATGCCCTTTGCATGATCCTCCACATAGAGCCAGTCCCTGATATTCATCCCGTCTCCATAAACGGGGAGGGACTTCCCTGAAAGAGCATTGTTTATAATAAGCGGTATCAGCTTCTCCGGGAACTGGAAGGGTCCGTAATTGTTTGAGGTATTCGTAATGTTCGCCGGGAAATGATAAGTATCTATATAGCTTTTGATGATGAAGTCACTCCCCGCCTTTGAGGCTGAATAAGGACTGTGCGGATCATAAGGAGTAGTCTCATAGAAGTAGCTCTTTCCGTCGTCAGGGAGAGAACCGTATACCTCATCCGTGGAAACATGGAGGAATTTGTGATCGGGAAGGAAGCTCCCGTCCTCCTTCTCCCAGGCCGCCTTCGCACAGTTTGCCATAGTCGCGGTCCCAAGCAGATTTGTCTCTATGAAGACCTCCGGATTTTTGATGCTCCGGTCCACATGCGACTCGGCCGCAAAATGGACAACGCGGTCAATGTCATTTTCATTGAATATCCTTTGAATCGTTTCCCGATCGCAGATATCCGCCTTTACGAACTCATAGTTCTTCCTCTCGTCAACGCCCTTCAGGTTTGCGAGATTTCCGGCGTAGGTCAGCTTGTCGACATTTATTATCCTGATGTCGTCGCCGTATTTTTTGAACATGTAATGAATGTAATTGCTCCCGATAAAGCCGGCTCCCCCGGTAACAAGGTATGTATGCATTTTTCAGTCTTCCCTCCCAAGATAATCTTTAAGTGCTTCCTTCCAGTCCTTCATACGAAAGTCCGATGTAAGCTTTATCATCCGATCCTCAAGTATTGAATAATGAGGCCTGTCCGCTGAAGCGGGGTTCATCCTCTTGTACTCTTCACTCGTCACGTGATTGACCCGCGTCTTTATGCCCTTTTGAGCAAATATCTCTTCGGTAAAGTCCGCCCAGTTCGTATCGCCTTCGCAAGTCGCGTGGAAGAGGCCGTAGTTCTCGGTAGGCTCAAGGAAGTGTATCATCCTTGCAAGTTCAGTAGCGCTGGTAGGAGTCCCGAGCTGATCGGAAACCACGGAGACTTCATCATGAGTCTCAGAAAGCGAGAGCATTGTTCTTACAAAATTTTTGCCCTCACCGTAAAGCCATGCAGTGCGAAGTATGAAAAATCTCGTGGAGAACCACTCCACAAACTGCTCTCCGGCAAGCTTCGTCCGGCCGTATGCCGAGACGGGATCGGGCTTATCGGTCTCGATAAGCGGATGATCCGCATTACCGTTGAAAACATAATCCGTCGAGATGTGAACGAGCTTCGCGCCGTATTTTTCTGACATGATCGCAAGGTTCCGGGGCCCGATCGCATTTGCCACAAAGGCCTTGTCCTCTTCTTTTTCGCAGCCGTCAACGTTCGTGAACGCAGCACAGTTGATGACGATATCCGGCCCCTCCTCATCAAAGGCCCGATTCAGTTTCTCCATATCAGATATGTCAAGAAGCCTCACCCCTTCACCCTCGACCATATCGGTCAGGACGAAATCAGCTTCGCCTTCATATTCCTTTTTCACTGCTCTCCCAAGCTGCCCGAGAGCCCCTGTTATCAGTATCTTTTTTTTCATTTTTTAAGCCTTCTCTCCAAAACCGTTTTCAATCAGTTCTCCTATCCTTTGCATCGCTTCCTCTTCATCCTCACCGTCACAGCAGAGCTCAATGCAATCTCCTGAACGGATACAGGAGCCGAGTATTGAAAGCATAGATTTGCAGTTCGCCTCGCTATTGTTGCTGCCGTAAAAAAATGTAACATGGGCCTTGTGATTCATCGCCTCCTCGCAGAGAAGACCTGCGGGTCTGATATGAAGGCCGGTCGGATTTTTTATCTCAAATTTTTTCTTTATCATGGTGCTATGCCTCTAAAAGCTTCCTGAGTTTAATGATGATGTCGGGGAAGACGCGGAGGTACCCGGATTCCCGGACGAACCTGAGTTTTCGTTCTCTCCCGTATCCGAAGGGGGAGTATCCGTTTGTGATGAAGGACTTATCATTACATCGCCCGAAACAGTGGAAGCAGTAAATTCCTCATTCAGGTTCAGCTTTACATTCACCTTGTGGCTTCCCTCAGTGAGTCCGCTGCAGTCGATCGAGCCTGTGATATCTGACGCCTTCAGCTTTTCAAGATCTGCCTCAAGACCGGATATCTCAACGGAAAGCCTCTGCTCCTGAAGAGCCGCCTTCATCCCCGGCTCAACATTGGTGAAGGTAAAGTTTGCCGCAGGTATCTCAAATGTCTTCTTTACCCTTTCAAGTATCCCGACCTTGATCTTTATGGAGCTCTGCTTCTGGTTCAATAGAGATACTCCCTGCGGAAGATAAGCACTTATGTCAACGGTGGTCTCAAAATTCTTTGTAATTGTGGTAAGGTCGATCACCGATGAAGGAACTATTACCTCGGTAAGGTCATTCAATACGGAACTCGGCCCTATCACAGTGATCCTTTCAGGCTCAGCCGTCACTTCACCGAGAGCCAGTCCCTCCTTCAGTTCTCCCTTTGTCTCTATAAGGATCGCCACGGATTTGACAGGCCTTATATTTGCGGTAACCTCTACTGTCGTGAGGTTTGACTCCATAAGGGCGGACTCCACCTCGCCTCCGTTTTCATCAAGGAACTTCACTACAACTGATTCCGAGATGGTGGAGGACATTCCTTCCACATCCAAATAAGCTGCCGCGGAAACAACCTTGTTTATGATATCAGTGGGTCCGTTTAACCTGATGACATTCGGCGCAACAACGGTATCGGCAACAGCAAAGCCGTCTGCGGGAGTTCCCTTCGCAATCCCCGTAATGACAAGCTTCTTGTCCTTCTTCTGTCCGATCGTAACATCAAGATATCTCGCCTTCGAGGAAAGTGTTACTGACGAGGCACTTGACAGTGTCTGTATCTCAACCGGTATTCTTGAATTCTCACGGTCGAGGTTGTTCATATCCGCCGTTGCGGAAAAATTCGCAGGTGTCAGCCTATCAAGCACCGATCTCTTTCCGGTCACCTGGAAGGTGACTGTGGTCTTTCCGGTAAGAACATAATACTCATTGGTATTCTCAAGAACATCAGTATTTATCACCTGGACCGGGACAACCATCGTCCTCGTATTGTCGGGGTCATTGACGCTGACAACAAAAAACCAGAGAATGATGGCAAATATGAGGGCGGTTATCTTGAGACCGGGATTTTTCAGGATAAGGTCAAGTATTCTTTTCTTCATCCCTTTGCCGCCTTTTCATTCTTCATTTCTTCTTTGCCATCATCAGAGCCCGTATCCTTTGCGTCTTCCTTTTTGCTCTCCTTCCTGCCATAGTCCTGGTCCTGAAGGCGCGTAAGTATCTCGGTGAGCTCCTTTTCATCTACATGTGTAAGAAGCTTTCCTTTCTCTGCCACACTTATCTTTCCTGTCTCCTCGGATACGACAAGGGTCACGGAATCGCTGACCTCACTTATCCCGACTGCTGCCCTGTGGCGCGTCCCAAGATCCTTTGAAAGCATCAGGTCATCCGTAAGCGGAAGATAGCAGGTTGCCGCAACAACCCTATCTCCCCTTACTATAATGGCACCGTCATGAAGGGGAGTGTTTTTTTCAAAGATGTTGATGAGAAGCTGCCTCGTCAAAATGGCATCCACCGCAATACCGGTCCTCTCGTATTCAGTGAGCTGAACCTCCTTCTCTATGACTATGAGAGCCCCCGTCTTTACTGAGCCCATGTCGTAGCAAGCCTTTACGAGATCCGTAAGGGTCTTGTCGGAAAAGCGTTTCTCCTTTGCTCTTCCGAGGTTCATTGTAAATAGATTTTTAAGGAAATTTGATCTGCCGAGTGTTTCAAGAGCATGTCTGAGTTCCGGCTGAAAGACGACCACCAGAGCCACAATACCAGCGGAAAGGAGTTTCTCTCCAAGCCAGAGTATGGTGCTCATCTGAAGAAGAGCCGCTATCACGAAAAAGACGATTATGACGATAAGACCGCGAAAAAGCATCCATGCCCGCGTATTCTTGATCCAGACCAGAAGCAGATAAAAGAAAAACGCGATCAGGATGATCTCTACGATATCCGTTACATGAATATTCGGAAGTGATATGTCTACAAGGTTCGTAACCCAGTTTTTTACGGTTTCAACAAAGGCCATTTAACGCCGGTTCCCCTTCTTTTCCGGAGTTTTGATCTTCTTTACCTCATTGACCTCCTCACCGACATGGATCTTCGGAACGGCGGTCACATAATAATAATATTCATCATCCTCGAAACTGACCTTCTCCGTTCTCGAATAATCAAGATCCCTGAAGAACAGGGACGTTATAAGACCGGCTGCGGCAACGATCAGCGACGATATGATAAGAGACACTATACCGGACCTTCTGTCCAAAAAGAGCCGTCCGGCAAGTCCTATGAAAAACCCGGCCATGATCCCTGCCCCCGCAGCGATCTGCCATGCGTGATCGATGGGAAGATTGGTGATCACGTGACTTACCACAAATACTGCCATACACGCTGAAAGATAAATGTAGAACATCGGATTTGAAACGACCTCTTTTACAAGAAGATCCGCCATGGTCACCGGCGCGGTGGAATCCATAAGCTGCGCCGTATTCTCCTGGATCGTCTTCAGAAGCCACGAAATGATACAGGAAAAAACCACGCTTCCGCCGTTCTTTGCCTTTCCGAAAAGCCCCGTGAAGAGAGGGACAAAGAAAGGAAGTCCCAAAAAATGCAAGGCGGGCTGAATGATGAAGAACTCCGTTCTCTGGCACCTGTAGATACCGCAGATTATATATGCAAGAAGTATAATGGCCAGAACAGCGATCGCAGCATGCCTCGAAAACGAAAAGACCTGAAACAGCACTACGCCTGAAAAAACGATGCCTCCTACTGTCATAGGAGGAAATGCCAAAAAGACCGACAATCCCAGTGCTATGAGAGGAGACGAAAGGACCTCTGAAAAGCCGAGATAACGGTTTATCATAGTGGCGCATATGAACCACATGACACCCTTTGCGATTGTGGAGAGCCAGTATGAATGCGCCGAAAAAAACGACCTCACACTGTCCCTTAGCTTCATAAATGTGGTCATGACCTATTTTCTAATCTTCGGGCTGCCGGCCTCGTGCTGCCTATGCTGTTTTTTTGTCAGGGTCTTCAATGTCCTTGTATTGTCTTCCTCTATCTTGTAGAGTTCATGCAGTCTGTCAAAGCCGGCCGTTATCCTCTGCAGCTTCCTTTCGTCCTCCTGAAAGTCCTTCCTTGCGCTTTTCCTTACGGTAATGACAAACACAAGAACAAAGCCTATATACCCCAGGATGAATATGATAAGAAGTGTCTTTGCAAGTTCATCCGTAAGAGAATAGACTGAGGTAAAAAACATCGAAAGAAAGAGCAGTGCAAAAAGAAAGACAAAAATGATCGTTCCGACTATGAAGGCGACGGCACCTTGAAAGGAAACATAATCCTTCCTGCCGAGATTCTCAGCCCTCCTGAAGGCCGCGGAACCGGATTTTTCTTCCATTGCAAGCCGTGTCATTACACGGACGCGTTCTTCACTCAGCATTAATGATCATCTCAACTGTTGCCGCCGAGGAAGCGCATCTTGTCGCCGTCGCTCTCCTTCTTCTTGGGCTTGGGCATTTCAGGCTTCTTGAAGGCATCCGTAAGAGAGTTTGCCATAGTTGACTTGCACTTCGGGCAGAACCTTCCGGTCCGGATCGGCGCGCCACAATTCTCGCAGGAAATGAGTACCGGTGAATCCTTTGAGAACTCAAGCCTTTCCTCCCTGATCCACTGATTGATCTGGTCTATATCAACTTCATTCTCGTCAGAGATCTCCTTAAGCGTGGTCTTTGGATGACTACGGATAAAATCCCTGACCTTCAAAAACTTTTTCTCAAGCTCATCCTTGCACACCGGGCAAAGACGCGGTCCGCCGAGATAATTAAAAAGCCTGCCGCAGCCCTTACAATTCTTTACTTCCATTATTTTTTTCTCCTCCTTTTGCCGTTGCCGACACATATATACATACAATAGACTTCGGCCGCCCCGGCGTCTCTCAATGCCTCTGCCGCCGCATCAACGGTCGCGCCTGTTGTATAGATATCATCAACCAAGAGAATACTTTTCGATTGTACCAAATTTCCCCGGATATGAAAAGCATTCTTTAGGTTCAGCCGCCTTGCTGCACCCGAAAGCCCCTTCTGCGGAAGCGTACTCCTCGTTCTTGAAAGAATGCCCCCTACGTTGGGAATATCAAAGACGCGTGAAAGCGCCTTTGCAAAGCATTCGGCCTGGTCATAGCCTCTTTTTTTCATCTTCCCCCTGTACATGGGAACAGGAAGAATGAGATCAGGCCTTATGTCACTTATCCATCTTTGATAGAGAAAGTATGCCTGCCGCGCAAAATAGGCTGCATAATACCTCTTGTTTTTGTATTTGAAACGGTACATTACCTCTCGCATCACTCCGTCATAGAGATAAACTCCCCGACCCTTTGAAAAGAAGCGGCCGAAGCGCGACTCCTCACAATCCTCGCAATATTCAAGGGTGTCGTCAAAAAGCTTCTTTCCGCACTTCAAACAGAAGGGCTCCTTTATGACGCTTACTTTCTTTTTGCATTGCGAACAAAGTCCATACTTTTTTTCCCGGGGGGAAAGCACGCCCTGGCACACCATACAGCGTGAAGGATAAAAAAGCTCCGCAAAAAGTCCTGTAATATTATTTTTCATCAATGCCTCTTGCGCTCGTCCAAGAGCATATCGGAAAGGCCCGAATACCTGACTATTGCAGTATCGTTCTCCTCCATATCGTAAAATACCTCCCTTTTTCCTATGAGCACCACGCACTTCTTTGCCCTCGTGACTGCGGTATAAAGAAGGTTCCTGTTGAAAAGCTGCTCCGGTCCCGGAAGCAGGATGATAATGACAGCAGGATACTCGCTCCCCTGAGACTTGTGTATTGTAATGGCATAGGCAAGGTCTATGTCCTCAAGTCCCGAGAAGGAATAATCCGCCTCCTTTCCGTCATCAAAGAGGACTCGAAGTTCCTTGATCTCAGGATAGATCGCCTTGATCATCCCGGTATCGCCGTTGTAGATGCCTTCACCGGAATCAACGATGACTCCCTTGTCATTCTTTACAGTCCAGGGTATGTGGTAATTGTTTTTTGTCTGCATCACCTTGTCCCCTGTTCTGAATACCTTTGAACCGTACTTGTATTCTTTCTTCGAAGGTCCGGGAGGATTGAGCCTTTCCTGAAGATAGGAATTCACCTCAACTACTCCTGCGCTGCCCTTTTTCATGGGGCACATAACCTGGATCTCGTTTTTCTGACAGTTAAGATAAGGAGGAAGCTTTTTTGTGAGAAGCTCTGCCACCGTTGAAAGGAGCGGTGAGACAGCCGGTCTTTCCATGAAGAAAAAGTCTTTGCTCTTGTTGTCAAGTAAAACCCGTTTTCCCTCGTTGATGAGATGGGCGTTCTTTACGATATCACTTTCCTCTGCCTGTCTGAATATCGTGTTGAGACGGCAGGATGAAAAAAGAGAACTCTTTAAGATATCCTTCAGGACATTTCCCGGACCTACGGAGGGAAGCTGGTTCTCATCCCCGACCATTATCAGTGTGGCCCCGTAGGGAATGGCTTTCAAAAGAGCATCAAAGAGAAATATATCTATCATCGAGGCTTCATCACAGATCACCACATCAGCTTCAAGAGGATTATCATTGTCTCTTTCAAAGATGCCTCCCCTTATATCCTTTGACTCGCTCCCCTCACCCCTTTCCACCGACTTTACCTCAAGGAGCCTGTGTATTGTCTTCGCCGGACGCCCGGTCGCTTCGCTCATCCTCTTTGCAGCTCTTCCTGTGGGAGCACAGAGAGCAACCGTATCGCCCTGTCTCTCAAAAAGCCTTATCATCACGAGAAGGGCAGTGGTCTTTCCTGTTCCCGGTCCTCCGGTCAGTATGAAGAGTCCCGAGGTACAGGCCCTGCATACAGCCTCTCTTTGCTTTTCATCGAGCTCTATCCCCTCGTCCTTTTCAACCTCGTTGCATTCCGGTATCTTTGCCCTCCAGTCTGTGCCATTGTTCTCAAGAAGCTCAATGAGTCGGGAAGAAACCCTCTTCTCTGTCCGATAGAACCTTTCGAGATAGACTCTCTCCTCCTCACCGGCCTTTTTGATGACAACTCTTCTTTTCAGCGAAAGGCCCGTCAGGACATTTTCAAAGATCGATCCGTCTACTGTTATCAGATGTAGGAGATTTCTTTTCAGTATAGCAAGAGGAAGAAATGTATGACCTTCTCCTGCTGCCGAGTTCAAAAGATAGCCTATACATGAAGCTATCCTCTCCTCGGAATCAGGGCGCAGCCCTGAGAGAGAGGCTATGCGATCTGCGGTCTTGAAGCCTATGCCGTCTATTTCGTCACATAGTCTGTAAGGATTGCTTTCGATGATATCATATATCTCCTTCTCGAAGCGGTCATAGATACGAAGGGCCAGCCTTATGGATATCCCGAATTTCTGAAGATAGACACAGGCATCCCTGATCTCCCTGTGTTCCATCACCTCTATCGCAAACTGCTGAGCCATCCTCATGGAAATACCGCTTATTTCGGAGAGTCTCTCCGGTTCCGACTCCATTATCCTGAAGGTGTCGTCGCCGAATTTTTTTACTATCCTTTTCGCAAGGGTCTTTCCTATGCCCTTTACCGCGCCTCCGGAAAGATACCTCTCGATCTCTGTCGCTGTGGATGGCTTGATGAATTCATAAGTGTCGCAGCGAAACTGGGTTCCGTAGGTCGGGTCATTAACCACCTGCCCGCTCAGTTCAAGGCTTTCGCCGGGAAGCAGTTCAGCGAAGGATCCGGTGCAGGTGATACCATCGGAAAAGTCATCCGAGAGTTCTCCGGCGTCAGGAAAAAAAAGGAAAACAGTATAACCGTTTTCCTCGTTATGATAGACAATATGATCAACAAATCCTCTGATTATCGCAGAATTTTCATCCATAGATCAATTAAAGCGCTTGGACTTTATCTCCTTTTGTCTTCTTTCTTCATTGTGTATCTCATTCCAGATGCGCGCCTTGTTCTTTTCGGCGTAAAGCTCCGGATCCCTGTACTCATCAGGAGTGAGCTCGTAGGTCTTTGAAAGCTCATCAAGTGTGGCGGGCGGTTCTTTTGAAAGGAAGCCTTTCTCGATAAAGATATGAGCGGGGGGCGCCGTTTTGTCATCTGTCTCAAAGGGTCCGCCCTCATTGTCTCCGAAGAGGGAAAAGCCGAGGAGCTTCGCGCTGGGTATCCTGACCCTGCCCTGATATTCCTCATCATCAGGATGCGCCGCCATATATATAGCGGCAGCCTTTGCAAAAACGAGGCTCTCAAGGAGCGAATTTGAAGCGAGACGGTTCGCACCGTGAACGCCGTTGCAGCTCACCTCGCCGGCGGCATAGAGATGGCGCATGGAGGTATGGGAATTCTGATCCACATAAACTCCACCCATGAAATAATGCTGGGCGGGAACCACCGGGATCCAGTCCTTTGTAACATCATAACCCTCGTCAAGGCAGTGCTGACAAATATTCGGGAAGCGCTTTTTCACATCAACCTTTGTGATCGCCGTGAGATCCAGCCACACGTGCTCTGTCCCATCCTTTTCCATCTGCTCGTAGATCGCCTTTGAGAGAAGATCACGCGGTAAAAGCTCATTGACAAACCGCTCACCGTTCTTGTCACGGAGAAGTGCTCCCTCTCCCCTGACTGACTCCGATATCAGAAACCGTCTTTCGTGCTTTTTTGAATAAAGGACTGTGGGATGTATCTGGACATAATTGATATGCTCAAGCGTAATATGATGAAGTATCGAAATAGCAAGGGCGTCTCCGGTAAGGATGGGGAAGTTCGTGGAATTCTCATATATCCCTCCGATCCCGCCGCAGGCCCACATCACATTTCCCGCAAATACCGGCACCGGCTCCTTCTGATCCTCAAGTCGGATCAGGACGCCGTCACAGACATTATCCCTGCAGATTATATCTATCATCATTGCATGGGTCACAAGTTCCACGTTCGGAAGCTTCATAACCCTTGCAACGAGCTTTGATGTGATCTCCCGTCCTGTCACATCCTCGTGGTAGAGTATCCTGTTGGTGGAATGTGCGCCCTCTCTTGTATATATAAGGTCTCCGTCCTGATTCGCAAACTCCACTCCCTCGCCCATAAGTTCCTCAATGACAGCCCTGCTCTCCCTGATCATCATGTCAACGGAATCCTTCCTGTTTTCATAATGACCTGCACGGAGAGTATCTTCAAAAAAACTGTCGTAATCCTTGTCGTCCTTCAGAACGCAGATCCCGCCCTGAGCAAGGTATGAATCGCTCTCCTCCACATCACCCTTCGTGATCATGAGGATATCTGTGCCGGAAGGAAGGTGGAGAGCTGTAAAGCAGCCCGCTACTCCGGAGCCTACGATTATGACATCATAATATCTTTTCATCTTCAGCCCGTCCGTCCCTTAAAACCCGGAAATACCGTAACAAGTGTCATTTTGTCTGTATCCATCTTCAATATCTCACAGTTTCTTATGGAGAAGGACCAGAACATCTCCCTCGGGATCTCGTATAGAATGCACTTGATGGCATGTATTACAGCACCGTGAGTTGAAAGCAGGATATTCCTGCCACGAAGGAGCGAAAAGCTCTTCAGCCTTGTGAGGTATTTCTGAACTCTTATTATGAGCTCGTCTATGGTCTCCGCTCCCGGAAGCTCAATAGCCTCCGTGGTCTCTTTGTAGATGAGCTGCTCCTTCTCGGGAAGCTCATTGATACTCTTTCCTTCCCATTCCCCAAAGCCTCTCTCTATCAAAGCATGCTCAAAGGTAAAATTCTCCCTGGGTATGCCTGTCATGATCTCCGCGGATTCCACAGCCCTCGAAAGCGGGCTGGTCAATACCTCGTCAATGAGTATCCCGTTCTTTCGCATGAAATCCCCGGCTTCAACTGCCTGCCGTCTTCCTTCATCATTCAGTTTCGTATCGGTCCTGCCCTGAAGGATCCCGTGCAGGTTCATGTCGGTCTGCCCGTGCCGGCAGACAAATATTTCAGACATAAGGCTTCCTCTTCTATTCAAAACCCATAATGACTGATTTTACACAAAAAGGGACTCATTATCAATCGCATGTACCAAAAATCACACTTGCCTAAAAAAAGAATAAGAATGATAATATGGAAGTTAATAAACAATATGGAAGTTAATAAGCATCAATAATACAGGAGGCTCTTGTGATGTCAGAAAATGGCAGAAATCGTATAGATCGTGACTTTGAAACCGAAGAGGAGCGAAGGGCAAGGCTTCGCAGAAAAAAGAGAAGGAAGGAGCAAAAGAGAAAAAGGATAATGCTCCTTACTACTCTTCTCGTCATTCTCGGAGTAGTGCTTGTAGTCCTCATACTTATTCCGAAGAAAAAAGGAGAAGGCGGTCAAAAGGCTGCTTCCGGTTCTTCCGAGGCAAGCATCTCTACCTCGGAGGGCGCTTCAAGTTCAGCCTCCTCATCTTCTTCGCAGGCCGCTCCAAAATCCGATATGGCGACCCTGCTTTCCGATGCCGACAG
>CACYBK010000066.1 GCA_902772635.1 uncultured Lachnospiraceae bacterium | reverse complement strand
TTCTTGACTATCGGCGCGAGTACTTTTTCAAGATTGCTGAAGAAAAGATTGTCGGCCTTGATGGCGGGATCGGTGGTATTGTAGTCTTCAGTCCGAAGATCTATGACCATTGCAAATTCTCCTCTGGGAGTCGTTGCCCTTGAAAAATCGAGCTCACGGCCGGTCGAGATGAGAAAGTCCCGATTTTTGTACATGTCCGTGATGTAGTCGCAGATGAAATCTATATAAGCGGAATAATGCTGAAATTTCGCGTCAGCGACCTCGGCCTTGCTCTCCACGAGATTTTCAAGATTTCCCTCAAGCTGTGTCGAAAGCGCCTTCTCGCTTTCGTTTGCCATTCTCATCATGCAGACAAGACTGATGATCGTTGCCGCAGCAATGGCACCGATCGCAGGAATGAGCATCATCCGAAGCATCCTGTTTCTGATGGGTACTCTCTTTTTTTCCATGAGATCCTCCGCAAAAAGTAATGATAAAGACGACTGAAAAGAATGCTATAATGCGTAATTATACCCTATTTCAAAAGCTGTGCATTATTTATTGAAAAAACTTTTGTTAATGTAATATCTGTGTAATGGTTATGTAATGCCTGTGTAATGCGGGGAGGGAGATTTTGATGGACGGACGTTTTTCAAGGACAGAACGCCTTCTCGGGAGAGATAATATAGAAAAGTTAAGTAATGCGCGTGTTGCGTTATTCGGCGTAGGCGGGGTCGGAGGCTATGTGGCGGAAGCCCTTGCACGAAGCGGGATTGGGCATTTCGTGCTCATTGATGACGACAGTGTTGCACTTTCAAATCTGAACCGCCAGATCATAGCGCTTGAAAGCACAATAGGCCGCAACAAGGTTGATGTAATGAAGGAGAGGATCCTTGGGATAAATCCTGCCGCAGTAGTAGATGCGAAAAAATGCTTTTTTCTTCCGGAGAACGCCTCTGAATTTGATTTCAAGAGCTATTCCTATGTAGTCGATGCCGTAGATACAGTTACAGCGAAGCTTTCCATCATCGAGGAAGCAAAGAAGGCAGGCGTTCCTGTAATAAGCTCCATGGGAACAGGGAATAAACTCGATCCCACAAGGCTTGAAGTCGCGGACATATACGAAACCTCGATCTGTCCGCTTGCAAGAGTGATGCGCCGTGAGTTGAAAAAGAGGGGGATAGAAAGCCTTAAGGTTGTATATTCAAGGGAGGAGCCGCTCAGGCCTTCCGGAACACTCCTGCCTGAAGAGGGAAGGGATCATGACCAAAAAAGACGATCTATCCCCGGGAGTACCGCCTTTGTGCCGCCCGCAGCGGGACTCATAATAGCAAGCTGTGTCGTAAGGGATATCATAGCTGATCAAGGACTTCATTAAGCCCGATCTCCGAGATCTCCATATCGTCATCTGAACAGACAGAGATGAATATATCTTCGCCCTCTTTTGTGAGGAACGCAGGGCCGCCAGTGAGCCTTCCGCCTGCCCTTTCAAAGGATGAAAAATCGGGAGCGCCTTCAAGAGCGCTCATACCCTCTCCCGTATATTTGATATAGCTCTCCTTAAGTGTCCAGAGCCTTGTGAATTCTTTTCCGGGCTCAGATGAATGTTTGACAAGAGATAATTCAGATGGCGAAAGAACGCGTTTTGCCACCGGTTCATATTTCTCCTCCACGATCTGTATATCCGCTCCGACCGGGGAAAAACCCGCGGCGGCAAGGACGGCGCCTTTTGTATGGCTGATATTGAAAAAGAAACTCCCGTCCTTTACAAGCGGCTTTTCATTTTTGCCGCTCACCACTTCAAAGGGACCGTGATGGATATCCTCCCTTTCGAGAAGATGACAGAGCAAAAACCACGAAAGGGCAGAGAGGACCTTTCCTTCACGGAATCTGTAGCGGAGGGCCTTTTCCCTGCGCTCCTTTGGAAGGGCAGAGAGCATCAGGGAAAGCTCATCTTCACTGACCGTTCCTGTGTTCTTTTTTATGTAATACGCTTTGACCATTGACGAAGTGCCTTTCCTGTCAAGCAATAATTGCATAAATAATATTACTATTTTTCACTGTTTAATGCTATAATACTGAAATCATTCTCGAAAAACGACAGATCGCTGTTTTTCGGGCGAGGACTTCAGAATATCCATCAGGGATAGAAAGGGGAAGACATGAAAAAAGAAGTTCAGGAGGTCAAGCGGATCAAGAAGATGAGGGGCTCCATCACGGTGAAGCTTTTGATACTTGAAGTTCCTCTTGCACTCGCGCTTGTTGCAGTTGTTATCATTTCAAACCTCCTCATCACAAGGGTCGCAAATTCCTGCAGGGAAACCTATATCGAGGTGATCTCAAACACCTCTTCGGCTCTGATCACGGCGGACAGGGATATGTATCAGGCCCAGTATGCCTGCGATGAAGCCTTTTACAACCGGTGGATCACAAGGGGTGCTGATGTATCCGAGTACGCAGCTGATTATGCTGAGAACAGGGATCAGGTGAAAGATGCCGTAAAGAAGCTTGAAACAATGCTGGCGAAAGATCCTTTCCTCCTAAATGAATACAAGGCTGAGGGACTTGATCAGACCAACAGGGAACTCCTTACCGAATTTGAAGGAGAGATCGATGAATGGGACAAAGCC
>CACYBK010000065.1 GCA_902772635.1 uncultured Lachnospiraceae bacterium | reverse complement strand
GAACGGGTCTGCCTGAGCTTTAGCCTTCTCAGAAGCTTCAGCGCTTACACTATTTCCTTCGCTGCCTGTCTTTACAGACTTCATCGTGGGAAACAGCAGCACATCCCTTATCGCGGCACTGTTGGTGAGCAGCATCACAAGCCTGTCTATGCCATAACCTATTCCGCCGGTAGGCGGCATGCCATTTTCAAGCGCAAGGAGGAAATCCTCGTCGGTGTGTTCCGCCTCTTCGTCGCCTGCTGCCGCTGCCGCGTCCTGGGCTGCGAAGCGCTCCCTCTGGTCGATTGGGTCATTTAATTCTGAATATGCATTGCACATTTCCCAACCGTTGATGAAAAGCTCAAATCGCTCAACCTTTGTTGGATCATCAGGCTTTTTCTTTGTAAGCGGCGAGATCTCGATTGGATGATCCATCACGAATGTTGGCTGAATAAGCTCCTTCTCGCAATATTCCTCAAAGAAGAGATTTACGATATCGCCCTTTTTGTGACGCTCCTCAAATGCGATATTGTGCTCTTTTGCGATCTTCTTTGCCTCCTCGTCGTCCTTTACAGTGTCAAAGTCAATGCCTGCGTACTTTTTCACGGCATCTGTCATTGTAAGGCGCTCAAAGGGCTTTCCAAAATCAAGTTCAACATCGCCGTACATGAACTTCGTTGTGCCAAGGACCTTTTCTGCAAGATAACGGAACATCGATTCCGTAAGTTCCATCATCCCGTAATAATCCGTATATGCCTGATACAGCTCCATCAGCGTAAATTCGGGATTGTGGCGGGTATCGACGCCTTCGTTCCGGAAGACTCTTCCGATCTCGTAAACCCTCTCAAGACCGCCTACTATCAGCCTCTTCAGATAAAGCTCAAGTGAGATTCGAAGCTTCACATCTTCATCGAGAGCATTGTAATGCGAAAAGAAAGGTCTTGCGGCTGCGCCTCCTGCGTTCTGGACCAGGATCGGGGTCTCGACCTCCATGAAATTGCGTCCGTCAAGGAAGTTTCTTATTTCTTTTATTATCTTCGATCTTTTGACAAATACCTCGCGGGAATCCGGATTCATGATGAGATCCACATAGCGCTGGCGGTATCTCATATCGGTATCTGTAAGGCCGTGGAATTTCTCGGGCAGGATCTGAAGGCTCTTTGAAAGTAATGTCATTTCCGTGGCGTGGATCGATATCTCTCCCGTCATCGTACGGAAAACAAAGCCTTTCACCCCGTATATATCGCCAATATCAGATTTTTTGAAATCAGAATAAACCTCGTCTCCAAGAGCGTCCTTTGAAGCATAGATCTGGATATCGCCTTTGAGATCGCGGAGATTTGCAAAAGAGGCTTTTCCCATTACCCGCTTGAAGAGCATGCGCCCGGCAACAGAGACCGTGATCGAATCCTTGTCAAGGATCGCGCGGCGCGCTTCATAAGCGGCCTTGTTTGCCTGCCGAAATGCCGCTTCCTTCTCCTTGTTTTCGGGGTCGGCATCAAAAGCCGCCTTTAAATCAGAAAGCTCCGAAGTCTCATGATAGTCCTTCAGAAGCTCCCTCTCACGCTCTTCATAGAGCCTTTTCACCTCATCAGTGTGATGAGTCTGGTCGTATTTCGTGATCCTGAAAGGATCCTTCCCTGCCTCCTGAAGTGATGCGAGCTTTTCGCGGCGTACCTTCAGCAGGGAGGAAAGGTCCTCATTATTCTCATTCGAAGCCATATATGATCCTTAACTGTTCTTAATACTCAAAACCTTGAATTCAAGGAGTCCTGCAGGTGTCTCGACCGAAACCGTATCACCCTTCTTTGCACCGATGAGCGCCTTTCCGACGGGGGATTCATTTGACATCTTGCCTTCCTCGATGCTCGCCTCGGTTGCTCCGACTATCTGATAGGTGAGTTCCTCGTTCATCTCAACATCAAGGATCTTCACGGTAGAGCCGACGCTGACGTGCCCCTTTTTCATGTCGTCCTCGTCAACGACCTCAACATGCTTGAGAAGGTTCTCTATCTCCTTGATCCGGCCTTCGATCTTTGCCTGCTCTTCCTTTGCTGCGTCATACTCGGCATTTTCAGAAAGATCTCCCTGCTCACGGGCTTCCTTGATCTTCTGCGCGATCTCTGAGCGCCTTACGACCGTCAGATCCTCAAGCTCTTCCTGAAGCTTCTTGAGACCCTTGTAGGTAATGATGCTGTTGGGTGTTGAATTGTTTGCTGTGTCCATTTTCAGACCCTCCTATTAAAATAATCTTTCCGATTATAATGATGTGACTAAAAATTGTCAACCCACGCTGTCATTGCCTCTGTAAGCTCAGAAAGCGTGCAGCAGCTGTTTATACGGCTCCGAAGAGCGGACGAATCAGGCAGTCCCGCTGTATAAAAAGAGGCATGTTTTCGCATCTCCTGTATGGCCCTTCTTTCGCCTCTTTCATTTGAAAGCTCGCGGGCGTGCCGAAGTACCATGGCAGAGATCTCTTCAACTGTGGGGCGTGGGAGCTTTTCATTATTTATGATAATGCTCTCGATCTCTCTGAATATCCACGGATTTCCTCTTGCGCCGCGGCCTATCGCAAAGCCGTCGCAGCCCGTCTCCAGGAACATGCGCTTCACATCTTCCGCTCCTTTGAGATCGCCGTTTCCGATGACCGGAATGGAAAGCACTTCCTTTACCTTCCTGATAACGGAATAATCCGCCAACCCGCGGTACATCTCCTCCCTGGTCCTGCCGTGGACAGTGACTGCAGCTGCTCCGGCCTCTTCAAGGGCGAGCGCGACCTCGGGAGCATTGATGTGGACTTTGTCAAAGCCCGCGCGAATCTTTACTGTGACAGGAATGTCCTTCCCTGATCTTTTTACGCCGCGTATCACAGCAGCTGCGATCCTTCCGGCCTTTGCCGGGTCCTTCATAAGTGCGGATCCGTCGCCGTTTTTTACAACCTTTTCCACGGGACAGCCCATATTGATGTCTATGATATCAAAGGGGTAATTTGATACAAACTCCGCAGCCTCCTCCATTGAATCCTCTTCGCTTCCGAAAAGCTGCACGGCCACAGGGCGTTCGGCTTCATCCGTCTTCAAAAGTTCTACTGTATTTTTGTTCTTGAAGGTAATGGCTTTTGCGCTCACCATCTCACTCACTACAAGACCGGCGCCGAATTCTGACGCAATACGTCGAAATGGCAGGTCGTTTACACCTGCCATTGGAGCGAGAAAAAGATTGTTTTTGAGAGAAACAGAGCCTATCTCAATTGGATGAATTTCTTTCATAGATGAAGCGCATTCCCTCAAGAGTGAGAGTTGGATTGTAAACATCTATCATCTTCGTGTTCTGGCTTATAAGCCCGCCAAGACCACCTGTAGCTATGACCTTGATATCCTTCAGGCCGGTTTCCTCTTTCATTTTTGTGATGATATATTCAGTCTGCCCGATCTGCCCAAACACAAGACCTGCCTGCATTGAGGAAATAGTCTCCGTTGCGAGGATAGACTTTGGCTTGATGATCTCGACCTCCGGCAGCTTTGCTGTATCAGACCAGAGGGCCTTTGCGCACATCCGGATGCCGGGAGCGGTGACGGCCGCGGAAAAGGACCCGTCCTTTGAAATGAAGTCATATGTAGTAGCGGTACCAAAATCAATAACTATGAGCGGGCCGCCGTAAAGCCCATATGCACCCGCAAGATCCACGATCCTGTCCGCACCGACCTGCTTCGGATTTTCGGTCACGATCCTGATGCCTGTCTTGATCCCGGCTTCCACTATGAGGGGGCGAACCCCGAAATACTTGATTATCGCAGATGTAAGCGAATGCATGACGGCGGGAACAACCGATGCGATGATGCAATGGGTGATCTCTTTTCTTCCCTCCGTTGCATAGGTCTTCGGGAGTACAGGATCAAATTCGTCATTGATATTTGACCCGTCATCGGTATGGATACGGTGGCGGTGGTGGATATCGTCCTGATTCAATATACTCCTGATAGTCATCCCGTACTCATCAGAAGTCCTCGGTATCGCAGTTGTGAGACGATAATCACCCAACAAACGATCGCCGTCAAATACGCCAAGTGTGATATTGGTATTTCCTACATCTATGGCAAGAAGCATATTATTTTCCTTTCAAATATCGCCGGGAAGCGGCTGATGGAGGGCCACTACTTTGAAATAGGTTTCTATCGATTCAAGCAGCTCGGCCTTTTCGTTCCGGAGCGACTTGACCTCAAGATCAGCGCCTATCTCGTCATAGGCCGCGTCAAAATCCGCTGCCCCTGTCTCTATCAAAAGATTTCCGTTTGTATCAAAGAAAAATGTAATGATACCACCGACACGTTCCGTAAAAACAACGGCTGTGATATTGAGCTCCCTTTGAACCATCTCGGGGAGCCCGGAAAACAAAGGATTGAGGAAATATTTTTTTGTATAGGCACTTGCCGCGCAAAGAACTATCCTGTCACTGTTTTCTTCAGACATAACCAAGTATCCCCCTGATGCTCACTTCACCGGAATCGATGAAATCTATCTTTTCATCTTTTTCTACCATAAGGCGCCCTCGTTCATCTATCCCAAGGGCTTTTGCCTCGTATTCCCCCTTCGGGTCCAGAACCTTCACGATACGCCCGATATTGATGAGGCGCTTTTCGTACTTCTCCTTCACAAGCGAAAGATCGCCGGTCTTTTGGAAGAGATCGTAATAAGCCAAAAAATTTTCCCAGATATCTTCTATGATCTCTTTCTTTGAAAAAGCATCTTCAAGCTTTGTCTCGATCCAAAGAGAGGTCGCTGTTTCACTGATATCGGCGGGAAAGGACTTTTGAAAAACATTTACCCCGATCCCCACAACCACGTATTTTTCCTTGTTGGGTAAAAAACAAAGCTCTGTAAGTATCCCGGAAAGCTTCTTTTGATTCAAGAGGACATCATTTGGCCATTTGATCTTTACATCCCCTGCTGCCACCTTGAAATATGCCTTTTCCACCCCATTTGCAACCGAAAGCGCCGAAAGGATAGTGATCTCCGGCAGCCTTTCAGGCTCGATGCCTTTTGGGTAAATAAGCATTGATGTGGATATCGATGTCCCGGGCGGAGACTGCCAGACATGACCGCTCCTGCCGCGCCCGGCGGTCTGCTCTGAGGCGGAAACCACGGTAAACTCCTGTTCACCGCCTTCCGCAAGCCTTTTTATCTCATTGTTGGTTGAATCGATTTTTTCAAGATAAATGTAATTTATAATGCCGGCCCTCCAAGAGTTTCATACATCACAGCCTTGATCGTGTGCATACGGTTCTCGGCCTCGTCAAAAACCACAGAGCGCGGGCCTTCAAAGACTTCGTTTGTGACCTCCATCTCGGAAAGTCCGTACTTTTCATGAACCTTTCTCCCGATCTCAGTTCCAAGATCATGGAAGGCGGGCAGGCAGTGCATGAAGATGGCATTATCTTTTGCAAATGAGAAGGCCTTTTCATTGACCTGATAAGCCTGAAGGTCCTTTATCCTCTCCTCCCAGACCTCGTCCGGCTCGCCCATGGATACCCAGACATCCGTATATATGACATCAGCGTCTTTGCACCCTTCCGAAACATCAGAGGTAAGGGTCACGGAGCCGCCGCTTTCCTTTGCAAGCTCTTTGCACTTTTCAACGAGTTTTTCGTCGGGATAATATTTCGGATCTGTGCAAGCTACATAGTGCATCCCAAGCTTCGCGCAGGTCACCATGAGTGAATTTCCCATATTGTAGCGGGCGTCACCCATATATACAAAACGAATGCCCTTTAATTTCCCGAATTTTTCCTTCACGGTCAGCATGTCAGCGATCATCTGGGTGGGATGGGACTCATTTGTAAGTCCGTTCCAAACCACAACGCCTGAGTATTTCGCGAGGTCTTCAACTATATCCTGTCCATAGCCCCTGTATTCGATCCCGTCATACATCCGCCCAAGGACTCGGGCAGTATCGGCGATCGACTCCTTTTTCCCGATCTGAGAGCCGCCCGCAAGGTATGTGGTCTGCATTCCAAGGTCGTGTGCAGCCACTTCAAAGCTGCAATAGGTGCGGGTTGAGGTTTTTTCAAAGATAAGGGCGATGTTCTTTCCCTCAAATACCCTGTGGGGCTTTCCCTCTTTCTTCAATTTCTTAAGCTTCTCAGCGGTATCGATGAACTTCATTATCTCTTCTGCAGAGAAATCAAGCATCTTCAGGAAATTTCTGTTTTTAAGATCAGACATAATATCATTCCTTCCTGTCCTTCAGTAATTCCCCGATCGTTGTCGTAAGGCCTGCCACGCCCTGAAGATTGCTGGGGATGATGATCTTTGTTGCTTTTCCGTCAGAGGCTTTTGCAAAGGCCTCAAGGGACTTGAGTGTAAGCACGGCCTCGTCTGCCGCTGCCTCCTTTATGAGTCTGATACCTTCAGCATTTGCCTTCTGGACGGTAACGGTAGCCTGGGCCTCGCCCTCTGCCTCTCTGATCTGGGCTTCCTTCTTTGCTTCCGCGCGAAGGATCTGGGACTGCTTTTCCGCCTCTGCGTTCAGGATCGCTGATTCCTTCTGGCCTTCCGCGATAAGGATCGCTGACCTCTTCTGACCTTCCGCGATCGTAACCTGTTCACGGCGCTCACGCTCAGCCTTCATCTGCTTCTCCATCGCGACGCGGATCGCTTCGGGCGGGATGATGTTCTTGAGCTCGACACGGTTGATCTTGATGCCCCAGGGGTCGGTCGCGACATCAAGGGAGGAGCGCATCTTTGAATTGATAGTCTCTCTTGAGGTCAGCGTCTCATCGAGTTCGAGATCACCGATGACATTTCGAAGTGTGGTCGCTGTCAGGTTTTCTATAGCGATTATGGGATTTTCAACACCATAGCAGAACATCCTGGGATCCGTGATCTGGAAGAAGATGACGGTGTCGATCTGCATTGTGACATTATCTTTGGTGATAACGGGCTGGGGCGGGAAGTCAACGACCTGCTCCTTCAGATTCACGTTCCGCGCGACCTTGTCGAAGATCGGGACCTTGATATGAAGTCCGACATCCCAGGTCGTAAGATAAGCACCGAGACGCTCTATAACAAAGGCGTGCGCCTGCGGGACCACCCTGATATTCGGCAGGATGATGATAAGGGCTATGACTATGAGAATGATGATCACTATAAACTGAATTGGCATTGCTTTTCCCTCCTATCGTAAAATTATTTTTTGCAACTCAAACCATTTTATTTTATAGAAACCCGTCCGGCAAGGATATCCTGATAATCCGCGTAATTCTTTTTGAGGAGACCTGGAGTGTCAAGCTCATAAGGGCACCTTGAAACGCACTGCCTGCAGCCTATGCAGTCTTCTATCTTTTTCATGTCAAGCTGCTTTTCCTCTGAAAGCCACTTGTCAGAGGGCGCACGCCTTATCATAAGGGACATCCTGGCGCAGTCGTTTATCTTGATCCCCATCGGGCAGGGAAGGCAGTAGCCGCAGCCTCTGCAAAAGTCTCCGGTAAGGGACTCTCTTTCCTTTTCGATAAAGGACCTGATCTCATCATCCATTTTAGGCGGATTGTCCATATAGGAAAGAAATTCGTCAAGCTCCTTCTCGCGCTGTATCCCCCAGATCGGGACGAGGCCGTCAAACTGTGTCATATAGGCCTGCGCCGCGCGGGAATTTGTGATAAGCCCGCCTGCCAGCGCTTTCATACAGATGAAACCCATGTCGGCTTCATGACATTTTTTTACGAGGGAAAGCTCGCGGTCCGACGCAAGATATGAAAAAGGATATTGGAGAGTCTCGTAAAGACCTGATTCTACTATCTCTTCGGCAACGCCTACTTTGTGTGTCGTGATCCCGATGTGCCTTATCAACCCCTTTTCTCTTGCTTCAAGCATGGCTTCATAAAGCCCCGTCCCGTCCCCGGGCTTAAAGCACTGCGGAACGCAGTGAAGCTGGTAGATGTCAAGATAGCCGCAATTAAGCAATCTCAGGGATTCGTTCAGATGGCTCCAGAACGTCTCAACATCTTTTGCTGTAGTCTTTGACGCGATGATGATATCCCCGCGCTTAAGATATGGCCCGCCGTAGTTTTCCTCGTCTGTTCCGAAGAAAGCCTTTCCTATCTTCTCTTCGCTGTCCGTATAAGCGCGGGCGGTATCAAAAAAGGTCATCCCGCCGTCCCAGGCCTTCCTGAGAAGCTTTACTGCAACATCAACAGTGTCTCGCTGTATGGGAAGGCAGCCAAAAGCGTTTTCTTTGGTCTTGATCTTTGTTTTTCCCAATATTATTTCTTTCATGATCACCCCCACTTTTCATAGCACAGACTGCTTTGTATTATAACAGATTAATGTGTATAATATGCAATGTTATGAAAGATACTGTGATCTTTTCCGGCGGAAGGACAGACCTTGTCTTTGCGGCGGAATTCATGAAAGACAAAAAAAATGCGTTTCTCATCGCAGCGGACAGAGGACTTGAAGCCATGATGTCGCTTGGATTTAAGCCAAATGTCGTGATCGGTGACTTTGATTCCGCGTCAAAGGAAACGATCGATCAGGTCAACTCATTTGAAAAAGAAGATGACATTACTGTCATAAGGCTGAATCCCGTAAAGGATGACACCGATACCGAGGCCGCGGTCCGTTTCGCTCTTGAGAATAATAAAGAACCCGGTGACATTTATATCCTCGGCGGCACCGGAAGCCGCATAGATCATATATTGGGTAATATTTCAGTACTCGGTCTCGGACGGCAGTTTGGGAAAAAAATCATCCTCCTTGATGAAAATAATAAGATCGAGCTTTTGTTTGAAGGGCGTAAACTCAAAAAACATGATGCTTTTGGGGATTTTGTATCACTGGTACCTTTCGGTGACAAGGTGACGGGGCTTACATTAAAGGGCTTCAAATACCCCCTGAAAAACGCGGCTATGTGCGGCTTCAATTCTCTTGGGATATCAAATGAGATCGTATCAGATGTAGCAGAAATCTCCTTTGATTCGGGCATTCTCATAATGGTGGAGTCGAAGGATTGAAAGGATATGATTGATGGCAACGGTACAGGATTATCTTTACTGGAGGGGCGGAGACACATTTGACGAGCGCCCCTTCTCGATCGAGGACGCTTTCGTGTTCGCGATACTTGCTTATCTCGATCTTGATGAAGCGCTTTCAAAAACGCCTGATGCGCCATTTTCTGAACTTGCGGCTGTACTTGACCGGGAAAAGCGACTTACAGTCCGGACCGTAGACGGCGAGAAGGAATATGCGCGATATGAAAAGCTGTTTCGAACAGTCGCGTCCTCAAAGCGTTTTTCAAATGTGCGTGTCCTTGATCTTGAAAATACCTATGACGAAAAAAAGACTCAGTTTGCAGCAATGCGCTTCACAGTGCCGGGGCATTTCTCCTTCATAGCCTTCCGCGGTACGGATGAAACTATCACAGGCTGGAAGGAGGACTTCATAGCTACCTTCACGAAGACCTACGCGCAGGAACGGGCTTCACATTATCTTTCAGAGGTGCTTTCAAGGATCCCTGAAGGTGAGGTCATATACGCCGGAGGACATTCAAAGGGCGGAAACCTCGCGATGATAGGCACTGCGCAATTGTCTTCCCCTGAGATCAGGCGTTTTTCACATATATACAGCTTTGACGGGCCGGGAATAGCTGAAGATGTGATCGACAACTCGATACTTGCAAAAATACAGGACCGCTTCACGGAGGTGGTTCCGGAATTTTGCATCATCGGGCGCCTTTTCACAAAAAAGATCGTAAACTGCAAAATAGTAAAGAGCGATTCCACAGGCCTTTCGCAGCATAATGTATCCAGCTGGAGCATAGGACCGGACGGTCCCATATATACTGATGACTTTGATCCGGCAAGCGTAAAGCTCGCTGACACGATAGACGACTGGATCTTTGACGCTGACCTTGAACAGCGAAAAAACTTCGTTGATATGTTCTTTGATTCCATGAGATCCTTCGGCTCCTCAAAATTCAATGAGATCGGACATCAGGGACCTGCTGAGATCGAGAGCATCCTTGTTTCGATGGCATCATTCGGAAAAGGGAATCTCGAGATGGCGATGTCCTTTCCGAAGAAGGCATTGTTCGGAAATAAAAGCTCGCCCTTTGACCGCTTAAAAGAAAAGGTCAAGAGCGAAAAGAAAGAGATCCTTCCGATGCTCGTGATAATCGCCATAGGGATATTGTTCCTGGTACTGCCCCTGAGCGGACTCGCCGTGTTTGTCGGGATCGTAATGCTCATTCCCGTGGCTTACGAGGTCATCACCACACTGAAGGCTCTTAAAACCGATAAATGGAATTTCAAGGAACAGCGCACCCGGGTGAACATCTGCCTCATCATAATAGGTGTCTATCTCGTCGTTATGTTCAAGGAAGGTGCGCTGCCCTTCATCTTCAGCACGGCACTCGGGATCATCTTTCTGATCTTTTCATACAGAGGGCTTTCTGACTCCAGGAAGTTTTACAGGATCCATAATACGAGGATGGTGTTCTTCGCCCTTGAATCTGCGGCAATGATCGTTCTCTCCATCCTTACCTTTGCGATACCGGAACAGGCGCTTTCGTGGTATGTGAATTACATCGGGATCGCGATGATTGCCGACGGGGCTTTTCGACTTATAATGTCACTGACGGCGCCCAAGGAATTATGATTGAGGTGGTGACGCGCCTCTTTCTTCCTTTCATTTGGTCTTCGCCCTTTTATAAAATATAAGCCACATCACAAGGAAACCTACAAGTCCTGAGCCAATGCCTATTATCATTCCAAAGAGGACATCACTCGGATAATGAACGCAGCGGATGATCCTTGTGGCCCCCACAACGAGCGGGATGATCATAAGGAAGATCCATGTCCACTTTTTCCTGACCTTCAAAAGGACTGCGGTAAGAGCCGTGAAGATCGCAAAATTCAATGATGTATGACCGGACGGGAAGGAGAGGTCGTCTTCAAAATGTGCGCCCGCGTTCATCCAGTGTGTATAGTAGGTATCTCCGAAGGGAGTTTCGAGCAGCGTGACATAGGGCCGCAGTCTTCCGACTCCGGGCTTGACCATTACATTTACAATGAGAAGAGCCACAAAGAATGCAACGAGCATTGCAACTCCCGCTTTCCGGGTTTTCTTCGGGATGATAAGGAGCACTGATACCGCAAATGCAACGATGAAGGCTATCGTATCCCCCATATGCTGGCAGACATCAGCGAGTCCGATGGTAAACGGATTCTGGAAATTCCAGAAAAACTGATAAACCGCTGTATCAAATCCATAGAATGCTGTATCAAGTACTGAACCAAGCTGTCCGGGCATTTCTTATACCTCCCTGCATATGTATCGCCCCCCTCCCGTTGCTTCGCAACCCCTCGCCGGGGCGGCACCATACTACTTCGTGGCATGGTCTGCGTCACCTTCTAATGTCATAAGGAATCCACCACTTCGTGGTACCCCTTATGACGAAATTCGGCGGCACTTCGGTAGCTGAGAACGAATGCTATTATATCACATCACGAACATCAGGGGAAAGCAGGGGAAGGTTTCCTTTTTCGATTTTCAAGATACCGCTGACTCTTGACATCGAAGAGGCCTTTTAGTAAAATACTTGTTGCGCTTTGAGTCAGCAGCAAGGCGTAAGTTGCGTTTATTTGAGGAGAAGTACTCAAGTTGGCTGAAGAGGCGCCCCTGCTAAGGGTGTAGGTCGGTAATCCCGGCGCGAGGGTTCAAATCCCTCCTTCT
>CACYBK010000064.1 GCA_902772635.1 uncultured Lachnospiraceae bacterium | reverse complement strand
TCTGCGCTGTGGCGAGGTAGCTCAGCTGGCTAGAGCACGCGGTTCATACCCGCGGTGTCGAGAGTTCGAGTCTCCCCCTCGCTATGTAAGAAGAAAGAAGCCCAAAGGGCTTCTTTCTTCTTACATAAAGAGACCTGAAGTATCGAACTCTACGACACCGCGGGTGCGGTGTCGAGAGGCGAGGTGCGTCCAGTGGACGCACGCATTCGAGCCGACCGGAGCGGAGCGGAGAAAGAGTCTCCCCCTCGCTATATACAAAAATGGAAGCCCTTGCGGCTTCCGTTTTTGTACATAAGAGAATCTAAGCATCGAACTCACAAGACACCGAGGGGGAGATGATCGGAGCAAAGCGCTATTGTCCGTTTTTCAATGAAGAGGGTAAGAGACTGCATAATGAGTTTATACGCTATTGGAGATCTGCATCTCCACTTTCAATCGGAACTTAAAGCCAGGAACCAGCTTTATGACAGAGTCTGGAAGAAGCATGAGATCAGGTTCAAAAGAAACTGCGAAAAGCTGATCCGAAGCGAAGATACATTGGTGCTGGTTGGCGACCATTCCTGGGGCAGGGATCTCGACGAATGCGGGAAGGATCTTTTGTATATTTCAGATCTTCCGGGGAGGAAGATTCTGATCCGGGGAAATCACGATATGTTCTGGGATGTGAAGAAGACGGTTGCCTTGAATGAACAGTTTCGTCCTGCGCTCACCTTTCTTCAGGACTCTTTTGAGAGCTACAGGGATTACGCTATTGTAGGAACCAAGGGATTTACTTTTGAAGGCCCGTTTTATCTTGATCATTTCGGAAGAATCGTCGGCTGGGACGAGGCAAAGGAAAGCCACGCGAAGAAGCTGGTTGAGAGGGAAGCGGTGCGGCTTAAAAAGTCCTTTGACAGCGCCATAGAGGCAGGATACAAAAAGTTTATCATGTTTTTACATTATCCTCCAACCAACATTCTGGAAGAGAAAAGCGTATTTACGGATATCGCTGAGGAATACGGAGCAAAGGCCGTGGTTTATGCGCATTGCCACGGGGAGAGCCGCTTTCATGACAGTATCGAAGGGGAAAGGAATGGTATCGAATATCATCTGGTTTCGGGTGATTATCTGAATTGGAAGCCGCTTAAGATAATGGATTAAGGAAGGGTTTGGTAAGGAGCAAAAAATAATGGGAAGCCATGACAGGATAGACTACGTGACAGCAAAAAGATAGAATATAAAGTGCCAAAAGCATTCTATAGAAAGATATTCAATGGAGGATATATGGACTATTCCACAAAATCCGAACTGATCAAGGCATTAAGCGACCAGTTCACTACACAGGCAAACGGAGTAAATGACGAGAGCACCCGTTACGATCCGAACACGGGGACTATCTATTCCAATACCGGGCGATATTCGATTAAAGACCTTGAAGACACACGCGAAAAAGTGGCCGAGTTCTCAAAGAAATGCACATCTTTGAACTCCACACTGGTTCTCAATCCGTCATATATCAGATATGCGAACATCATTGATGCGGTGATACTCCTCTGCGAGAATGAGATGAAGGAAAAGGCGAAAAATTCTGAGAAAGACAAAAGATGACCGCAACCTTTCGCATATGTCTTATAACATAGAAAGATAAAACCCGGGAGCCATTGATTGGCCTCCGGGCTTTGCTGGCCTTATTTGGTCTTATCGTATTTGCATCATTGAGTAAGAGTGTAAATAAGTAAAGCGAGAACAAACATATCATTCACCCCCTTCTTTATGGTTGTATTGCTGATTGATGTTACATGATCACAGCGGTTCCCTGCTCATAATGGCGTTCATAACCATCGGTCCAGATATTGTGTCCACGGGTCCAGAATTTCACCTCGCTGTCGCCGGAAACCTTTGCATCTACATTGATCCCTCTGTAGTATGCGTGATACCATGCGAACCCGGCCAGGGGACTTAAGGCTCTCTTTACGTCGTACTTATCGGCCCATGCTTTGCTTGTGACAAGAACGTATGATACATACCTCATTCTTGCAAAATCCTTGCAGAGTGAAATATTTTTTTGGGACAAGTAAAACGTCCCCTTGTCCCGGTTATTTCTCTATGTATTCTTCCAGAATCTTCATTGTCTCCGTAAACTCCGGATATATCGAAAGCACGCCTGATGCGCCGCCTTCGTCGGAGGATCTTCTGACTTCAATGAGATACGTTGGAGTGCTGCGCTCATATTCGCTGTAGGTCATATTGCTTTCATCCTTTACGAGGGCGTCAATAAGAGTACGCTTTCCTTTTTCGTCAAGATTCAGTATTACGGTTTCGCCTTCGATGACACGATCGGGATCGTAGGGAGAGAGGGCGAATATGGTCTTTTCACCCGTATACTCAAGCTTTTTTGCAAGGGCGATATCCTCCCTGTATTTTTCATCCTTCGAAAAGACATCATAAAGATTCCTTATCTCATCATACGAGGTGGGATACTGCCTCTTTACAACTTTTCCGGATTTCAGATTAAAAACAAGCCTCAGGATATAATCTCCACCCCTGTTTGGATTATTATTCTGAACGAAGCGGGCTGCTTCTTCTATGGAAACAGGCTCTTTTGAATAATACGTTTTGTCAGGACTCTCGCCGAGCACATAGAGGCTGCCCTGATAATTCATTGCATCATCCCCGATAATGCCGACAGATGCGACCTCATTTTCCTTCGGGACGAATCTGTCATAGCCTGCGATGTCCGCCGCAAAGAAGATGCTTATCACAATGGGGATTGCGAAGGAGAGGAGGTTTATCTTCCAGTTCTTTTTTATCGCCCGAAGGTCCATGGAAAAGATCAGGTCCATTACCATCGGAAGGAGCAGCGCCGCGATCACCATGAAGAAGAGGAACCAGATCCGAAGGTCTCCCGAGCCAAAGGCTGAAAGGGCAAGGCCGAAGAACAGCGAGCCCGCCGTTGTCACCGCGATCTTGATAAATAAAGGCAGCCATCTGAAGGAAAATGAATTGCCGGCGGCTTCCGCGGGTCTCTTCTCAACCGCGATCAGAGCGAACACAAGGAAGATGACGGAGTAGATCAGGGCGAAAATGATGCGGCCCGAAATATCGCTCAATGAAGCGAGAGTCGCGGGGGAAAACCAGACGGCAACTCCTGTATTGATATCTGAAATATAATGGGTCAAAAAGCAGCCGCACAGTCCTTCAAAGAGATAGATGGCGCCCGGACCGATGACAAGGAAGAAGCCTGTCAAAAGCACTCCTATCACAGTCCGTCCCGTGAGCACATGGCAGAGGCAGGAAAGAAGGTATATCGAAAGAAAGACCAGGATGAGGGAGAGCATCGAGAGGAAAAACTGTGTGATCCCGTAGCCTGTCAGCATTCCGGTAACTATGCATATTATCCCTGCCGCGAGATAATCAATGAGGAAGGGGATGACCGTTGAAAGGAAACCGGACAGAAAGTGGAGCAGGAAGCGGTTTCTTCTTTTGATCGGAAGCGACATCCAAAAGTCTGTCCTGCTCACGTCATGAAGATAATGGAAGGTGACTCCCGCCGCTATAAAGGCCGCTATCACCACAAGGAGGACAAGTATGATCCGGTCCACATAGTCTGCGTTGATGCCAAGGACGGAGCCCACCGAGTTGAAGGTCCTGCTGAAACCGTCTCTTATGTCGGCAAGGATCGACTGCCGGAGCATTATCACCCTGACGGGGAAGAAGAAAAAACCTGTTGCCAGTATGAGAAGAAAGAGCCAGAGCTTTTCCTTCATCAGATTTTTGAACAATTTTTTTGTATTCATTTCGAAAGCTCCTTTCATCAAACGAAAAGATCCTTGAGATCATAACCGCCGGCACTTGTTTCAGAGATGAAGACCTCTTCAAGGGTAAGGGGGATCGATTCCGCAAAAACGGGACAGAAAGCGTTCACCCTTGACATGATCTCATCATGGTTTCCGCGGACCACGAGTATGTTCATGGATCCCATGGCATCCTTTGATACAACGTCAAGTTCCGAAAGGAGCTTTTCAAGGTCCGCCGCGTCCTTCATCACGAGCTGGACCTTTTGAACATTCAGCTTCATATCGTCAAGATTGTCGGAAAGCAGCACGCCGCCCTTGTGAAGAAGCCCGACAGAACCGGATATGTCCTCAAGCTCACGCATATTGTGGGAGGCGATGACCGGACAGATCTGCATTTCGCATACCGCGTCAGCGATCGCTCCCTTTACGGTCTGTCTCATCACGGGGTCAAGGCCGTCAAAGGTCTCGTCAAAGAAGACGTACTTTGAACCTGAGGAGAGGGCGAGAAGGATCGTAAGCTGCCTTTTCATTCCCTTTGAGAAGGTATTTACCCTCTGCTCCGGATCAAGGGAGAGCTTTTGCAAAAATGAAAAGAAGCGCTTTTTGTCAAAGCCGGGATGGACCGCTTCAAAGAGCCCGGCTTCGCTTTTCGGCGTTGAATTTGGCGCAAAGTAGACATTGTCGGGAATGAAGCAGATATTTTTTTTCACATTGACATTTTCATAAACGTTTTCTCCGTCTATCAGGACCTCTCCCGTGTCAGGCTTCAGTACTCCCGACATGATGCGAAGGAGAGTGGACTTTCCGGCGCCGTTTGTTCCGATAAGGCCGAAGATGTCGCCGTCGGCTATTGTGAGCGAGACCTCTGAAAGCGCTTTGATCTCCCCGAAGGAGAAATTTTTTGTGACATTTTTTATTTCAATCATTATCCTTACTGCCTCCTTTGAATTCTTCATGAAGGGCCTTTTCCATGGCTTCCTCACTGACTGAAAGATCCTTCCCTTCCGACACGGTTTTCCTGAACTTCGTCAGGAAGTTTTCCTGTTTTTTCAAAAGAAGGGGTTCCATTTCAGCCACGAAGTTTCCCCGTCCCTTCACCGCATAGATGAAGCCGTCCTCTTCGAGCTTTGAAAAGGCCTTCTGCACGGTGTTCGGGTTTACGGAAAAGTGAGCCGCGGTATCCCGGACGGAGGGCATCTTAGAACCTTTTTCAAGGACCCCCTTCAATATCATATCTTCAAAAACGCCCGCAAGCTGCTCGTATATCGGCCGCGGATCGCGGTAATCTATCTCAGACATTACGCATCTTCACCTCCGATCTTATAAGTCCAAGCCAGTATAGCGGTTCTTAAATAACTCGACTGAATGCTTGCCTGCTTACCCGATAGTACGTACCTGAAAGCCTCGGCATAGCCCGGCTGTTCACTTGAGCAAGTGTACTATAACAGATAGTACACTCGTTGTCAACATCACTATGAAGGGTTTTTTTGCCATTTGTTGAGCATACATTATATAGATCATCAGGCTTTCTCCCTTTTCAAACGGCATCGGAGATTCCCTTTCCGGCATGAATAATGATACTTCGTTCCTGATTTCTGATATAATGAATGTCTGCGAGCATCAAGCCTTATATAACCCGAACATACCGCTTCGGATGATGGGATATTCAGGGAAGCCATCCCGGATGATTTCGGTATAAAGCTCCTGAGCTTCATATAGCGGGATTGTGTGATTTGAACCGTGATTCCTGAGATGAATCGTGGGATACCCCAAAGACAAAGCACAGGAATGGCACTATCAGCAAAAATGATGAAGGCCCATACATTAAATTTGGAAATGAAAAAAAGCTTTCTTTCATCCAAAGTACCCGGTGCTTAAGCCCCATGAAGAAGGAAACGCAATCGAGCGATTTCCTCTGCCGGAAAGCCGGACGCTCTTGAAAAAGCGTATCGAGAAAGAACTGTATATGTGTTTGATAATGGAGGGACCAAATGAATTACAAGGTAAATCCAATGATGTATGGCGTCAGTAACAACTTTATAAATGTGATCAGATTTGCAATTGAGTTTGTGGATGACATTGACGAAGAAGCATTGCGATACGCAGTTTCGCAGGTTGGGAAGCGTTATCCCTACTTCAAGGTGAGGCTTGAGAGGCAGGGAGAGGAATACATTCTTACTGACAATGAAAAGCCTTTTGTCATCTCAGGAGAAAACGCGGCAGTCTGCCTTGGGTCGGAGGAAAGTAATTATCATCTGCTGACTTTTGCTTACAGGGGCGATACGGTATCAGTGGATGTCAGCCACGGCATCTGCGACGGGAACGGAATTGCCCCAATGGTCAAGACCCTTGCGTATTATTATATTGAAAAGAGGTATGGCACGGGGGATATCGATACCGCTGCTATAAGGCTTGTAACAGATTCGGTCAAAGAGGAAGAGTATCTCTATCCTTTTCCCAAGACACCGGTCAGTATAGATTCAACTTTTGAGCTCAAAGAAAAAGAACGCGATCCGATGGTGTTTTCAGATGATTATTTTGATAACGAAGGCTCGTATGCATACAATCTGAAGGTCTTGCAGAGCGAACTCATGACAAATGCAAAAGCCGTCAATGGCAGCCCGGTCTCCATCATCAGCGTGATGATGTACAAGACGTTAATGGACCTTTTTCCTGATAACAAAAAAGATATAGTGATACTTATTCCCCATGAATACAGGAAGGCGCTTGGGAAACCGCTGTCACATGATAGCCTTACAAGGGTTATGTTAGCTGCACTGTCGCCGGAGTCAAATGAGCTTCCCATAGAAACTCTCAATACTATGCTGCGCGGCCAGATCATCCTTGGATGCGACGAGCAGTGTGACCTGCAGGCTATCAACGGGCTCATCCGGCTTGAAGAATATCTTGGCACGATGTCTTTTGAAAGAAAAAGGCAGACAATACAGGGAGTACTTGCGGGAGTGATGTATCCGCATACATTTGGCATCAGCTATACCGGAAACATTTCCTGGGGTGGGATGGAAAGGTATATCAAAGATGTGCACGCTTATGCGACTGCGGACAAGTTTTCAGGCAGTTTGGAACTGGAAGTTTTTGTCTGCGGCGATTATTTTTGCATCAGCCTGATGCAGCCCGGAAAGAACCCGGCGGTAGCAGACATGCTGATAAAAAAACTTAATGACAACGGGATCACCTGTGAGCTGTCAGGGGAAGAGAGATTTGTACTGCCTCATACAGCTTTGCCCGATTAGCAGGGGATATGTGATCGACAGGTGTGATAGCAACCTTCAGGACGCGCCGCCGCTGTCAGAGGAGCGTCTCACCTCGATCAGTAAGTGTACTAAAGCTTTCTTTACAGGATTTTTTTTGCCATTATCCGCTCTTTTATGATATTATTAACCCCATATATGTTTTCTTTTTAAAGGGAGATCCATATGGAAGACTTATCTTTTTTCTGCGGCGCTGTTGACAGTGATCTTTACATTTCATTTTCAGACCGGGCCTGCAAAAAATTCCTCGGCGACAGGGCAGAGGGACTCATTACGGATATCATGATGGAGTTTGACGCGGAGTTCTTCAAGGATGCCTGTGAGCGTGTTCTCATGTCAGGCTTTGAGGAGGATATGCTCATTTCTCTCGAACGTCCCGATGGTGTCTATTCACCCTTTCATATCAATCTTTCTCTTTCTGAGGATTCAGGCGTCAGAAGCGTTATGTTCAAGGCAAGCGATGTCTATCTTTCCGAAGAGCGCACGAGGGAATTCCGGGAGCGCCTTCGTGAATATGAGGATTTCGTCAGCGGAATGGGATTTTTCCTCTTCAAGTACGACAGGGATTCCGGGAATATTACTTTCTTCTCCTTTGAGAACAATGAAAAAAAGATACTCTTCGACGGTCTTTTGTATGAGTGGGTTGAAGAGGAGATAGCAAAATTTGTACCCGAAGAGGACAAGGCAAAGGTGGCTTCCTTTCAGACCATACTTGAGTCGGCAGCGGAAAGCTGTAGCGTGACCTTCCATACTTCATTCTTTTCCGAAGATGAGACATCAAGGCTGATGCAGTTTACCGGAACGACAGTCATAGCCTCGGGCGGAGAACGCCACATAGACGGCTATGTGATGAATGTAAAGGATGACGCAAAAACTCCTGTCATCTCCACAATGACATCCACTGACAAGGATCAGGCTACCGGTGTCTATGACAAGGACGCGATAAAGGACTATACCATAAAGACTCTCTCCAATATGAAGGATGACGAGATGGTATGGATAGCCATCTTTGATATAGATGAGTTCAAGGAGGTCAATGACAGCTACGGGAGAAGCTTCGGGGACGAGGTCATAAGGGCTCTTTCCAGATGCATCCTTCATTCGGTGGGCGTGAGCGGGGCGGTAGGACGCTTCAGCGGAGACCAGTTCTTCGTGTGTGTTTCAGGCATGGATGAGAATGATATAAGAGGTCTTTTTACCGAGGTCAGGAAGAACTTTGAATGGGAGATACTTTCCATCAGATCCGATTGCCATGTGACGCTCACTATAGGAACGGTTTCCGCGCCTCTCAACGGGACAGACTATGACACTCTTTTTGAAAAACTTTGGAAAGCACTTTATATCGGAAAAGGAAAGGGCAAGAACAGATATATCATCTATCGTGAGGAAATGCACGGGAACTTTGAGCTTCCGAAGTCCGAGTCCGCAGGGAAATATGTGAAGGGGCGCACGGAGCTTCTTGCGGTGATGATCTCGGATGTCACGGAAGGGATCATCGCGCTTGGGAAGGGAGCTGTTTCTCCGGCTCTGAAGGAGGCTTCCGATGTGATGCTGCTTGACGGCATCAGAATCTTCTCGGGTCCGGGACTCCCCTGTGTATTCTCATCGGCTGAGGACGGAAATGATGTGATGCCCGATGAGGTTGCAGAGAGCATCATAAACAGTCATACCTTTGACCAGAACGGGATATTGATGATAGACAGAGTCGAGCTCTGCCAGGAAAAGGATCCGCTTATTTATGAGTGGGCAAATGAAAGGCGTATCGGGGCCGTGGTCTTCTTTGCTGAGAAGGGCAGGGAAGGAAAGGTGGAGAGGGTCTTCTCCTTTGAGCACGCCCTAAAATCAAACAACAGAAGGTGGGGGGCTGAGGATGCAAATTATCTTTTGATCTTCTCAAAGCTCATAGCTTTGGCACTGAGGGAATATTATGAAGTTGGCGAATCTATCTGAAAAAAGATCAAAAAAGAAAATGAAAAATAAGCTGCTGCCGTTGTTTTTAACGGCAGCTGTTTTGGCTTTTTCACTTCCCTCAATTCCGGCAGAGGCAGCTTCGCAGGCGGATGGAATTGTGACCTATCGCGCAGTTCTTATCGGGAATACCTATTCCGGGACAGAGAATGAGCTTGTCGGCACAAAGCATTCCGTTGATTCTATGGAGGATATGATAAAGACATTGAAGAACCCCTATACTGAGGTTCTGAAGGCCATGGACGGCACAAAGAGTGATATGCAAAGAGCAGTGAACAGGGTCTTCTCAAAAGCTGATGCAGATGACCTCACCCTTTTTTATTACAGCGGGCATGCCGCTGTCGCTGAAGAAGAGAGCTATACAAGTGAGGATTATTATGACGGCGCTCTGTATTTCTGGAACAGAAAAAAGGCTGAGGGAGAATACTATGCCACAGCAGAGCTGAAGGATCTTTTTGACAGGTACAATGGGAAGAAGGCTTTGATCATTGACTCCTGCGGCTCGGGCGCCTTTGTCCAGACTCAGGCCGTTAGCGGCCCGGAAAGTACGGATGAAGGGACTCATCTGATAAGGACGGATGCCGAGGCTCATGGCTTTTTGGAAAGTATGGCGGAGGCCTTTTCCGAAGGCTCCTATGTCCCGGAGGATGAAATGCTTCCTATAGCGCTTTCCGGGGAGTTCAGGGACTCTGATTATTATCTTCTCTGCGCGGCAAACAAGGGAGAATATTCATATCAGGTGCCTGTCCTTATCGATGGTGAAAACTATTACGGTGCACTTATGACCATTGGGCTTTTGGAAGGTACAGGATATGAATTCATGAAGGGCTGGACAGAATCTATGCCGGCAGATACCGACATGGATGAAAGGATAACTTTAAAGGAGATATATGCCTATATACCCAAGGTTGTGAAGGAGCGTTTGACAAAGATCTATGGCTATGAACAAAATTCGGTATGTTATCCTTCAAACAGCAGGCAGGTCCTCTTTGACAATCAAGAAAAGGAGCAGATAAAGCCTGCTCCGGTATTCAGACTTTATAATCCAAATACCGCAGACCACTTCATGACGATGAATGATAATGAGAGATACAGCCTGATCTTTGCCGGCTGGTCAGATGAGGGAGCCAAATTCTTCTGCTATCCCGAAGGGACAGAGGAAAATGCGGTGTACAGACTTTACAACAGGAGCAATGGAGAGCATTTCTATACGCTTAACGCACCTGAACGGGATGCCTTATTGAAGGCCGGATGGTCGTATGAAGGTATAGCCTGGTATTCATCCGACGGAAAAGATACAGCTCCGGTCTATCGCCTCTACGATCCAAACCTCGGACATCACCTTTTCACGACTGATATTGGTGAGGTTACCTACCTTTTGATCTCAGGGTGGGAGTATGAAGGAATTGCCTTTTTCTCGTCAAGAGATGGCAACAGTCAGATCAGGTGAAAATGCAAAAACGCGTTTTTGAGGCCGTCTTCGTGGATGTCAGTCGTCACGAAGTCGGCTTTTTCTTTTATGAGGGGGGCAGCATTTCCCATGGCTATACTGTGGGCAGCACTCTCTATCACCTCAAGGTCGTTCATCCCGTCGCCAAAGGCGAAGACTCTTTCAGGGCTGTCCTTTGTGAAGGAAAGAAGATCGAGGATCCCCTTTGCTTTTGAAAGACCTTTCGGGATGATCTCAACTACAACACCGTTATGATTTATGAAATCAAAGTCGTCTGAAAGGATTGCCTGAACCCTTTCAAGATCCGTCTTTTCAGTGATATCGCATGAGAACTTGTTTACAGCAAAGTCACAAGTAAGCTCGGAAAGACTATGGGCATAGGGACCCAGCCTTGACCAGAGGGTTTCCACATAAGGGTCGTTGTGAAAATCCTCCCTGTTCATGAAGTGGGCATCCCTGCCTTCGACCACGACCGGCATATTTTCTTCTTTGAATATCGAAAGGGCTTTCTTTACCTTTTCCCAGGGAACCAGGGTTTCCTTCAGTATCTTTTTGTCAAGCTCTATATGACCGCCGCAGGCGCATATCATCCCGCTCAAAGGGAGGGCTTCAAGATTCTCATAGTGAGTATTGCCGCGGCTTCGCCCTGTGTTCAGGAAGACGAGGTTTCCTTTTTCAACTGTTTTTTCTATCGAGACAGCAGCGCTTTTTGGGATCTGAAGCTCGTGATCCCAGAGAGTCATATCAAGATCCAGAAATATCAGAGAACGTTCAGTCATCAGAGCAGTTCTCTTCTTTGCTTAATATAGTCCTCGATCAATTCCTTTGTTTTTTCGAGTCCAAGCTTTGAGGAGTTGATCGAAAGGTCATAGAGTCTCGAGTCGCCCCATTTCGCAGTAGAATAATAATTATGATAAGCCCTTCTCTTCCTGTTCTGCTCCTTTACGGTTTGCTCTGCCTCTTTCTTGTCGAGCTGGTATATTTTCATTATCCTCTCGACCTTCTTGTCGTGATCCGCAAGTATGAAGATGGGGATGAGGCATTTGAATTCCTTGAGGACAGTCTCCGCACAGCGTCCGACGATCACGAAGGATTCTCCCGCTGCTGCTTTTTCCTTAAGATAATTAAACTGCATGATCGCAAGGTTCTGCTCCGGGGAAGAGGAATAGCCCCTGACGGAGATGTTTATCGGAAAGCGGGGGAGTTCATCATATTTCTCAAGCATCTTTGCATCGGAAAGCTCCTTTTCCTCAGCTATGACACGCATCAGGTTGTAGTCATAGATAGGGAGGCTTAAGTCTTTTGCGATCATTTCCGCGATCTCGTGACCGCCCGAGCCGAATTCCCTTCCGATTGAGATGATGAGCTGTTTTCCTTCAGACATGTTGCACCTTCTTTCTTAAATGTGATTTAATTTTGAGGCTCGATTATTTCTTCATTTGTGAGAAAACCGAGTATTATCATCGAATAGGATCTTGATCCCAGAACCTTCACAGATTGAGCGTGTCCGGCCTCAGGTACAAAGTGAATGTATGAGGCGCCGTCGCAGGCTTTTGCAAGCTTTTCACTCATTTCCGGAGGGATGAGATCATCCGCTTCCCCGTGGATGAAACAGATAGGCACTGTGCTCTTGTCTATTGAATCGACAGGGGAGGTGTCCTTCATATCAAAGCCATTGATGAGAGAGCACCACATATTTACGAGGGGAAGCATGAAGCCCTGGTGATTTTTGTCGGCACCGTTCTTCATCAGATCATAAAGATTTGTGAAGGAGCAGTCCGAGATCACGAATTTCACATCAGGCCTTTTTACAAGGCTTGAGAGGCTTGTGGAGGCTCCCATCGATTCTCCGTGAAGCCCGAGAATGATATCATTCCCATATCTTTCGTAAGTATCCTTTATCAGGAAGTTGAGATCCTCGCCCTCGTAATTTCCTATCGTGCAGACTGTTTTCTGGTTTTCGCCATGACCTCTCAAGTCATATATTATGCAGTTGAAATTGAGTGAGGCATAAGCATCCACATACTTGACTGCACCATAACGGTTTGAATTGAAGCCGTGGGAGATGATCACAAAACGATCAGATTCCACGGGGCTTTTTACAAGAGTGCAGTGAAGAACGTAACCATCCTTGCCCTTTACTTCATAGGACTCCTTTTCATAGGAGTCAAAGTTCCCCCAAAGCCCGTTTTCCTTTTCCCATGCTTCCTCCTCTGAAAGGGAAAGGCCTTTGGGGTGGCAGATCGAATAAGCTGTTGAAATTGGAAGGATCACCAGGAAAAGGGTAAGTACAAAGGCGATCGCAAGGGGTATTATTATCTTCAAGAGTCTTCTCATCATTTCTTTCTCGGCGCCTTGACCTTCTGCTGCTCAAAGAAGTGTTCGACAGCCTTTACAAGCTGGTAGGGGTTCATGGATTTCAGGAGATACCCGGCAGGGCGCATTTCAAGTACCTTGTTTACACTGTCCCTGTCACTCTTTCCGGTAAGGAAGATAACGGGGATGTTCGCGAGATTCGAATCGGACCTCATCATTTCAAGGACCATGGGACCATCACAGACAGGCATTACATAATCAAGCAGTACAAGGTCCGGAGTGTGGGTACCGAGGTAGGTGATGGCATTCATTCCGGAATTCACCATAACGACCTGGTATTTTCCCGAAAGCCAGTCGTGGACCGATCGAAGATAGGTTCCGTCATCATCCACGACAAGGACCTGCTTTCTTCTGTCAGCGTCCACCACGGTCTCTTCAAGTGCGCTCAAAAGATCCTTGACATTCAAGGGGCGCTCTAAAGCCTTTCTCACATAGTTATCCGGGACATAACGGCAGAAGGTGCTGATCTCATCCGGCGAACCGATGAGGTAAAGCTCCTTTTCATCCTCGATGACCATGTCCTTTAGGAAAACAATGGCTTCCTTTGTCTCTTCAACGAAATCCCCGAGATAGAAGATGAAGATATCAGCTTCCTTACGAAGATCCTGAAGACTCTCCACCTCCGGCAGGGAGTCGATCACGGTGTATCCGTTTTTTACGAGGTTGTTCCTGATGTTGTTTACCAGAAAGAGGGAGCCCTTTGATATTAGGACTAATGTGTTGTCGGTTTTCTTATCCACTTTGCTTACTGCCCCTGAACATTGCTTCTATTCCATCATGATCTACATTTGAGAGAAGAAGGGTCAATTTGTTGAAACGCTCTTCCTCCTCCTCAGGTATGCGGTAGCCCTGAAGCTCCGCCATTACATTGTCGGCCCCGTCGTAGTCAAAGGCCAGCACACTTTCATATATTGCCTGATAGGCTTCCTCCAGCATTTCAACGGTGATATCCTTCTTTGTGGAAGGGTCCTCCTTCGGGACAGCCTTTTCAATAGCGGCCGCGAGCCTCTTGTATTCATTCAGGAGACGGGGTGTTTTTCTGATGATCTCTTCGGTACGAAGAGTATCCCCGCATTTTTCAAGATAGGCTGCATGGCGGGAGAGGGTCTTGGCACCGGCCAGCCGGGCAGTGCTCTTCAAAGAATGTACCCTGATGGTATAGTCCTTGTAATCCTCCTCTTCAAGATCCTTTTTGATGACATTGATCTTGTCGGCTGCAGTCAAGGAAAACTCCATCAGAACCTTCTCATAGGTCTCATTTCCTCCGCAGGAGGTGACTCCATCAGCCACATCAATATCGGGAATGGTAAGGAGCGACTTAAGGAAGGGAGAGAGGGCATCAACCCCTATCAGGTCATCGTCCTCTTCATTTATCATTATCACCTTCCCGGGAGGAAGAAGCTCTTTGATAAGAGATTCAAGTGCCGCCGGATCTATGGGCTTTGGAATATAACCGTCAAAGCCGTCCTCAAGGAACTTTTCCCTGCTTCCCGCTACAGCATTGGCGGTAAGGGCGATGATAGGGGTCTTTTCATTCGGATTTCCCGGCGGAAGCGCATGTATACGCCGCATAGCCTCAGTTCCATCCATAACAGGCATACGATGATCCATGAAGATAATGTCATACTTCTTTTCCTGACATAGCTTGATCGCTTCATGCCCGGAAAGAGCAGTGTCTATATTGATCTTCGTTCGCTTCAAGAGATTCTTCGCTACGGAGAGGTTCACATCCATATCGTCTGTAATGAGAATAATGGCATCCGGAGCGTGGAAGCTTTCTTTAAGAACCCGATCTGCTATGCCCTTTTTACGCGTCTCTTTCATATATGAGCCGATCGGCTCAAAGGAAAAGACCTTCTGCCGGATGATGAATGAGAAATCAGAGCCCTTTTTGTACTCGCTCTTCACATTGAGCTTTGAGCCCATGATGTGGAGGAGGTTCTTTGAGATCGACATCCCAAGCCCCGTACCGTCAATACGGTTCTTGTTGCTGTCGTCTATCTGTTCAAAGGGAGAGAAGAGCTTTTCCATATCCTCTTCCTTGATGCCGATCCCGGTATCGATACAGTGAAATTCCAGATTGATCTCGTCGCGTTTCGTCTTTTGAAAGCCTACGGTGAGCTTTACCGAGCCTTCATCCGTAAACTTCACTGCATTGTTCATTATATTGATAAGAACCTGTCTGATACGTACTGTATCGCCATACAGGCGGTCGGGAATATTCTCATCATAATCGACTATTACCTCAAGCCCCTTCTTGCTTGCAAGAGGTGTGATCATATTCACAATGTCGTTCAGCGTTGAAGAGAATGAGTATTCGACAGGAAGAAGATTGAGCTTTCCTGCCTCTATCTTTGAGAAATCAAGGATGTCATTTACGAGTGAGAGAAGTGAATTTCCCGCGGAACGGATATCTTCGGAATAATCGAGTATCCTTTCCTCGGTGGATTCCCGAAGGATCATCTCGTTCATTCCGAGGATTGCATTGATGGGGGTCCTGATCTCATGGGAGACATTTGAAAGGAATTCGGATTTTGCCTCCGAGGCTGCATGCTCGAGCTTGATCCTGTTGTGAAGGTCACGCTCTCTTTCCCGGGCACGAAGGGTTGAATATTCATCCGAAGTCTCTTTCAGGAAGGTAAAGAGCCGGTCCTGCAGGGGGATGAGCCCTCGTGAAAGAGCCTCCGGTTCCTTCATTTCTGAGATAGAGGTCTCCTTTACCGGGCCCTCCCGAAGAAACAGCGCCAGCATCGTGCAGTTGAAGGCTTCCACTCTGTCTCCCAGGTGGAAGAATTCGCCAAAGGCGCCTGCGCCGGCAATGGAAGGAAAGGCATCCTTGAAGAGAGTGATCTCCTTTGTCTCTTCCTCACCAAGGTGAAACTGCCTGTTGTCGCAGACCATGAGATATACTGTTTCCGGAGCGAAGGGGACATAGTTCTTTACGATGGAGTAGGAATCATTCAGCATTTCGGTTACATTTCCGTAAGAGAAATGGAAGCGCTCACCCTCGTTCACGTCTGATCCAAAGACCAGATTTCCCTCTTCGGTCACAGAGATAATGGAGCGTGGAACAAGCTCATTTGACCTGTTCAGCACCCAGGGGAAGGCAAGGATGTTCTGTACGAAATAAGGATCCTTTTCATCGATCTTGAAGTATTTTTTGTATATCGAAGTGGCGGGAAGATTGTCCACCTCGGAGACGACAAGAGGAGAAGCGAGTTTTGTTACGGTATGTCCGCGACCGATCGGGCTCCAGCCGCGAAGAGCTGCGGCTTTCACATAGAGATCTTCACCAAAAAGGAGGATGGAGAGTATCCCGCATTCAATGACCCGATCTGAAAAGACAAAGATCGGAGAGGTGATCCCCTCCTTCCAGAGGCCTCCGGCCGCAGCACCGCAGACAGGAAATTCCGGATCCTTGAAGGAAAGGGCTGAAAGAAAGAGGTCAAGCCTTTTTGCGTGATATACGTCGGGGAATATCATAAGTGCCCGACAGTCCTCGTTTTCTTCAATGAGCTTTGTGATCCGGTGTCCGACATCTTCCGAGGATTCAATTTCGGTATCGCAGGGGATCACCTCGCATGTGGATGAGTCGAATAAAAAGAAGGTTACGGTATTCTTCCCCTCATTCATATGACCATCTTCCACAACATCGGCGGCTGTATAGCCGCAGAAGCTTCCACGGTCAAGCACTTCATTGTAGATCTGAATGAGTTCTTCCGCGAAGGAGGGATCCTGATGGCCGAGGGCCGCAATGGCGAGGATATCGCTTGCGCTGTCAAAGGAAGGAGACGACCTCACCCTGTCAAGAATGCTCCTGAAATCTTCTTTTGTCTCAAAGGGATCAGAAAACTGTATCATCGAGATACCTCCGAGCGGTGATTCGATGGATGATAAAACAAAAAACATTATAACATAAAGCTTCTCACTTGTGTTATTATGCTTCTTAACGAGTTTTTGGGCGAAAGGGGCTTTTTATGACATTAATGGGGGCATCATTATTTTACGGGGCAACGATAGGAGCAGCGCTCGTTGCGGTTCTTGCCAGCTTTTTTCAAAGAGCCGGAAAGACGCAGAGATATCTCATTATGTCGGCCTTCCTCGTTCTCATGCTTGCCATCGGGAGATGGATGTATGTCAATTCGGACGGTCTTTCCTCTATTCTGGTAGCGAGGAAGATCATCAATTTCACGGGCTGCTGGCTCTGGTTCTTTATATTTCTTTTTATTGCGGAGTATACGAGGTATCGGATCCACAAGATGACTCTTGTTTTCAGTATCTGTCTTTGCACCTTCAACTCTGTCGTTACCTTCCTGCTTCACATCAAGGGGGTATTCTACAAGGATTATGCTTATACCATAAGGGGGAATCTGCCTTACTTTGAAAAGGCATCCTATTGTATACCGGCTTATCCTTATTTCGTTGCGGAGTTCCTTTTTCTCTTCTCGGCATTGTTTTTGATAATCCTTTTCATGGTGAGGTTTCACAAGATCAGGATGCAGATCAATGTTCTCACCGCTCTTGTGATCGCTATCCCGAGCGCGGCCTATATAGTGGAATTTATAGTAAAGCCCGAGGTCTCCACGGTGCCGCTGGCTTCCGCGATCTCCGTAATACTTATGGCTGTCACTGTGAGAGTCAGCCAGGCCTACGACATGGAGACCATTGTGAAGGACATCGCGGTTGAATCCCAGGATGCCGCAGTTATCCTTGTTTCGGATTCGAGATATTTCATCGCTGCGAACGAGACGGCATTTTCACTGCTTCCGGAGCTTCAGAAGGCCGTTCCCTGGATGGTGCTTTCAGATATATCCGAAAGGCTTGCCGGCTTTTTTGCAAGAAAGGATGATGAGATTACGATCAATCAGAGGATATATGCACCTCAGTTTAGGAATGTAGAAAAGAACAGGCATCCTATCGACGCTCTTTGGCTCCTTGATGTGACTGAGAGAGCGAAGCATCAGCAGCTTATGGCAACCTACAGGAAGGACCTTGAGACTGAGGTTTCCATCAAGACAGAAAGCCTCGTGAAGACTGAGGAAAGGCTCGCTGAGACCCTGACACAAACGGTCACGGCCTTGATGAGTATGGTGGACGCAAAGGACAGATATACGAGCGGACATTCCTTCAGGGTTGCGCTTTATGCGAAGGAGATATCGCGCAGGCTTGGAAAGGCGAAGGCTGAGCAGGATGCCATTTATGTCACGAGCCTTCTTCATGATGTGGGAAAGATACATGTTCCCGACGATATCATCAACAAGCCCGGAAAGCTTACAAAAGAAGAGTTTGAGCTCATGAAGCTCCATCCTATCACCGGATATATCATGCTTTCATCTATCACATCCATTCCCGCAGTCCTGACCGGGGCAAGATGGCATCACGAAAGATACGATGGACGTGGTTATCCTGACGGCCTTTCTGGTGAGGATATTCCTGAGATCTCGAGGATAATAGCAGTAGCAGACTCCTATGACGCCATGTCTTCAAGAAGGAGCTATCGTGCAGTTCTTCCGCAGGCCACGGTGCGCCGTGAGATAGAGGCGAACAGGGGAGCCCAGTTTGATCCAAAGATTGCGGACGTGATGCTTGAAATGATAGATGAGGACAAGTATTACGACATGCGCCAGCATGATGACGATATGATAGGAGATATCCTCATACTCAATGACTCTTCAGGCAAGGAACGAATCAGCGATATGATGAGAGGAGACAAGAAATTCGCTGTCAGAGAGATCTGGAGCATAGCAGAACTCTATGAGCTTGAACCCTCAAAGCTTTCAAAGACGGCGCTGATCATAGATATGGATTCAAATCCCGGTCTTCGGATCGAGGACATCAGGAAAAAGTGCCCGACGCTCTCGATAATCTGTGTGACAAGTGAGCGAAGCTTTGCAGTCTTTAAGGACTGTATCGACAAGGGCGCCGACAACTGTCTGGTAAGGCCGTTCTTGAAGGACAGCCTTGTCGAGTCCGTTGCCGTCATCCTCCACAAGAGCGCATCGCATCTTTCCTGGACGAAAGGGAATGTAAGTGCCTGGTCATTAGGATGGATGTAAAAAATCCTTTCAGGATTTTTTACATCCATCCCGGATTATATTTTTATTTAGAGAGAGGTAAATAATGCAATCACCCGCAGTCGGGCTTACTTCCGAAGAGGTAGCGCTCCGCATCCGTGAAGGGAAGACAAATCAGCTTCCTGAAAATACAGGAAAGAGCGTGGGGGCTATCATCAAGGACAATACCCTGACCTACTTCAATTTCATCTTCATAATCCTTGCAGTCTTTGTTGTCATCGCAGGCTCCTTCAACAGTCTCACCTTCCTTCCCGTTGTAATCGCAAATACCCTGATCGGTATTTTTCAGCAGCTTCGCGCAAAGAAGGTAATAGACCGCCTGACCCTTCTTTCGATCTCAGAATATGAGGCGGTCCGCGACGGCGAAAAGAAAAAGGTCAGGGCTGACAAGCTTGTCAAGGATGACTGCATCTTTCTTTCAGCCGGACAGCAGGTTCCGGCTGACGGCACCGTCATAGGCGGGGAAGCATCCCTTAATGAAGCCCTCCTCACAGGAGAAGCTGATGAAATAGAAAAGACAAAGGGTTCAAAGCTTCTTTCCGGAAGCTTTGTCGTGTCGGGCAAGTGCCTTATGCGTCTTGACAAGGTGGGAAGCGAGTCCTATGCCGCAAAGCTTTCAGCTCAGGCAAAGAAGGTACATGACAAAAAGTCGGAGATGATCAAGTCAATAGACATCATCCTGAAGGTCTGCGGCTTCCTCATCATTCCTATTGGTATTTTGCTTTTCTATCAGTCCTTTGCAGTGAGCGGCAACGGTTTTTCCGAGAGTATCATTACCTCGATAGGCTGCGTCATAGGTATGATCCCGGAGGGACTGTATCTCCTCGTGACAGTCTCTCTTGCGATAAGTACGGCAAAGCTGGCGCTTCAAAAGGTCCTTCTTCACGACATGAGATCTATTGAAACTCTTGCGAGAGTGGACATGATCTGCGTCGACAAGACCGGGACGATCACTGACAACAAGATGAAGGTGACAGAGTTCTTCGCCCCCGGAGGCGGGGAAGTAGGAGATGGCGAGAAAGGTCTGTTATTCTGGTATCTTTCTTCAATGCCGGACAAGAACGCGACAGCCTCCGCACTTTTGGAAGAACTCTCAAACATCAAAAAGCCCGCGGGACTCTCGGCGCTTAAGGTCAATCCCTTCGACTCAAAGAAGAAGTACTCTGAGATCGAGACCAATAATGGCGTATTCCGTCTTGGCGCGCCTGAGTTTCTTCTCGAAAAGAGCGTTCTGTCGCATGACCAGGACAGGATCGATGCCCTTATGACTCAGGGAAAGAGGGTGATAGCATTTACAAAGGACAAAGATGTCGTCCTTTTTGTCGCTCTTGAAAACTCGATCCGGGAAAGCGCTGCGGATACATTCTCCTTCTTCAACAAGCAGGGCGTAGGCGTGAAGGTGATATCCGGAGACAATCCGCTCACTGTCTCAAAGATCGCTGAAAGGGCCGGGATTCCAAATTGCGACCATTATATCGATATGAGCACCGTCTCGGAAAATGAAGATATGGGTGAGATCGCAAGAGAATATACTGTCTTTGGCCGTGTCCGCCCCGAGCAGAAAAAGGCGCTTGTCAGAGCCATGAAGAAGGACGGGTTGAAGGTCGCGATGACCGGAGACGGGGTAAATGACATTCTCGCCATGAAGGAGGCAGACTGCTCGATAGCCATGGGCTCCGGCTGCGAGGCCGCCGCAAACGCTGCCCAGGTCGTACTTCTCGACTCGGATTTCTCCCATATGAAGCAGATAGTTTCCGAGGGCAGGAACAATATCAACAATATTACGAGGAGCGCAACATTATTCCTTTACAAGAATCTGTTCTCACTCTTCCTTGCAATATTCTCACTGATAAGCGTCCTTTCCTATCCGCTGGTCCCCTCACAGGTGACGCTGATCTCGGCCTTCAACATAGGGCTTCCTGCATTGTTCCTCACCTTTGAGATCAACAACAAAAAGCAGAGTGACAGATTTATACTGACCGTCCTTGTAAAGGCGATGCCGGCCGCAATAACCTCATTCTTCTTCATAGCCGCTATGGTCGTGTTCGGGCAGGTATTTGAGATATCAAAGAATGATGTTTCCATCGCCAGCACCTTCCTTCTTGCGGTCGTGGGTTATCTCATCCTCTTTGAGATCACAAAACCGATGAACAGCTACAGGCTCCTTGTTTTCTTCGGCTGCATAGGTGGTATGATACTTGCGGCACTCATAGTGCCTTCATTATTCTCGCTCTCCATGATAAGCCCGCGCGCCATAATGCTCTTTGTGGTATTTGCTATCGCAGAGGCCTCCATGATGCGCTTTTTGATCTGGCTTTTTGAGGTTGTGGAGAAAAAGCTGATAGAGATTCACAGGAAAAAGAAACTTAAGTAGGGGTTTTATGTTTTTCCCGTATTCTGTTATAATCATACGAATCATTAAGGAGGTACTATAATGGCAAACGAAAAGAATGTCTTTAATATAAAAGCAGGCGTTTTCATTTCAGCTGATGTCATAGCAGTCATCTGCGGGCTTGCTGCGACTGAGACCGAGGGTGTGATCGCGCTTTCAAACGGGCTTACAAATCAGGAGATCGAGAAGGCGTCGATGAGCAGACTTTCCCGTTCGATCAGACTGATAGAGCATCCCGACAGATCACTCACCGTTCGGCTCGCGCTTCAGATAGCCTATGGGAATCCGATCCCGGAGGTTACTGCGAATGTCCAGCAGAAGGTGAAGTCGACAGTTACGAATATGACCGGCATCGAAGTGAAGGAAGTTGATATAAGAATAGCTTCTGTCGGCGCTTTGGCTTCGGAAAAGTAAGTGTACCATGACGCGTAGACAGGTGAGAGAAGCCGTCATCAGGCTTGTGTATATGTCCGATTTCAGAAGCAAAGAAGGACTTTCTGAAGCGTTCGAGCTGACCCTTGAAAACAGCGGCCTCCCGGAGGATGAGGAGGATATTTCATCGAAGGTCAAGGCAAAGGACAGAAAAGAGATTGAGGAAAAGGCTTCTGCAGTGATCGAAAAAAAGCAGGAGTTTGATGATCTTATAGAGCAGAAGACCGAGGGCTGGAAGCCGAAAAGGATCCCGAAGGTGGAGCTTTCGATCATCAGGGTTGCGCTCTATGAGGTCCTCTTCGAGAACCTTGACAAAGGCATTGCCATCAATGAGGCGGTCGAGATCGCAAAAAAATACGGAGACTCCAATTCCGGAGCCTTCGTAAATGGTATCCTTGCGAGGATAATATGAACGATAAAGCTGTTTCCGTATCAGATCTGAACCACTATGTCGCTTCTATCTTATCAGACGAGGAATTTCTCTCCAGGGTGCGGGTAAGTGGCGAGATATCCAATATCAAATATCATTCCTCAGGTCATATCTATTTCACACTGAAAGACGAAAACTCAGTTCTTCCGGCCGTGATGTTTCGCTCCTCCGTGTCAGAAGGACTTACATTCAGGATGGGGGATGGCGACAAGGTCATAGTTTCCGGCTCGGTCGAGGTATATGAAGCCGGCGGGAGATATCAGCTCTATGCAAAGAAGGTTGAACGCTCCGGAGAAGGGGATCTTTATTTACGCTTTGAAAAGCTGAAAAAAGAGCTTTCCGATGAGGGGATGTTTGCTGATGAATACAAGCAGCCCATCCCGCCTTTTGCCTTGAATATCGGTATTGTTACAGCACCGACCGGAGCCGTCATTCACGACATTATCAGGAATGCGAGAAGAAGAAATCCATATGTAAATCTTTACCTTATGCCTGTTAAGGTTCAGGGTGAGGGTGCAGCGGAGGAGATCGCGGAGGGCATCGCAAGGCTGGATGCGATGGGGCTTGATGTGATCATAGTTGGACGCGGCGGCGGCTCGATTGAGGATCTTTTTGCTTTCAACGAGGAGATAGTTGCAAGACAGATTTTTTCTTCCCAAACACCGATAGTCACCGGGATAGGGCATGAGCCTGACTTTACGATAGCGGATTTTGTAGCTGATAAGAGAGCATCAACTCCTACCGCGGCGGCAGAGCTTTGCGTTTTTTCTTACGAAGAATTCAAGGAGGAGCTTTCGGAAAGAAAGAGAATGCTTTCAAGAGCGCTTCTTCAAAGATGCAACAGGCTGAAAAACGAACTGTCCTCCTATGAGCGCCTTATAGAAAAGGGCTCCCCGGCAAGGAAAACAAAAGCTATCCTGGAAAAGACCGTAGAACTGGAGGAGCGTATAGAAAGAGCGTTTTTACGGACGCTTAAGAATACAAAAGAAAGGCTTCTGGATCAGAGGATAGAAAGAGAGTTTTTACGAAAGCTCAAATCTACAAAGGAAAGGCTTCTGGATCAGAGGATAGAAAGGCTGTTTATTTCAAGGCTTCGCTCGACAAAGGATTCTCTCTCACATGCTGCGGCGCGTCTTGAAGCATCTTCCCCGGTAAAGCGCCTTTCAAGCGGTTATTCCTACATCAGAGACATGAAGGGAAACAATATAAGAGAAGCCTCGAGCCTGAAAAATGGAGACGAGATAGATGTCAGGCTTTATAAAGGAAGGCTCACCGCAAAGGTTGTGGAAAGTGTGGCGGAATCATGAAAGAAAAAGAATATGACTTTTCAAAAATGACGATAGAGGAAGGGCTTAAACGTCTCTCAGAGATCACCGGTGAGATGGAAAAAGAGGACTGCACTCTTGAAAAATCCTTCTCACTTTATGAGGAGGGGACGGCTCTCATCAAATATGTGAATTCAAAGGTTGAAGAGGTCGAGGCAAAGGTCAGCATGATCACAGAAGACGGCGGGGAAGTGCCGTTTAGCTAAGGACAGGAGGCTTCACTTGTCTCTTCTTGACAGATTGAAAAGTTCCGGTGACATAAAGTCGTTTTCATATCAGGAGCTTCCCGAGCTTTGCTCTGAAATAAGGGAGCTTCTTATTGATACGCTTTCAAAAAAAGGAGGTCACCTTTCCTCGAACCTTGGCGCGGTAGAACTCACGGTCGCGCTTCATCGTGTCTTTTCACCGCCAAAGGACAAGATCATCTTTGATGTGGGGCATCAATCCTATACCCACAAGATACTTACGGGACGAAAGGATGAATTTGAGACGCTCCGTGAAAGAAACGGTCTTTCAGGCTTTCCGAAAAGGAGCGAATCTGACTGCGATGTTTTTGATTCAGGTCATGCCTCCACCTCCATTTCAGCAGGACTTGGGATGGTGACGGCGAGAGACCTTCAAAACGAGGACTATAAGGTCATATCCGTGATCGGCGATGGCGCGCTCACAGGCGGCCTCGCCTATGAAGCAATGAACAACGCAGGTTCGCTAAAGTCAAATTTTGTCATAGTTCTTAATGATAATGGCATGTCAATTTCAGAAAATGTAGGCGGCCTTTCAAGGCAGCTTTCATCTCTTCGAACAAGCAGCGGCTATACAAATCTGAAAGCGCAGGTTCAGACCTCGCTTGAAAAGATCCCGGTCTACGGGGAAAAGCTGGTCGCACAGATCAGAAAAACGAAATCCGGTATCAAGCAGCTTGTCATTCCCGGAATGATCTTCGAGCAGATGGGAATAATGTATTTAGGCCCGGTTGACGGCTCGAACATTAAACAAATGGAAAATGTGTTTAAGAATGCTGCCCGATTTAAAGGCTGCGTTCTTGTACATGTGATCACCAAAAAAGGCAAGGGCTTTATTCCCGCCGAGCGCCATCCTTCGCGTTTCCACGGTGCAGATGCCTTTGATAGAGAGACGGGGCTTCCCCTTTCCACAAAGAATCCTTCATACACCGATATTTTTTCAACAGTCATAAGGAAGCTTGGGCAGCGGGACGATAAGGTCTGCTGCATTACCGCGGCAATGATGGATGGAACCGGACTGAAGCGTTTCAGAAATCTCTTTCCCGAGAGATTCTTTGATGTCGGCATAGCTGAGGAGCATGCCGTGACCTTTGCTGCCGGGCTTTCTCTTTCCGGTATGAAGCCCTTTGTCTGTGTTTATTCATCCTTCCTTCAAAGGGCTTATGACGAGATATTGATGGATGTCTGCCTGCAGGATCTTCACGTGGTATTCTGTATTGACCGTGCGGGTGTGGTAGGACATGACGGTCCGACACATCACGGGCTTTTTGATCTATCCTATCTTTCTTCGATGCCCAATATCATTATCCTCTCTCCGAAGAACAAGTGGGAACTTTCAGATATGCTGAAATACGCGCTCGCGGAGACTCATCCCGTCGCTGTTCGTTATCCCCGGGGCGAGGCCTGCACCCTTTTTAAGGAAAAGAGGCAGAAGATAGAAAAGGGAAGGACAGAGGTGATAGAGGATACGCGTGAAGGAGATGATGGCGTTGTCATCCTTGCACTCGGATCGATGGTCGAAAACGCTTATCACGCGCTCGATCTTCTTAAGAAGGACAATATAGGAGCGCTTCTCATCAATGCCCGCTTTGTAAAGCCAATAGATACAGCCCTTCTCGACAGCGTATCGTCTTCGACGCTTATCGTTACGATAGAGGATAATGTCATAACAAACGGCTTCGGTTCAAAGGCAGGCGATTATCTTCTTGATATCGGATACAAGGGAGATCTGCTGAAACTCGCATTTCCCGATGAGTTCGTACCCCAGGGAACCGTCGCGGAGCTTTATGAAGAAAATTCGCTTTCGCCGGAGGGCATATACCGCGCGATAAAAGAAAAAGTGATAAGTGATGGAAAAGGAAAGGCTTGATATCCTTGTAAAAAAATCCGGTCTTGCCGATTCCCGGGAGCAGGCAAAGCGCCTCATAATGGAGGGGAAGATAAGGGTGGATTCAGTCCTTGAAGACAAGCCCGGAATGACCTTTCC
>CACYBK010000063.1 GCA_902772635.1 uncultured Lachnospiraceae bacterium | reverse complement strand
TTCAAGGTACAGGTGGCAGAAAAAACTGCCGGAAAACTCAATACTCGCATGCTGATTTCAATGGGCGGCTTGTTGAGCATACACTAATTATCCTAAAAGCATTATGAAAGGAGGCTTACCCTATGGATAATGAATACCGCGATCCCGGAAAGACTTATGCGTCCGGCTGTCCCAAGTGCGGCGGGACTATGAGCTTTGATCCGGCTCTCGGGAAACTGAAATGTGACTTTTGCGATTCAACCTTTACGCCCGAGGAGGTGGAGGCCTACTGGGCAAAGAACTCCGCCGTCAACAGCGCGAAGGATGCGGCTGCGCGTGAAGGCGGAAATGGAGCCAGGGGAGATGTTTCGTTTGATCCAAACGAGATGAGATCTTATTCCTGCTCAGCCTGCGGAGCCGAACTCATGGCGGACCAGACCACGGCGGTCATGATATGCCCCTATTGCGGAAATCATACGATAGCGCCCGCGCAGTTTTCGGGCTCCATCAAGCCGGATTTCATTATTCCTTTCTCGCATACAAAGCAGGAGGTTCAGGAGAGTTATCTCAATTATTATAGGAAAAGATATCTGCTCCCGAAGTCCTTCAAGTCCGACAATCACGTTGAGGAGATCCAGGGTGTCTATGTTCCCTTCTGGATGTTCTCAGGTGAGGTTTCGATGAACGGGGACTATGTGGCCTATGATGAGGCTACTGATGACGAAGGGCATACCTATATTTCCGATCGCTATCAGGTGGAGATACAGGGGAATGAGACCTTTGAAAAGGTTCCTGCGGACGCGTCAAAGCGGATGGATGACAGCCTCATGGATTCGATCGAGCCCTATAACCTGAACGAGCTCAAGGACTTTTCAATGGTCTATCTTCCGGGCTTTCTGGCAGAGCGCTATGATGTTGGCGAGGAGGAATCCCATCAAAGAGCAAAGCAGCGTATTGAGTCCGGCATCCATACTGAAGTGACCGAGCATATCAAAAGAGGGATGCATCATGACGGCGTAGAGCAGTCAAAGGAGAATTATCAATACTCGGGCGAGAAGACCACATATGCCATGCTTCCCGTCTGGATGCTGACCACGAGGTGGAAGGACAAGAGCTATAAGTTCGCGATGAACGGGCAGACGGGAAAGATGATAGGCGACCTTCCGATCAGCGCTCCGAAGATGCTTTCGATACTTCTTCCGGTATTTGCGGCTATAGTTTTGATCTTTATCCTGATAAACGGCGGGAATTTCGATATTGAAAAGATCGCGGGGATGCTGATAGTTGCGGTGGTAGTCGACCTTATTTTGTTTGGGATTTTGTATAGCTCGATGAAGCCGGTCCACAAGGCGACCAATGCAGCGCATTATACATCGGGCTTTAATATTACTCTCCAGAATGAGCAGAGATACGGGCTTTTCAATTCGGGAAAGCTGAAAAAGAAAATGAAGGGCTGAAAAATGAGGCTGAGGATCTTTTGATCCTCAGCCTATTATTACGAGACTTGCGCACTTTAAGTCATTTGAGAGGTCATATACTTTTCCTGTCTTTACCTCAACAACCTTCGGGCGAAGGAGATATTCAGAATTGTTCTCAACTACTTTACAGTATTCGCCGTTTGACAGCTTCACGAAGCTGTCGACGGGATAGAGTATCATGCTCGCAAGAAAGCTCTTCATCGAGGCCATATCAAGATCATCCGTCATCGACATTATCATTTCAACTGCATCGCGAAGAGGAAAGGCGGCTTTGTAGGGACGCTCTGTCACAAGGGCGTCGAATACATCCGAGACCGCGATGATGCGGGCAAATTTGTGTATCTTGTCACCTGTGACGGCGAGGGGATAGCCCTTGCCGTTCATTTTTTCATGGTGCTGCAGAACGCCGGAGAGGATGGCTTTTGAAAAAGAGCCTGTCTCCGTGAGGATATTGTAGCCGTACAGCGAGTGGTGTTTCATGAGGAAGAATTCCTCATCGGTGAGCTTTCCGGGCTTGTTCAATACCTCGAGCGGGATCTTTGATTTTCCGACATCATGAAGAAGACCGGCGATACCGATCTCATGAATCTCCTCGCTCGAAAGACCGTACTTCTTTCCAATGATCATAGCCATTGTTGCGACATCAACACTGTGCTTGAAGGTGTATTCGTCGCTCACCTTCAACTTGCTGATGTCGAGAGCAACGGCATTATTTTTGAGGATCGCTTTTTCAAGCTCATCGGAGACATTGTGGGTAGCTTCCACGAAACCCTTTGAATCGGTGCTGTGGAAGAGGTACTGGACGCCTTCGCCGACACGCTTTTTCACATCCTCCCGGAGGGTGACTTTCAAGCGGTCATCCTTTCTTTCCTTTTCGATGACTCGCTCCGCCTCCTCGGATACCTCGATCTCGTCGGGATCATTATCCTCGCGTATCGATATCGCGCCGATGCCGTGGGAAAGGAGGTACTCGATCTGGATATCATCAAGATAAGCGCCGGACTCGATCATGGCGCGGCCTGCCTTGTCCTTAACGGCCTGTCCTATGCGCATCCCCGGATGAAGCTTTCTCGTGCTTACTACCTTAAGCTTTGCCATATCAATCCTTTTCCGATCAAAGCCAAATACTTATCAGAATAATACATTATTTTTCGGCATCAGACAACCAAACTCCGCTTTCTTATGGTATGATGCATTAATGAAAAAACATGGAGGAACGAAGATATATGGATCGTCTTGATGTATTAAAGGAAGGATTGAGGCGCGCTGAGAATTTCCGCGCAGCTGCAAGCTATATCAATTTTGACATGTCGACTATCTCGCCGGAAAACGCGCGCGCTCATGAAGGTGAACTCATTGCTTTTCTTGAAAATGAGGCTGTAAGGGAACGAAAGGAGCCGTCCTTTGTTTCTGCTCTCCTGTCTTCACTGAAGGATATCGACTCAATGGATGAGTGGGAGAGAGCCATGGTGAAGGAGGCTTATCGCACTTATCGGATAGAGAAGAATATCACGAAGGAGGAAGCGTATTCCTTTTCACTTCAGGAGCAGCAGGCCTTCCTCGACTGGGAAAAGGCAAAGAAGAACGCTGATTTTTCAATCTTTTCAAAATCCCTCCAAGGGGTGATCGAGAATAATAAAAAAAGAGCTTCACTCCGCGAACTTGATGAAACGGAAAAAGGCTTGATGAAAAGTGACTATGACCGCCTCCTTGATATGTATGAGCGGGGGATGACGACAGAGATCCTCGACCCTTTGTTTGATGAGAGCAAAGAAAGGATAGTGTCTCTTCTTGAAAAGATCAAGAATAGCAAAAAGAAGATAAGGCGGGATTTTCTGACAAGAAAGGTTCCGACCGAAAAGCAGAAAGAGATCTCAAAAATGCTTCAGGAGGTGCTCCTGGTCGACACTACAAGAAGCCTAATCTCGGAATCCGCTCACGCCTTCACAGACAGGATGGCGTATGATGATGTAAGGATCACGACGCATTATTATGAAGATCAGTTCCTCTCGAATATCTACAGTATCATGCATGAGAGCGGGCATCTCATGTTTGATATGATGCAGCCAAAGGAAAATCATGAATACTTCATCACTGAAGGAAAGACCCTCGGGATGCATGAGTCGGTTTCAAGATTTTATGAGAATCGGATAGGGCGATCAAAGAGCTTTATCAGTCTCATATATCCAAGATTGCTTGAGATAATACCAGAGACTCTGTCAGATGTTTCCGAAAGGGAGTTTTATGAAGGAGTTAATATCGTAGAGCCGTCTCTGATACGGACAGAGGCAGATGAGGTCACTTATACGCTCCATATCATCATCAGGTATGAGCTTGAAAAGAAGCTGATAGGGGGAGAACTGTCAGTTGAAGAGCTGCCGAAGGCCTGGAATGAAATGTACAGCGAGCTTCTCGGCGTAGTTCCCGAAAATGACGCGGAGGGCGTTTTGCAGGATGTGCACTGGTCTTCGGATTTTGGTTATTTTCCCACATACGCTATCGGAAATTTTTATAATTCAATGTATTATAATGCGATGAACAGGGACTTTGACATAGGAGAGGCTGTACGTTCAGGGAATCTCGAAAGGATAAATTCCTGGATGATAGAGCGTGTGTTCAAAAAAGCTGACCGCCTCACACCATCAGAGTGGATATTTGATATCACGGGGCGTGAACTCACACCTTGTGATTTCCTTGATTATCTTGATGAGAAATACGGGGAAGTTTACGGGCTTTGATGATTTTGTTTTTGAAAGAGGAGGACAAAGATGTATTCAGACAACAATATCCTTTTGGGAAAGAGTGAGGATCAGGAGATCTTTCTTGAAAGCTCAATGGCAAACCGGCACGGCATCATATCCGGTGCTACGGGAACAGGAAAGACGATCACTTTGAAGGTGCTTGCGGAGAGCTTTTCCGACGCGGGAGTTCCCGTATTCTTTTCGGATGTGAAGGGAGACCTTTCAGGAACGGCATATCCCGGAGAGGCTTCGGGCTCGGCGCTTGAGCGCGTTGAAAAGATGGGACTTAATGAAAAGGGCTTTTCCTTCAAGGGCTATCCCGTCAATCTCTGGGATGTATTCGGAGAGGGCGGGATGCCGCTTCGCACAACGGTTTCGGAGATGGGACCGTTGCTTCTTGCAAAGGATATGGGGCTCAATGATATCCAGACTGACATACTTTCCGTGATCTTTCGGATAGCGGATGACGAGGGTCAGCTTCTCCTTGACACGAAGGATCTGAAGGCGATGCTCACTTATGCTGCGGACAATATTGACAAATATTCCTCCGAATACGGAAACATCCCGAAGAATTCCGTTAATGCCATAATCCGCTCCATCGCGGCTCTCGAGGCCGAGGGCGGGGACATGTTCTTCGGAGAGCCTGCGATCGATATCTCAGACCTTATCGCTGTCGATTCAAACGGAAGAGGGAAGATCAATATCCTTGACGCGAGAAAGCTGATCCTTCACCCTGCGATGTATTCGACCTTCCTTCTTTATCTTCTTTCTGAACTCTTTGAGGTCCTGCCTGAGGTCGGAGATATGGAAAAGCCGAAGATGGTATTCTTCTTTGATGAAGCGCATCTCCTTTTTGACGGGATATCACCGGCCCTTCTTCAAAAGGTCGAGCAGGTGGTGAAGCTGATCCGCTCAAAGGGAGTCGGGATATATTTCGTGACGCAGGATCCTTCGGATGTTCCCGACGGGATAATGAATCAGCTTGGAAACAAGGTCCAGCACGCCTTGCGTGCCTACACTCCAAAGGAGATCAAGGCCGTAAAACAGGCAGCAGAGACCTACAGGGCAAATCCCGCCTTTGATACTCTTGAGACCATCCAGTCGCTCGGGACGGGTGCTGCCGTAGTTTCGCTCCTTGATACAAAGGGCATTCCGAAGATGGCGGAAAAGATCAAGGTGCTTCCTCCGTCCTCACGGATGGGCGCGGTCACAGACGCTGAAAGGGAGTCACTCATCAAGGAAAATCTCCTTTATACAAAATACAAAGATATGATCGACAGGGAGTCTGCTTACGAGACATTAAAGAAAAGAATAGAACAAGACGCTGAGGCAGAAAATGAGGCAGTGGCCGCAAAGGAAGAGGAAAAGCAAAGAGCGGCTGCCGAAAAGGAAGAGGAGAAGAGAAGAGCCGCTGAGCAGAAGGCAGAGATAGCCGCCGCTGTAAAGGCTGAAAGAGAAAGGATCAAAGAGGAGGAGAGAAAAAAGAAGGAGGCCGAAAGGACGAGGAAGGCGATCACGAGAGAGGTCGGAAAGACAGTATCACAGCTTGGACGAAGCGTCGGCCGCAGCATTCTCGGAAACCTGTTTAGGAGATGAAAAAGAAAGAACCTCCGCGGTGAGCCGCGGAGGTTCTTTCATATTGCACATCCGATGCCACTAAACTCACACATCGGCTCCGCCTCGTGTTCGTTAAGAGCTTGCATATGCGGCGGACGTGGATCGAACACGTGACCTCTTCCGTGTCAGGGAAGCGCTCATCCCAGCTGAGCTACCGTCGCAACGGAATGATTATAATATAGGCATAGGGCAATTTTCAAACTTTTTTTTGGTTTTCTTGCTTTTTTTTCGTGAAACAGTTACAATCTTTGTCGTTTATGAAATTCTTTTAAGGAGGTGCTCCTGTAACAAAATGCCGGAAATAGTAAAAATCATCATCGCAATTGTCGTTACTCTGGTGATAGCTGTTCCGGTGACCCTTATTATTTCTTCAAAACTTCACAAAAAAGAAGACGAAAAAAAGCTTGATAATGCTTCCGGACAGGCAAGAGCCATTATCGACAAGGCCGTGAAAGAGGCCGAGGAGAAGAAGAGAGAGGCTCTTCTTGAGGTAAAGGAAGAATCGATCAGAGTGAAGAATGATCTCGACAAGGAGATCAGGGAACGAAGAGCTGAGATCACAAAGGCTGAGGATCGTGTCGCGCAGAAGGAAGAGAATCTTGACAAGAAGATCGATAATGCGGACAAGAGAGAACAGAGCCTTGCCTCAAGAGAGGGTCAGCTCAAGAAAAGGGCAGTCGAGGTTGAAGCCCTCGCTGAACAGCGTGTACAGGAACTCGAACGAATTTCAGGCCTGACAACTGAGCAGGCAAAGGATTTCTTGTTAAAGACCGTAGAAGAAGATGTAAAGCAGGATTCAGCGAGACTTATCAAGGAAGCTCTGGCACATGCCAAGGAAGAAGCCGACAAGAAGGCAAAGGATATCGTCGTTTCGGCGATACAAAGATGCGCCGCAGATCATGTAGCTGAAGCTACCATTACCGTGGTACAGCTTCCAAGCGACGACATGAAGGGACGCATCATAGGCCGCGAGGGAAGGAACATCAGGACCCTTGAGAATCTTACCGGTGTGGAGATCATCATAGACGATACTCCTGAGGCAGTGGTGCTTTCAGCTTTCGATCCGGTGAGACGCGAGGTTGCGCGTATCGCACTTGAGAGACTGATAGTGGATGGTCGTATCCATCCCGCAAGGATTGAGGAGATGATCGACAAGGCAAAGCGGGAGGTTGACAATTCCATCCGCGAGGCCGGTGAGGCAGCCACTCTCGAAGCCGGAGTCCAGGGACTTGATCCCGATCTTGTGAAGCTTCTCGGAAGGATGAAGTACCGTACTTCCTATGGTCAGAATGCTCTGAAGCATTCAATCGAGGTCGCGTGGCTGACAGGACTTCTTGCAGGAGAGGTCGGAGAGAATGTCCGTCTTGCAAAGAGGGCAGGACTCCTTCACGACATCGGAAAGGCTGTGGACCATGAGCGCGAGGGCTCTCATGTTCAGCTGGGTGTTGAGATCTGCCGGAAGTACAAGGAGAATCAGACCGTTATCAATGCGGTGGCATCCCACCACGGCGATACGGAAGCAGAGACGATCATTGCCTGCCTCGTGCAGGCGGCGGACACTATAAGTGCCGCCCGTCCCGGTGCAAGACGGGAGACTCTCGATGCTTATACACAGAGACTCCAGCAGCTTGAGACGATCACAAACGAATTCAAAGGTGTTGAGAAATCCTATGCAATCCAGGCAGGCCGTGAGGTACGTGTCATGGTAGTTCCCGAACAGGTATCCGACGCGGAAATGGTCATCCTCGCGAGGGAGATCTCGAAGAGGATAGAAGACGAGCTTCAATATCCGGGTCAGATTAAGGTAAATGTTATCAGAGAATCCAGAGTAACGGATTACGCGAAGTGACAAAACAAAAGAAGCTGCGCCGCGGGTTTTCCGCGGCGCAGTTTTTGTATATTGAGAGTAATATGAAAGGAGCTTTCACATGAATGAGGAAAAGTGTGTTGAGAGGGTAAAAAGGACACTGGTCCGTGCCGGCTCTATACTTGATATCTATGATGATGAGATGAGGCTTCCCGACGGCTCCATAGAGCATTGGGACTTTGTCTCACACAGGAAAGGCGCAGCCTGTACGGTCGCTGTTCTTGATAACAAAAGGATACTTATGGTAAGGCAATACCGGCCTGCCCTTGAAAGGTTCACGCTCGAGCTTCCTGCCGGAAGCCGCGATTCAAAGGAGGAGGATACAAAAGTATGCGCAGAGAGGGAGCTTTTTGAAGAGACAGGTTACAAGGCAGGAGAGATAAAAAAGCTCCTTTCACTGAAATCCACCGTCGCCTTCTGCGATGAACTGATAGATGTCTATCTTGCGACAGAACTTATAAAAGAGGGGGCCCAGAGTCTCGATCCCGCAGAATCGATAGATGTCAGAGCTTATTCTCTTGATGAACTTCTTAGGATGATCTTTGATTTCAAGATACAGGACGCAAAGACAGTTGCCGGAATACTCGCATACAAGGCCTTTGCTGAAAAACAATAGAGAATATGTTATAATGATCTATCTTTTCACCATTTGAACACATTTTGAATACAGGAAAGACATTTTATGAGTGTATATTTGATTGACTATGAGAATGTGAATTTTTCCGGCCTTGAAGGGGTCGCGGCCTTGAATGAGGGCGATGAGGTGGTGCTCTTTTACAGCGATTCATCGTCCACTATCCCCATGAACCTTCACATAGATGTACAGAAGTCCGGCGCAACGATGCGTTATATTGAGATCAGAAAGACCGCGAAGAATTATCTTGATTTCCAGCTTGCGGCACTTTCGGGGTATCTTGTAGGAACGACGGATCAGACGGAGTTTATTGTGATAAGCAGGGATACAGGCTTTGACTCGGTACTTGATCTTTTCAACACCCAGGACTTTGTCGGGAGAAAGGTTCATTTTTCAAGGCAGGACTCGATCGGCGGAATGATCCCTGTGAAGCGGAAGAAATCATCGGGGAAGTCAACGGCAAAGAAGGGGAACGCAGGCGCAACGAAGGATCAGAATGTTGCCGCTCAAAAAAATACACCAAAGAAACCTGAATCAAAAACTTCTTCGGATAGCCAAAAACAGGCTTCCGAGAGCAAAGAAAAATCCTCCGGCACGAAAAAGCCGAAGATATCAAACGCCAACAAGGCGCAGATAAGGCTCAAGGTAAAGGACATGAATCTGAAGCCGACGGATTATACGAAGATATACAATGTTTTTTCCGAGGCTCCTGACAAGCACAATTACGATATCGGTCTCATCAAGGTCTTTAAGGACCAGGAACTGGGAAACAGGATATACAAGGCAACGCTTTCGGTATTCAACGGGAAGGGATGAATGAAGAAAACTTCTTTTCTCAAAAAACACAGGAAGGTGTTCATATTTCTGATCGTAATAGCGGTCGTGGCAGGGGTGTTTCTTTACATGAGGAGCAGAAATGCCGCGAGCGCGAATGGCGAGGATGATTATACTGTCGGTGTCGCTGAGAAGCGGACAGTAGTCAGGTCTGTCGCGGCTTCCGGGACCATTGTCGCTTCCGACTCTCATGAAGTAAAGAACACGGAGCTTCTCGGGCAGAAGGTCCTGGCAGTACATGTTTCTGTCGGGGACAAGGTAAATCCGGGCGACACCCTTGTCGAGATAGATACGGAGTCTCTGAACAAGCAGAAGGATGACATCAATTCCCAGATCGCTTCCATCAGAAAATCGAGATATGAAAGGCAGCAGGATTACAACAAACTTCTCGAGAGGCAGGATGAGCAGCGGCAGAAAAATATAGAGGATACACAGAATGCACTTGCCAGCGCACAGTCGGCATTTTCAGAAGCACAAAAAAATTACAGTCAGGCACTCGACAATTACAACAATTATCTCAATCGCGGCGGCACAGAGGGGGATACCGTAGCGCAGACACTTTATGCCATCCTCGCTGCCCGTGAGGCGGATGTGACGAACCGTCAGAATAATATCTCAACCCTTACCGAGACCCTTGAGAAGCTGAATGAAGGTGCAAGCAGTGTGACCGACACACTGCTCGATACCTATGATGAAACGACAGATCAGGCAATAAAGACGCTTTCCGACCAGGTATTATCCATAGACCGTAGGATAGAAGCCTGCGTCATGCGCGCTCCCTCTGCGGGGACTATCACTGAAGTGAAGGTGAAACCGGGAGACATCTACACCGGTGGTGTAGTCTGCATGGTCGAGGGTGAGGACATCATGGAGGTCAAGTCCTATGTCGACGAATATGATGTTCCCGATGTGCACGAAGGCATGCAGGCTATACTTAAGACCGACGCCACCAGAAATGACGAGCTTCCCGGAACTGTGACTTTTGTAGCGCCGAAACCTGAGACCAGCGGGGCGGGCGGTCTTGACCTCTCGAGCCTTATGGAAGGGGCCGGAGTTTCATCCTCAATGCTTTCAATGATGGGAGGGGGCTCCTCCGGTTCCGCGAGATACAGGGTCATGATAAGCCTCGACCAGAAGTCTGAAAGGCTCCGGCTTGGAATGAATGTAAGGGTCAGCATCGTGACCGATCGGGCGGAAAACGTGATGACAGTTCCCTATGATGCTGTACAGAAAGACGAAGACGGCAGTTTCTTTATTGAAAAAATAATAGAGCCCGAAACAGACGATCAGAAGGTGACCTTTGAAAAGATACCGGTAGAAAAAGGTATAGAAGGGACATACTATATCGAGGTCAAAGGCGAAGGGATCAGCGAAGGCATGCAGGTGAAGATCATAAGGACTACCTCTGAGGAATCGGTCGAAGACCTCCTCAATATGATGGGTTCTGCAGGCGGGGTCTGATGATAATGGATAATGGCTTAAATCCTGCTTCGGAAAACAACAAAGAATATGTCATCAGGCTGAAGGACATAGTGAAGAAATTCTATATCGGACGTCCCAATGAGCTTGAGATACTCCATGGAATATCGATGGATGTAAAAAGAGGGGAGTTTGTTTCGATAGTCGGTCCCTCAGGATCCGGAAAATCCACTCTCATGAATGTGATCGGAGTTTTGGACAAGCCCACGTCCGGGACATATTATCTTGACGGGATCAATGTCGAGGAGGCTGACGAAGACGAGCTTTCAGACATCAGGAACCAGAAGATAGGCTTCGTTTTCCAGACCTACAATCTGATATCAAAGACAACAGCCCTTTCAAATGTCGAGCTTCCGATGCTTTATGCCGGAGTTTCCGCAAGGAAAAGAAGGGAGAGAGCAATGGAACTTCTCTCTCTTGTGGAGATGGAGGATAGGGCAAAGCATCTTCCCGAGGAGCTTTCGGGAGGACAGAAGCAGCGTGTTGCGATAGCGCGTGCTATGGCAAACAGTCCGGCGATCATCCTTGCGGATGAGCCCACAGGTGCGCTCGATACAAAGACCGGAAGGCTCGTGATGGATATCTTCCACAAGCTTCACAAAGAGCAGGGGATTACGATAGTCCTTATAACCCACTCACCGGAGCTTGCAAAGGAGACCGAGCGGATACTTCCGCTTCGTGACGGTAATATCATATATGGCGGGGATTCTCCCGATCTTTCCGCAGTCTGATAATAAGGAGCCAAAGAGCCATGCTTTTCAAGGAAAATGTCATACTTGCTCTAAGGAGTCTTAAATCAAACAAGATGAGAGCATTTCTTACAATGCTCGGCATCATCATAGGCGTTTCCGCCGTTATTGCAATACTCACTGTAGGAAATTCCATTACAAAAAATGTCACTTCCATGATGAACGGGCTTGGAGCAAATGATGTCTTCATCGCTGTCCAGGAAAAGAAGAACAGCACAGAGACAGAGGATGAGATAAAGGCCCTGAAGGTGGACGGACTCAATTTTGGAAAGAGCTCAAGCTCCACCAAAATGCAGCAGAGCGATTATATTACCACCGAGATGATCTATTCCATGTGCGAGGAATTCAAGGATGAGATATATGCTGTAAACATCTATGACCAGCTCGGGAACGCTGATGTCGCTTATGAAGGGAAGAAAGCAAAGAATTCTGTAGTCGGAACAAGCGTCGGCTTCTATCTCTCAAATTCAGTAGATGTGGTTGAGGGCACGATGTTTTCTCCATCGGATTTCGATGAAGGAAAGTATACCTGCCTTATTCCCACATATACCGCAAAAAGGCTTTTCGGGAAGAATTATAAGGATGCGATAGGTCAGGAGATCACGGCAGAGACGAGCTACGGAGATGTTCTTCTCACGGTGATAGGAGTTTACAAGACAAACGGCCGAAACGGCATGATGATGCAGATGGGAACCTCCATACATTCGACCTATGTCCCACTGAAGACTGCAATGGCTCTTGATCACAGCAGCGGCCAGTACTCCTTCTTTCAGGTTTCCGCGAAGGACGGGATCAATCCGAACAGCCTGAAGGGGAAGGTGAAGAGCTTTCTGGAGCCTTATTTTCGGAACAATGCGCGTTATACTGTTGCCGTAGTCACCTACGAAAACATTTTGAATATGTTCTATAAGCTGCTTGGGATGATAACCCTTGCTATATCTATAATTGCCGGCATCGCCCTTCTTGTGGGCGGCATAGGCGTTATGAATATAATGCTGGTCTCCGTAACGGAAAGAACGAGGGAGATAGGAACGAGGAAGGCTCTTGGGGCGAGAAATTCATCGATCAGGGCCCAGTTCATCGTGGAGGCCGTGATCATCTGCCTCATAGGAGGGATAATAGGAGTCGTTTTCGGGATATTGATGGGAAATGTTGCTTCCTACTTCCTTGGCTATCCGGCGGATCCTTCTATACTCGGCATCGTGATAAGTCTTGGTGTTTCATCGGCAGTAGGATTGTTCTTTGGTTATTTCCCGGCAAACAAGGCCGCAAGATTGAATCCAATAGAGGCGCTTCGTTATGAGTGATATCACAGGAAAAACTCTTCTTACATGCCTGCTCGGCTCCCCCGTTTCTCATTCCCTCTCACCCGCCATGCAGAATATGGCTTTTTCTGAGACCGGGCTTGATTACCGCTACCTTGCCTTTGATGTGAAAAAGGAAGAGATAGAAGACGCGGTCAGAGCCATCAGGCTATTTCATATCCGGGGCGCAAATCTCACCATGCCCTTAAAAAATGCAGTCCTCCCGTATCTTGATGAGCTTTCAAGGGTTTCAAAGCTTTCTCTTTCAGTAAATACGATAATCAATGATAATGGCAGACTCACAGGAACCACCACTGATGGAAAGGGCTTCACGGGAAGTCTCCTTTTCAAGGGCTTTGATATCAGAGGAAAGAGAGCCCTGATACTCGGAGCCGGCGGGGCCGCGTCATCAGTCATTGCAGAGATGGCGGAGGAAGGCGCGGAATCGATTTTTGTCTTCCAGAGAAAAAGCGCTACTTTTGAAAAAGCAGAAGCGCTTTCAGAAAGAGTAAATGAACTTACGGACTGTAAATGCGCTGTTTTTGATCTTTCGGACGGTCGGCTTCTCAGTGAAAAGACAAGTGAGTGCGATATCCTTATCAATGCGACAAATGTCGGGATGGGAGATGACAAACACTCGCTGGTAAAAAAAGAGGATATAAGAGAAGATCTTTTCTGCGCAGACCTTATCTATTCTCCTGAAGAGACCACGTTCCTCCGGGAGGCAAGGGAAAGGGGAGCGCGCGTGATGAACGGAAAGCTCATGCTCCTTTTTCAGGGCGCGGAGTCCTTCTATCTTTGGACAGGAAAAAGGATGCCTGTTGACATCATAAGGGAAAGGCTTTTTGAGGATTGATGCTATGGCGCAAAGGAAAAGGCCGCTGATAGCGGTTCCCGTTACGGAGAAAAGTGAAAGAGAGATAATAGAGGCTTTCAAGAGGCTTTCTGAAAAAGGGGCCGACCTGATCGAGTGGAGGGCTGACTGCTTTTCGGATCCCGATGACAAGGGGGCAGTTGAAAGGATCCTTTCTTCTTCGCCCGAAAACCTCTTATTTACGGTAAGGACAAAGGATGAGGGCGGTTTCTTTTCCGGAAGCACAGAGGATTATCATTTGATCCTTGGTTTAGCAGCGAAGACAAAGAGACCTTCGATCATTGATCTTGAACTTTCGAAAGCATCAGCTTCTTTTGTTGATGAACTCAAGTCTTTCGGCGCAAGGGTACTTGTCTCATATCATGATTTTTCAATTACGCCCTCCTTTCAAGAAATGGAAGACATCCTTTATTCCATGAAGGACAACGGAGCCGATATATTAAAGCTTGCCGTTACCGCCCAAAATGACGAGGATGCGATAAGACTTCTTTCTTTTTCCGAAAGCTTCAAACGGCAAAATCCCGATGCAGACATCATCACGATCTCAATGGGACCCTGCGGCATCCTTTCAAGGATAGGAGGCTTTCTTACGGGAAGCTGCATTACCTTTGCGGCAGAGGACAAAGAAAAGGCTTCCGCTCCGGGGCAGCTTACGTTGGAAGATATGAAGACTGTCCTCTCGATCATTGAAAGGAATCAGTTATGAGAAATATCTATCTCACCGGCTTCATGGGAACGGGAAAGAGTACAGTGGCGCAGGAATTGTCAAGGCTGCTTCAAGTGAGAATCATTGATATGGACAAAGCTCTTACAGAGCAGTTCAATATGCCGATAAGCAAGGTGTTTGAGGAGCAGGGAGAGGGAACGTTTCGAAGAGCGGAAAAGGAACTTCTTAAGAAACTTTCAAAAAACGAAGAACCTCTCATAGTCTCCTGCGGCGGAGGCGTTGTAAAGGACCCGGAAAATATAACCATTATGAAGAATTCCGGCACAGTATTTCTTCTTACGGCGTCATCTGAAACTCTTTTTGAGAGGCTAAAAAATGATAATGAAAGGCCTCTCCTCAAGGGAAGGCTTTCAGTCGAAGGGATAAGCGAAATGCTATTGGAAAGGAGCGCAATGTATGAAAGGGCTGCGGATATCGTGATAGAGACCGACGGCTTGAGTCCCGGTGATATAGCAAAACGTATAACAATTGACGTTCACGATGTCACAATGCTATAATACGATTTCGACCGCATTTTTGTGAGTGTAGCTCAGCTGGATAGAGTGCCGGACTCCGACTCCGGAGGTCGAGGGTTCGAATCCCTTCACTCACATTTCAAGGAGGAAAATGGTATGAAAAACCTTAAAAGATATATTCTTGCGGGCCTCTGTGGACTTGGCGTAGTCCTGATGCTTGGCTTTGGGATCAATGCCATGGATGTGAAGGCCGACCCCTTTGTATCCGTACGGAGAAATTATACTGACGAATCAAGGAACAAGGCGCTTACTACCCTGATACAGGATTATTATAATGCCTATGATGAAGGAAATCTTCTGGCGCTCAACAAGGTCGCCTATCCATTCTCGGATTCAGAGATCTCTTATATTGAACTGATGTCAAAGAATATCGATTCAAGGGAGATCAGGGAGATCTACTCCAAGAAGGGTATAGACAAGGGTTCATATTTTGTGAGCGTGGTAAATGACATCAATTTTTCCGGGATGGAGAAGAGCGCTCCCGGTCTTGACTTTTTCTATGTTGAGACCGATGAGGAGGACGGCTCTTTATATATCAACAATCTTTACTCCACCTACAATCTCAACAACTCGGAAAACCAGACGGATCCTTATATCACATCACTGATAACGGAATTTGAACAGCAGCCCGATGTGATCAGACTTCAGGCGAGAGTCCAGAGCGAATTCAATGAGTCCATGGAAAAGGACGAGACCCTTAAGACCTTCTTTGATGAGACTCTTCAGACAGAGGTTTCCGAGTGGGCAAGTACCTATCATCAGAAGGTGCTCGATCAGAAAGCCGAAGAAGAGAGAAAGGCAAAGGAGGAGGCTGAGGCGAAGGCAGCCGCCGAGGAAGCGGCAAAGAAAGAGGCTGAGGCGAAGGCTGCAGCTGAACAGGCAGCAGCGCAGCAGGCGGCCGAGCAGGCAGCTGCACAGCAGGCGGCAGCTCAGCAGGCAGCAGAGCAGGCAGCCCAGCAGGCGGCAGCACAGCAGGCAGCTCAGCAGAATGCTTCTTCGGGGACGCTTGTGAATTTCAAGACCATAAACGTGAGAGCTGCTGCGGATACCGCATCCCAGAATATAGCGCGTCTTGAATGCGGAACAGTGCTTAATAAGATAAGGGATGAGGCGAACGGTGAATGGACCGTCATCAACCTGAACAGCCGCGAGGGCTTCATAAGGAGCGAATTCGTAACGAGCATTACCAACAATGCCGCCCGTGATGTTACCCTCACAAGGACAGTGAATGTCCGCGATGAGATGTCCGAGAACGGACAGAAGGTGGCAGTAGCCCAGTCGGGAACCGCCGTGAAGGTTGAATGTGATTACGCAAACGGCTGGAGCCGCGTGAGCTATGGGAACAATATCAGAGGCTATGCAAAGACTGAGTATCTGGGCTGAATCCATTGACAGAGCAGGATAGCATCAGGATAAACAGGTTCCTTTCAGCAGCGGGTGTCTGCTCGCGGAGGGAGGCGGATCGCCTCATAGAGGAAGGGCGCATTTTCGTCAACGGGCGTGCAGCAAAGACCGGTATGCAGATATTTCCCGATGATGAGGTGGTCTTTGACAAAAAAGTACTTTCAAAAAAGGAGGAGAGGACACTCCTCCTTTTTAATAAGCCTTGCGGCATAGTCTGTACAGAGGAAAAAAGAGAAAAGAACAATATCATAGATTTCATAAACTATCCTACCAGGATATTCACCATAGGAAGGCTTGATAAGGATTCCCACGGTCTCATCCTTCTGACTGATGACGGCAGCATAGTAAATGACATAATGAAGGGCAGCAGGAAGCATGAAAAGGAATATCATGTCAGGGTAGACAAGCCTTTGACAGAAGGCTTCATCAAAAGAATGAAGGAAGGCGTCTATCTCCCGGAGCTTTCAGTAAAGACGAGAAAATGCAAAGTCAAAAGAACCGGAGAGATGAGCTTTGATATTACTTTGACTCAGGGGCTTAACCGCCAGATAAGGCGGATGTGCGAGGCTCTGGGATATAAGGTCCTGGATCTCATGAGGTTTCGGATAATGAACCTCTTCGTAGATAATATCAGGGAGGGGTCCTATAGAAGGATCACTCCGGAGGAAGAAAGGGAGCTTTTTAAGGAGCTTTATAATGCCGATCAAGATAGCAAATGATCTTCCCGTAAAGGGAATACTTGAAAACGAGAATATTTTCGTGATGGACGACACAAGGGCCCTCCATCAGGATATCAGACCGCTTGATATCTGTATACTGAACCTGATGCCCTTAAAGGAGGACACGGAGCTTCAGATCCTTCGGATGCTTTCAAATACGCCGCTCCAGGTCAATGTGTCATTTCTTATGACAAGCACCCATGAAGCAAAGCATACCTCAATGTCGCATCTCAACAAGTTCTATGATGTCTTTGATGACATAAAGGAAAATTACTATGACGGCTTCATCATCACAGGGGCGCCGATAGAGAATCTCGAATTTGAGGATGTGGATTACTGGAGCGAGATGGAAAAGATATTTGAGTGGACGAAGACTCACGTCACCTCAACTCTTCACCTTTGCTGGGGAGCGCAGGCAGGGCTTTATTATCATTACGGGATAGGAAAGAGGTTTCTGCCGGAGAAGCTGTTCGGGATCTTCGCACACAGGGTGCATCACAGGAGAGTGCCGCTCGTCAGGGGCTTTGATGATTATTTCATGGCGCCGCACTCAAGGTATACGGAGTCAGACACGGAAGAGATCAATCAGAACAGCGACCTCATAGTCCTTGCGGATTCACCTGAGGCGGGAGTCTTTCTTGTAATGAATAATGACGGGAGCCAGATCTTTGTGATGGGGCATCCCGAATATGACAGGATGACCCTTGATAAGGAATACAGAAGGGATCTTTCGGAGGGGATCAAGCAGCACAAGCCCGTGAATTATTATCCAAATGATGACGAGAATATGAAGCCGATGCTGCAGTGGAGAGGGCATGCGAACACCTTCTACACGAACTGGCTGAATTATTATGTTTATCAGAACACACCCTTCATTTTCCTCGGAAAGGATGAAAAAAGTGAGTGATCTTGATCGGATGAAAGAGCTTATCGGGCGCCTCAACGCGGCGTCCGATAATTATTATAACGGGCTTCCCGAGCTCATGAGCGACCATGAATGGGACGCTCTTTTTGATGAGCTTTTGTCTCTTGAAAAGTCAACGGGGCAGGTGCTTCCCGATAGCCCTACTGCAAACGTTTCAAGGGACGACACCGCAGGAAAGAAGGTGGAGCACGAATATCCCGCCCTTTCCCTCGCAAAGACAAAGGATGTAAATGAACTTTACAAATGGGCTGAGAACCGCCCTATCTGGCTTTCCTGGAAGCTTGACGGTCTTACCCTTGTCGCAACATATGATGATGGGAAGCTGAGCCACCTTGTAACAAGAGGGAACGGGCACGTTGGAACCGACATCACACACCTATCCGATTCGATAAACGGTGTCCTGCCGAAAATAGATCACGAAGGGCATCTTGTGATAAGGGGAGAGGCCGTGATCTCATACAAAGACTTTGAAGAATTCATGCTCGAATCAAAGGAGGATTATGCAAATCCGAGGAACCTCGCCTCAGGTTCTCTTTCCCTGAAGGACAAAGATGAGGTGAAAAGAAGGAGGATAAACTTTATCCCCTTTACGCTTGTCCACTGTGATGAGGAGATAGTTTCATGGGGAGAGAGGATGGAGCGGCTTTCGTCTCTCGGTTTTCAGACTGTTGAAAGGGAGCTGATAAGTGAACCTTCACTTTCAAATATCTCTGACGCGATAAAACGATGGACTTTGAATGTGACATCAAATGAGAATCCCTATCCTGTTGACGGGCTTGTGGCGAGCTATGATGACACAGTTTATGCTGCGGGAGGCTCTGTAACCGGACATCACGCCACGAGGGCGGGCTTCGCCTTCAAATGGGCTGATGAGTCAGTTGATACTCCTCTTTCATACATAGAATGGAGCTGTGCAGCAGGCTCAATAACTCCCGTCGCGGTATTTGAACCTGTTGCACTTGAGGGGACCACGGTGAAAAGAGCCTCTCTTTGCAATATCTCAGAATGTGAGCGCCTTTCGATCGGTGATAAGGGAAGTATTCTTTCCGTCATAAAGGCAAACAAGATAATACCAAAGGTGATCGCGGTCAAGGAGAAGAAGGGGGAACTCATTATCCCCGATACCTGTCCCGTCTGCGGTGAGAAGGCCTATGTTCGGGTTTCAGAGATAAGCAAAACGAAAACACTTCGCTGCTCAAACGAGAAGTGTCCCGCGAAGCAGCTTAGAAAGTTCTCACGATTTGTCTCGAAAGACGGGATGGATATAGAAGGGATCTCTGAAATGACTCTGCAGCGCTTCGTTAATCTCGGATGGATAAGCGATCTTTCTGATATCCTTCGATTGCCTGATCACCGGGAGGAGATCGCGCTCCTTGACGGCTTCGGAGAAAAGAGCGCGGATAATATCAAAGCCTCGGTTGAAAAAGCAATGACCGTTGATGCTGAGAAATTCCTGTTTTCGCTTTCCATCCCGCTTGTCGGGCAGGATGTAGCAAAGAGGCTGCTTTCAGGCTGCACCCTCACTGAGCTTTTTAAATCTGCGGAAGAAACAGATGACGAAAAAGTATTTTCCGGGATAGAAGGGATAGGCCCTGAGAAGAGCACCTCCTTTGTGCGCTGGGCTAAAGACGGGGAGAATCAGGCGGTCCTCTCAAAGCTTTTGTCCCTTGTCACGATAAGGGAAAAAGAAAAGACCCCTGCCGGTGAAAAGTGCAAGGGTCTTACCTTTGTTATAACGGGTGATGTTTTTAAATTCAAGAACAGAAACGAAGTGAAGGCTTATATCGAGTCTCAGGGAGGCACGGTCACAGGCTCCGTTTCAAAGAAGACGTCCTTCCTCATAAATAACGATATAAACAGCACCTCAAACAAAAATCAAAAAGCCCGTGAGCTTTCCATCCCCATCATCTCTGAGGATGAGTTCATTGAAAGATTTAAGGAAACGCTGAGCTGATCAGCGTTTCCTTAAGAGATATCAGTTCTTTCCGTGAAGCTCCTGAAGCTTCATAGCCCTGACCTTTGAAGGCAGGCCGAAGAGGGTGATGAAGCCCTGGGCATCATGATGGTCATAGAGGTCTCCTGTTGTGAAGGAGGCGAGGGACTCGGAATAGAGTGAATAAGGAGAGGTTGTTCCCGCCTTTATTATATTTCCTTTATAGAGACGGAATTTCACTTCGCCTGTCACATACTTCTGAGTGCTCTCGATGAAGGCCTGCATAGCTTCACGAAGAGGAGTGAACCACTTGCCTTCATATACGGTCTGGGCGAAGGAGGAGCCTATCTTCTTCTTCATCTCCATCGTCTCCCGGTCGAGGATGAGTTCCTCGAGCTGGTCATGGGCTTCCATCAGGATGGTTCCGCCGGGAGTTTCGTAAACGCCTCTTGACTTCATTCCGACGACACGGTTTTCAACGATATCGATTATCCCTATACCGTTTTCCCCGCCGAGCTTGTTCAAGGTCCTTATGATATCGGAGACCTTCATCTCTTTTCCGTTCACGGACTTCGGAACGCCATGCTCAAAAGTCATAGTGACCTCGGTTGACTTGTCGGGAGCCTTCTCGGGAGTGACTCCGAGAACGAGGAGATGATCATATTCCGGTGCGTTTGCGGGATCCTCAAGTTCAAGACCTTCGTGGCTTATATGCCAGAGATTCCTGTCTCTTGAATAGGAATTGTCATCAGAGAAGGGAAGGTCAATTCCGTGGTCGTGAACATATTTAAGCTCTGATTCCCTTGAGTCCATCGTCCACTTGGGATCGCGCCATGCAGCTATTATCTTAAGATCCGGAGCAAGGGCCTTGATGCCAAGCTCAAAGCGGATCTGGTCATTTCCCTTTCCTGTCGCGCCGTGGCAGATAGTCGTTGCGCCTTCTTTTCTCGCGATCTCAACGAGGCGCTTTGCGATCGCGGGACGTGCCATTGAGGTGCCGAGAAGATATTTGTGCTCATAGACAGCGCCTGCCTGAACGCAGGGTACGATGTAATTGTCAGAGAAGTCGTCCGTGATGTCTTCAATGTAGAGCTTTTCAGCACCGGAGAGCTTTGCTCTCTCTTCAAGTCCGTCGAGCTCTGATTCCTGCCCGCAGTCAACGCAGCAGCAGACCACATCATAATCATAGTTTTCCTTGAGCCAGGGGATGATTGCCGTAGTGTCAAGGCCGCCGGAATAGGCGAGTATTACTTTTTCCTTTGCCATTTATTTGTCCTTTCTTTGCTTTAAAAATAATAAGTACGGCTTCATATTATACTTAAAAAGAAAGGCGGCGCAAACACTTACTTTATTATTTTTATGAGATTTGCTATAATCTTCGGACGGTTGAAAGGAAGGCTTTTTATGATAAAGGTCGGTATTTTAGGTGCAACAGGCTACGCAGGCGAAGAGATCGCAAGGATAATACTTGAACACCCTTCGGCAGAGTGCGTATTCTACGCTTCAAGGAGTTATGCCGGACAGAGGTTTTCTGACATATTCGGAAATTTCAGAGGGCTCATAGATGAAAAATATGATGTCCTTCGTGAACCCTCGCCGGATGTCATGGCTGAGGAATGCGATGTTATTTTTACTGCGACTCCCCAGGGCTACCTTTCCTCCTGTCTGACGCAGGACATCCTTTCAAAGGCAAAGGTGATTGACCTTTCTGCAGATTACAGGCTGAAGGACATCGAGGTTTATAAAAAATGGTATCCGGGTATTGAAAGAAATGATGACCCTTCCCTTCTTTCAGAGGCCGTGTACGGACTTTGCGAGATCAACAGGGAAAGCATCAAAGACGCGCGCCTCATTGCAAATCCCGGCTGCTTTACCACATGCTCGATACTTACAGCTTATCCTCTTGTAGCTGAAGGTCTCATAGATACAGATACATTGATAATAGACGCAAAGAGCGGAACCTCCGGAGCAGGCCGCTCCGCAAAGGTTCAAAACCTGTTTTGCGAGGTGAATGAGTCCGTGAAGCCCTACGGTGTCACGACGCACAGACACACACCGGAGATAGAGGAGCAGCTTGGTTATGCAAAAAAAAGCTCGGGCGGCGACGGCTCTCCCATTCTCATCAATTTCACTCCGCATCTCATACCAATGCATCGCGGAATCCTGTCTACGGAATATGCTTCCCTCAAAGCACTTCCTGATGGCACTTATCCCGATGAAGAAATGATAAGAAAAGTTTATGAGAAGTATTACGGGAATGAGCATTTTATCAGGCTTCTTCCAAAGGGAACATGGCCGGAGACCAGATTTACCTCCCGCTCTGAATTTACGGACATAGGCTTTACGATCGATGAGAGAACAAAGAGGGTAGTGATGGCCGGCGCTCTTGATAACCTCGTAAAAGGGGCAGCAGGACAGGCAGTCCAGAATATGAATATTATGTTCAAACTCCCCGAGGAGGAAGGGCTTGACAGGGTGAGCGCGTTTTGAAGGACGAGACATTATTCTATGTCCGCCCCATGGAGACGAGCGACATAGAGGCGGTAAGAGCGCTTTGGATGACGATCAAGGGCTTTGGCATAAGGACGATAGACGACTCAAAGGAGTTTGTGGAGCGTTTCATCAAAAGAAACCCCAAGACCTCGATCGTGGCATCGCTTCCCGACGGAAGGATAGTAGGTTCGATACTCTGCGGCTCTGACGGGCGAAATGCCTGCTTTTATCATGTCTGTGTCTCAAATGATCACAGGCGGCGGGGCATAGGGCGCGCGATGGTGCGTTATGCGATGGACGCGCTGAAGAGAGAGCATATCAACAAGGTTACCCTCATAGCCTTCAAGGGAAATGAGGTCGGAAACCTCTTCTGGAATGCCGAGGGGTTTACGGAGAGGGGCGACATCAATTATTACGAGATGCCGCTGAATGACGAAAATATCACACATTTCAATACATAAGGAAAAGAGCAAAACATGAGGATAGTAGAAGGCGGTGTATGCGCACCGAAAGGCTTTTTCGTCTCGTCCTGCGCTGCAGGGATCAAATATGAAAACCACCCCGATATGGCACTCATCTTTTCGGAGAAGCCGTGTGACTTCGCAGGGACCTTTACTTCAAATGTAGTAAAGGCGGCTCCTGTGAAATTCGATATGGGACTTCTTGAAAAAGAGGCGAGGGTACAGGCTGTAGTAGTGAATACAGGGATCGCAAATGCATCATGTGGAGAAGAAGGAATGAAGCTCTGCAGAGAGACAGCTTCCGCCGTATCAAAGTCTCTTTCGATTCCCGGCGACTCTGTTCTTGTAGCATCTACCGGCGTCATAGGACAGCTTTTTGATATCGAAAAGATAAAGTACGGGATCGATATGATGAAAGGCACTCTGAAGAGCAGCGCAAATGATGCAAATGCGGCAGCCCGCGCAATTCTTACCACAGATACCCATGAAAAGGAGGTATCTCTTTCATTTGAGATAGACGGTACTGAAGTGACGATCGGCGCGATGGCAAAGGGCTCCGGCATGATCCATCCCAATATGTGCACCATGCTTTCCTTTATCACGACTGATGTATCAATGGACAGAAAGCTTCTTCAAAAGGCGCTCATCACCTGCGTTGGAAAGAGCTTTAATATGATCTCGGTAGACGGTGATATGTCTACGAATGACAGCTGCTTCCTGCTTTCAAACGCTCTTTCGGGGAATAAGAAGATAATGAGCGAAGAGGAACAAGGCTACAAGGCCTTCCTTTCAGCCCTTTCGATCGTCACAAAGTTCCTTGCCATGTCTATGGCCGAGGACGGTGAAGGGGCCACAAAGCTGATGGAGTGCAGGGTCATAAATGCGTCAACGCATGATGAGGCAGTCACGCTTTCAAAGTCAGTTATAGGCTCTGATCTCACAAAGGCCGCTGTCTTTGGAAATGACGCAAACTGGGGAAGGATAATGTGCGCCCTCGGTTACTCCGGCGTTTCCTTTGATCCCGACCATACGGACATTTATATCCTCAAGGGTGAGGGGCCAAAAAAAGAATTGTCCTTTGATGTGGAGGGGAAGCCTTATCCTTATGAGCTCTTTGGTTTTCCTCTCGCCCGGGAAGGCGTTGCGGCAGGCTTCAGCGAAGAAAAAGCGACAGAGATATTATCCGGAAAGCATGTGATAATAGTCTGCGATATGAAGGATGGGAATGAAGGGGCAAGAGCCTTTGGATGTGACCTTACATACGACTACGTAAAGATAAACGGAGATTATCGTTCTTAAAAAAGGAGCAGTATTTTGAAAGAAGAAGAGATACTTGACCTTCAGCAGAAGGCGGGAGTTCTGGTTGAGGCGCTTCCTTACATACAGCGCTTCAACAGGAGGATAATAGTTGTAAAGTACGGCGGGTCTGCCATGCTTGACGAAGAACTGAAGAACGATGTGATAAAGGATGTTACTCTCCTTAAGCTTGTAGGCTTCAAGCCCATCATAGTTCACGGCGGCGGAAAGGAAATAAGCCGCTGGGTCAAGCTCATGGGGCATGAGAGCGAGTTTGTGGACGGGCTTCGAAAGACGGACGAGGAGACCATGGAGGTCGCGGAGATGGTCTTAAACCGCGTGAACAAGTCCCTCGTTTCCATGGTCCAGTCTCTTGGTGTCAATGCCGTCGGGATAAGCGGAAAGGATGGCCGCATGCTCACCGTAAAGAAGAAGCTTTCAAAGAACGGTGAGGATATAGGCTTTGTCGGGGATATCACGAAGGTTACTCCAAAGATACTACTTGACCTGCTTGAAAAGGATTTCCTTCCGATAGTCTGCCCGCTCGGTCTTGACAATGAATTCAATACCTACAACATCAATGCGGATGATGCCGCCTGCGCGATAGCGGAGGCTGTAAAGGCGGAGAAGCTTGCTTTCCTTACGGATGAGCCGGGTATCCTTCGTGATGTGAATGATCCCAATTCCCTCATATCCGAGATTACGGTCCAGGAGGCGAGAGATCTCATTGAGGACGGCACCATCAGCGGAGGGATGCTCCCGAAGATAATGAACTGCATTCACGCCGTGGAGAACGGTGTTTCAAGGGTGCATATCCTTGACGGCAGGATAGTTCACTGCCTTCTTCTTGAGATATTTACGAACAAGGGCATAGGGACCGCGATACTTCATGACAGGGACGAGAAATTCTACGATCCTGATGGAAGGAGAGTTTAGAAGATGACAAGTGATGAGATCATGAAAAAGGCTGATGAAGATCTGATAGCGGTCTACAACCGTTTCCCGGTGGTCTTCTCGGGCGGGGAAGGTATGTACCTTTTTGATAATGATGGAAAAAGATACCTCGACTTTGCTTCCGGGATCGGAGTGAATGCCTTTGGCTATGGTGACAAAGAGATAGCAAAAGAGCTTTCTATGCAGCTTGGAACTCTTGTTCATGTATCAAATCTTTATTATACAGAGCCGCTTTCAAAAGCTGCTGAAGCCGTAAAGGAGATATCGGGACTTGACCGGGTCTTCTTTACAAACAGCGGTGCTGAGGCTGTCGAAGGCGCGCTGAAGACGGCAAAGAGGTATTATTTCAACAAGACCGGGAAGAACGACGCAAAGGTGATAGCCATGAATTCCTCCTTCCACGGGAGAACCATAGGCGCAGTCTCAGTTACCGGGACCGATGCCTACAGGTCGCCCTTTTATCCTTTGATGGAGGGAGCAGTTTTTGCGGACTACAACGACCTTTCATCGGTTGAAAAGCTGATAGACGCGCGAACCTGCGCGATCATCATGGAGACCGTGCAGGGCGAAGGCGGCATACATCCGGCGACTGCGGAATTCATAAAGGGCATAAGAAGGCTCTGTGATGAGCATGACATCCTGCTCGTTCTTGATGAGATACAGTGCGGGATGTGTCGGACCGGTGAATTCTTCGCTTTTCAGAAGTATGATGTAAAACCCGATATCCTGACAAGCGCAAAGGCGCTTGGACTCGGTCTTCCGGTTGGCGCCTTCATAGTTTCCGAGCGTGTTGCAAAAAACTCCTTAAAGCCCGGAGATCATGGCTCAACTTACGGAGGAAACCCTTTGTGCACATCTGCCGTTTCTCTTTCCATCAGGCTCATGAAGGAGAGAAGGGTGAGAGAGCATGTGAAGGAGCTTACTCCTTATTTTGAAGAGACCCTTGACAGGATCGTGGAAGGGTCTGACAAAGTGAAGGAGCGGCGCGGAGAGGGCTTCATGCAGGGACTTCTGCTCGATGAAAATGTGAAGGCCAGGGATATCGTCTCAGCAGCCCTTTCAAAAGGGCTCATACTCCTTACGGCGGAAGGAAATGTAATTCGTATGCTGCCTCCGCTCATCGCTGAAAAAGAGGACTTTGACAGGATGAATGAAATATTATCATCACTTCTTTGAAAAACATTTGTAATAATTTCTTAATATGTTAAAATGTACCGGTCAGGATGAGCAGGTCTTCTTTTCTTCCTTTGGAAAGGAATCCTGTTTTGAAAACCGGTATTTTTTTAAGACTCAGTTTTGCGGCGATAGTTCTTTCGCTTTTCTTTTTTTCGTCCTGTGCAAGCACCTCTTATTTTGAAGACAAAAATGTCTCGGCAGGTTCTGATACGGAAAGGACCTCATCTTCTGATGAAACTTCGGAGGATGCTGCAAAGAAGTCGGATGAAAAAGAGGAGAGGATATTTGTAGAGATACAGGGGGCGGTGAATGCTCCGGGCGTATTTGAGGTAGAGAAGGGAAGTCGTGTTTTTTCTCTTATCTCAATGGCAGGCGGTCTGCTCCCCGACGCGGACATAAGAGATCTGAACCAGGCGAAGGAAGCCGTTGACGGAGAAAAGATATATATCAAAAGGGAAGGCGAGGTTTTGGCTGCTTCTGAGGATTCAGGTGCCAATGCAGACGGGAAGGTCAATATCAATACCGCTGACGCAAGCGCTTTAACTACTCTTCCCGGGATAGGAGAGGCAAAGGCGAAGCTGATACTTGACTTTCGGCAGAAGAACGGTCCCTTTAAAAGCCCTGAGGATATCACGATGATCAGCGGCATAAAGGGCGGACTTTATGAAAAGATAAAGGATAGGATAACGGTTTAGGTTTATTATGGCAAAAAAAGTTCTCGTAGTTGATGATGAAAAGCTGATAGTCAAGGGGATCAAGTTTTCCCTTGAGCAGGACGGCATGGAGGTAGACTGTGCCTATGATGGGCAGGAAGCACTTGATCTTGCCGGAAAGACCCGTTACGACATGGTCCTCCTTGATGTCATGCTCCCGAAGGTGGATGGCTTTGAGGTCTGCCGCAGGATAAGGGAGTTTTCCGAAATGCCCATTGTAATGCTGACTGCCAAGGGCGACGATATGGACAAGATACTCGGCCTTGAATACGGGGCTGATGACTATATCACAAAGCCGTTCAACATACTTGAGGTGAAGGCAAGGATCAAAGCTATCATGCGCCGAAGCGCCGGCTCCGAGAAGAAAGAAGAAGATGACCTTACGATCGAATACGGAGACCTTCGGATCGAAAAGAGATCCAGACGGCTCTTTATTAAAGGCGAGGAGGTCAATCTCACATCCCGCGAATTTGATATGCTCATTCTCTTTGCGACGAATCCCGACAAGGTATTCTCGAGGGATGCGCTCCTTGAGGCTCTTTGGGGTGCTGATTATCCCGGAGATGCCCGTACAGTTGATGTTCATGTCAGGCGTCTTCGCGAAAAAATGGAGGAAAACCCCGGCGAACCCCGTTATATCCAGACAAAATGGGGAGTCGGTTACCTTTTTAAACCTTGAAAAAACATTTTTCACTCAAAAAAATATTCAAGAGCATGAGGAGCCGGATCTTTATTTTCGGTCTTCTTATTGGGATAATCCCATCAATCCTCTTTTCACTCGGCTTTTCCTTCGTCTATGAGAACGAAGTCGAGAAAGCAGAGGTTCTTTCAGTTACAAGTGAATCCCAGATACTTGGAAATGACATACTTACGAGCGGCTATTTAACGAGTCCTACCGATGAAGCTGTAAATATCACCCTTGATTCTGTCGCGCAGTCTCTTTCAGGGAGGATACTCGTTCTTGACAGGACCCTTCGTGTCATAAAGGACACCTATTCTCTCTACGAGGGGAGGACTGTGATCTGGGATATAGCTATAAAGGCTCTTTCCGGAGCAACAGCCTATGACAGGGATAAGGTAAACAAATTCCTGACGGTATGCGTTCCAATAACCGGGGAGACTGAGGGGGCTGCGGCTCCTCAAACAGCGGCTTCCTCACCTGTGAAAAGGACAGGGACCGTGCCTGTTTCCGGGGTCATCATGTTCGTGTGCTCCATGGAAAACACCGCTCTTTCCAAAAATACCCAGGGCTCATTTCTCATACTGTTTCTTGCCGCGAATATCGTCGCGGCCTTTGGAATCTCACTTCTCATCTCAAAGAGATTGACGGCTCCTTTAAGGCGGCTTTCGTCTGAAATAGAGGATGTTGAAAAGGGCTTTTCTGAGCCGGTGCTGAAGGAAAATTCAGTTTCCGAGGCCGCCGAGATCAGCAGCCACTTCAACAGCTACGCTGCCGTGATGAAGACAATGAACGATTCCAGGCAGGAATTCGTTTCAAACGTTTCTCACGAATTGAAGACTCCACTTGCTTCAATGAAGGTTCTGGCGGATTCCCTGAATTCCATGGAGGACGTCCCTGCCGATATGTACAGGGAGTTCATGGCTGATATAACGGGCGAGATCGATCGTGAAACAACGATAATCAACGATCTCCTTACTCTGGTACGCTTTGACCGCGGCTCAGATGAACTATCTGTCTCTTCAGTCAGAATAAATGATCTACTTGAACTTCTCATGAAGAGGCTTTCTCCTATTGCTGAAAAGGCAAATGTGGAACTTGTCCTTGAGACCTTCAGACCCATAGTTGCTGAGATAGACGAGACAAAGTTCTCACTTGCGATCTCGAATCTCATTGAAAACGCGATCAAATACAACAAAAAAGGCGGCTATGTACATGTGAGCCTCAATTCCGACCATCGTTATTTCTACATTCATGTTGAGGACAACGGGATAGGAATACCCGAAGAGAGCATTCCCCACATATTCGAGAGATTCTATCGGGCTGATAAGTCTCACAGCCGTGAGATAGGCGGCACGGGACTTGGGCTTGCCATAACGCAGACAGTCATTCGGATGCACAGGGGCGAGATCAAGGTAAAGAGCGTGCTTGATGAAGGGACGCGTTTTGCTGTCAGGGTTCCGCTCAAATATATTACTGAGGAAAAGGATGTGGCAGCGGAGGAAAATGAAAATGAAGATTTTTAAAAGGTTCATTCTTTCTCTTTGCTTCCTTCTTTGCATACTTCTTTCAGGTGGCTGCGCCGGGAAGGAAGGAGGCTATATTATCTACGGGATAGACTCCTCCGGCACATCACTTGTGGAAAACAGTTTTGAGGGCGAGGTGCCTTCCTCAAAGGAAGAACTCGCAAGAAGCATGCTTGACCAGCTTGGTGACAATGCTCAGAGAAGAGGGGCTGAAGCTCCCATACCCGCGAAGGTTGATGTGAGATCTATAGAGTTTTCGGAAGATGGCAGCAGAATGTCCGTCTATTTTTCGGAGGGCTATTCGGACATCCCGCTTATTCGGGAGCCCTTGATACGTGCGGCTATAGTAAATACACTGCTTCAGATAGAGGGGCTTTCAGGCGTTTCCTTCTATGTCGGCGATTCAGTACTTGTGGACGCGGTCGGGCGTACGATAGGGACAATGACGAAGGACAGCTTCATAGGAAACTTCGGCAACAGCCAGGCAGCACTTCAGATCAGGGATCTGCTCCTTTATTATCCTTCTTCTGACGGTGAAAGACTGGTTCCCTACGAGAGAAGGGTGCATTACAGCTCAAATACGAACCTCGCGAAGCTTGTTATCGAAAACCTCTGCCAGGAGCCTGTAGGAAGCGGTTTGAAGGCTATCATAAGCGATTCCTCGGTCTTTCTTCATATCTCGACATCCGACGGTATATGTTATCTTGATATAGACAGCAGCTATTTTACGAAGGTCACAGGTGTCACCCGTGAAGTTTCGATCTATACCCTTGTGAATTCCCTCTGCAATCTTGACGGGATAAGCAAGGTTCAGATCACTGTCTTTCGGAACGGAACTCCGGATATATCGGAGAACAGCTTTTCCGGAACCTATGAAAAGAATCCAAAGCTCATAATAGAATAATCAAAGGATCAAATCTATGGACAAACGACCGCTTTTTTCCTTGGCGGTCTCGTTTTCCCTCGGGGCGGCCTTTGCCGTTATCGAAAATCCCACCTTAAGGATAATCTTTCTTGTCATCTTTGCTCTTATATCGATTTCATTTTTGAAGAGGAGAAAAGCAGCTTTTCTGGTCGTTGCCGCTGCATTCATCTTCGGACTTTTTCGGGGAGAGGCGCACATGTTTGTAAGGACGCAGGCAAAGATGGCTTCAGAAGATCTTTCCAAAGAGGAGGAAGTGTTTTACGGGAAGGCTGAGAAGACTGAGGAGAAGACAAGCTCTTATGCCTATTATCTTAAAGAAGTCAGCTTTCGTTCGGGCAGCAAAAACTACAGCCCCGGCGGGCTTATATTTTATCTGGACGAGAAGATAAGCTTTGTCCCGGGAAGCCTTTACAAGCTTGAAGGTACGCCCTCTGAGATCTCGGAAAGAGAGAACGAGGGCGGTTTTTCCGAGAAGGAATACTTAAGCGGAAAGGATATAGGGATAAAGCTTTTTAAACCAAAGATCACGCTTTTAAAAAAGCCTGTATTCTCGATCCGGCAGGTGCTTTCAGATCTTCGGGAAAGGCTGAAAAACTTTTTTGAAGACAATCTTCCGGGGGAGGAGGGTGCGATACTGAGCGCGATGGCACTCGGTGACAAGGGAGGGCTTTCTTCTGACGTGAAGGACCTCTTCTCGGCCTCAGGGATAGCGCATCTTCTTGCGGTTTCGGGGCTTCATATCTCAATAGTGGGAAGTCTCATTTATAAGCTTCTCCGGCGTCTCCGGTTCAGTTTCTTCATGTCTTTTCTGATCTCAATCCCGTTTTCATTTCTTTATGCCCAGATGTGCGGCATGTCTGTTTCAGCAGAGCGGGCACTCATCATGTTCTTTCTATCACTTTTGTCAGAGTCCCTCGGAAGAGAAGCGGATATGCTTACAAATGAGGGGGTAGCTGCAGTCATATTGATAATGAAAAATCCCTTCTCCCTTTTTGATTCAGCCTTTGTCTTTTCTTTTTCTGCCGTATTTATCGTGGCAGCAGCGGGAAGACCCATCAGTGAAGCGCTTGAATCCTTTATAAGGGAAAGGCACAGAGAAATAAGGGGCTATAAACCTTCTATTTTTGAGAAGTTCATTATGTCATTTGTGTTTTCCTTTACGGTCTGTCTTGGAACTGCTCCTATCGTGGCCCTGTACTACTATGAGATCCCTTTGTATCAGGTTTTCCTTAATCTCATTTTGATCCCTCTAATGACAGCACTCCTTTTCATGGCTCTCGTTTCAGGAATATTATTTTTAAAGCTTCTTCTTTTTCCCGTGCATCTTCTTTTGTATTTCTATGAATGGCTTTCGGCATTGACGCTGAAGCTTCCGTTTTCAAGCCTCACATTTGGAAAACCGGGCGAACTTCAGATAGTGCTTTATTTCATTTTATTTTTTGTCGGCGTCTATTTTGCATTAAAACTTCTTCGTACCTTAAAGAGCCGGGAGGATCTGGCTGATCCCGTAAATGCTCAAAAGAAGGATGTAAAAGCATATCTTCCAAAGGCAGCCGTGGTCTTCATTCTGCTTCCCGTGATACTTTCCGGTTTCAAGGGAGGCGGCTTTGAATTTGACATGTTCTCCGTGGGGCAGGGGGACGGACTTTATCTTCGGACGGACAGAAAAACGCATATTATGATCGATGGCGGCAGCACCAGCAAAAAAGAGGTTGCAAGGAATGTCATACTGCCTTTTCTTAAATCACGGGGCGTCACGGGCGGGATAGACTACTGGTTTGTAAGTCATCTTGATACCGACCATGTCTCAGGGCTGATAGAGGCGCTGGAGAGTGGCTATCCTGTTCAAATGGTGATACTTCCCAAAAAGGTCGTTGAAAATGAAAATTACGAAAGGCTGATCACTGCGGTTAAAATGGATGGTGCGGCTCTCAAATTCATGGAAAAGGGCGAAAGGCTTGTTCTTTCAGGCGGAAATACTGTCATTACCTGTCTGTTCTCCGGGACCGACGAATATCTGAGGGCGGGGGATGCGAACGCAAATTCACTGGTCCTTCTCGTTGAAAGAAAGGATCTGAAGGCATCGATCCTTCTCACCGGAGACATCGGAAGTGAGCAGGAGGAGATGATACTATCTGATGAGACTGCAAAGAAAATGCTTTACGAGGCTGCAAAGAAAACGCTGATACTCAAGGCCGCACATCATGGGAGCAATTATTCAAATTGCAATGATCTTCTTTCAATTCTTTCGGGAAGGGAGGACATAACATTGATCTCTGCAGGGAAGGGGAACCGCTATGGCCACCCCGGAAAGGAGACTATTGCAAGGCTCGATTCTCTTTCGATAGAACATCTATGCACCATTGAAAAAGGACAGATAAAGGTCTTTGAAAAAAACGGGATTCTTGATCTTGAGACTATGTCGGGGTGAGAAAAATGCGTTTCTTCGAAAAAACAACAGTTGAAATCGAGGCCGGAAAGACCGATAATTATGTTTCAAAGCTGTTTTGGCTTTGAAGCAGATTTTTGTTTGGAGGAAAAGACAATGGACATCCGTTTTGTTGAAAGAAAAGATCTTAAGGAAAAGCCGGACTGGAACAAGCTTGGCTTTGGAAAGTATTTTACGGACTATATGTTCGAGATGGACTGGGACAGGGAGCATGAGTGGCATGATGCGAGGATCGTCCCCTATGGCCCGATACAGTTCGATCCCGCCTGTGTTGTTCTTCATTATGCGCAGGAGACTTTTGAGGGGCTCAAGGCCTACAGGAGGGAGGATGGAAAGATACAGCTCTTCCGTCCCGAAATGAACGCGAAGAGGATGCAAAACTCCAATGAGAGGCTCTGCATGCCGAAGGTTCCCGTCGACATCTTTGTGGATGCGATCAAAGCACTTGTTGAGAAGGAAAAGGACTGGGTTCCCACACTTCCCAATACCTCGCTTTACATAAGACCCTTCGTTTTCGCGACAGAGGCAGCCCTTGGGGTACATATGGCCACAAATTACAGATTCCTTGTGATCCTGAGCCCGGTCGGCATGTATTACGCAGAGGGACTCAATCCCGTAAAGATAATGATCGAGGACGAGCTCGTTCGTGCCGTCCAGGGCGGAACAGGCTTTACGAAGTGCGGAGGCAACTATGCAGGCTCAATAGCCGGGCAGGTCAAGGCTGAGAAAGAGGGCTATGATCAGGTGCTCTGGCTCGATGGCGCAACAAGGACCTATGTCGAAGAGGTCGGCTCCATGAACATTATGTTCAAGATCGACGGAGAGATATATACAGCGCCTATTAATGAGGGGACAGTCCTTCCGGGTGTCACAAGGGATTCGATGATCCATATCTTGAAGGACTGGGGCTACAAGGTGAATGAGGCCCATCTCAAGGCAGAAGACCTCATGCGCTACGGACACGAAGGAAAGCTTGAGGAGGTATTCGGAACCGGCACAGCAGCAGTTATAAGCCCGGTAGGAAAACTCAAATTCAAGGATGACGTCATCACGATCAACGATATGAAGACAGGAGAGCTTACACAGAAGCTCTACGATACGCTTACCGGCATCCAGTGGGGCCGTCTTCCTGACAAGTACGGCTGGACGGTCGAGGTCTGCTAAAAGATAAGGACTTTCACAGGATCTATTATTAAGGGGAATAGAAGAGGAGGAAGCCCATGCATGCATTTCAGCCATATCCTATCAAGGAGATAGAATTCAATCCGTTTGTGAGATTCGGCGACAACTGGGGAGCGCTTACGACTAAAGCTGATGACAAGGTAAATTCCATGACCATCTCATGGGGAGGGGTGGGTATGCTCTGGGACAAACCCGTTGCGACTGTTTACGTCAGGGAAAGCCGCTTCACAAAAGAGCTTCTTGACAAAAGCGATAGCTTTTCAGTGTCATTTCTTGATGACAAGTATCGAAGGACACTTAAGTATATGGGGCAGGTATCGGGAAGAAACGAGGACAAGATCAAAAATTCAAGGCTTACTATCAATGATTACAAGGGAATCCCGTTCATAGATGAGGGAAATTTCATTGTTATCTGCAAAAAGATGTATTCACTTCCCCTTACCCTTGAAAATGTTGTGGACAAGGGCGTGGAGGAGCAGTTTTACAAGACAAAGGATCTTCACACCATGTATCTGGGAGAGATAGTGGAATTGCTTGCTAGATGAATAGATATGAAAAAAAGACATCCGGTCCGGATGTCTTTTTTTAAAGGGGGGTTAAAAATATAAAGGGGAAAACGTTAAGAAATACTTAAAGGGGGGTGTATTTCTTAATGCTCGTTCATTATATCCATTGAACAGCTTTTTTGACAATGTGAGTTTTTACAAAAGTCGGGTACGGAAGACCTACATTTTTAATGCATTTTTTACTGAAAATTGGTATCATAATGTGTTGAAATACGATTTCGGAGGAAATTAATGGATCTTGCTTCTGTATATCCAAAGGATGGAGGGCTGGAGACCTTCCTTAAGACCTTCTCGAGGGCGAATCACGTATATGTGCGTGCCTATGATTCCTCGGCAAGGCCTGTTTTTGCATTCCCCGGCTCTTCAGACGAAGAAGCTCTCCTGAAAAAATATATCCCTGCGGAAACAGTGAAGTTTCTTTTGGATGCTTTTACAGAAAGTCCGGTTGAAGAGGTGATAGAGGGCGAATCCTTTGCTCCCTTTGTAGAGGTTCGTGCTGTAGCCGCGAAAAATTCAAACCATGCCATTCAGGCTATATTCATAATGGCTGGTGTCACGGGAGAGCATGTATCCGATGACGAGCAGGTGAAAAAGACTCTCCG
>CACYBK010000062.1 GCA_902772635.1 uncultured Lachnospiraceae bacterium | reverse complement strand
TTTCTCAATAGCCTCTGAATTGTCCACCTCTCTGGCATGGGTTATAAGCTCCTTCTTTAGGTCTCTTTCACTCCCCTTCAGCTTCATGTCATTAAGGAGACGGTCCTTTTTCTCCCGGTTTTCGTTTTCTTCACCGGAATAAAGGTCATATAGCCTTGAAAGCCTGTCCAAAAGCTCCTCGATATCTGCCTTTCTATTGGTTTCCTCGAGGTTTTCAAAGTATTCCTCACGATACATCACGATGGCTTTTTCATAAGGCTTCGCAAGATGATAAAGCCTTTTTGCCTTATCCTCAGCCGTCAAAAACGGGTTCTTATCAAGCTCCTTTCTCATATGCATAAAGGTATTGAAAAAGTCCTTGCCCTTTTTGGCAAGCTTCACCCTTTCTTTTTTTGACTGATAAGTATTAAGCACCTCTTCAAGAGACAGGTTTTCCTTTTCGATGTTCATCCTTGTCACATCATCAAGCTTCATGGTTTTGAGGATCCGATCCCTCTGAGCCGCTGAAGAAGAATAAAGCGACGGCTTTAGATTATAAACCGTCTTCTTCCAGTCCCGCTGCCTCCTTGAGAGCCGCTTCTGCTCCTCTATGGTATCGCCCTCATCGAGTCCCAGGATCTCGAATTCCACAAATTCGCTCTTTGCCTCGTCAGACAGTTCTTTACCGCTGAGGTGATCATTTGTCTGGCACAGAAAATCCCGGATGTTCTCCCCCTGTACGGAGGTAAAGATGCCGGACTGACCAGCCTTTGCCCGGTACAGCTCACTCATCAACGATCCCTTCGTGACAAGCTTTCCCCCGTCAGTTTCAAAGGAAAGGAGTTTCTTTTCAACCAGTTTCATTTTGTCGCTCATATATTAACCCTCCGAAACCAGAAGCCTCATGTACTCCTGCACAAGATATTCCTGTTCAGGAGGATTGAACACCTGGCTTAAGCCTCTGTATGCCCCTTCATCCTTCACGCAGAGAAGGATTCGTAGATCACCTCTTTCGTCCTTCTCCGCCTCTCTTACCACCGAGTAGAAAAGCGGCATGAATAATCCCTTCTTTTTGGCCTCATTGTTCAGCACAATTTCAGAGACCATCAGTGTCCCTTTCTCCGGCATTGAGCATAATGCGCATCCCACCGGCTTCCCGTTCAGAAGCAGATAACGGGACAGCTCTCTTTCCTCCTCATCAGGAATAGCGTGAAGATCATCAAAGCCCTCGAGCCCCTTTGCCTCCTTCCATGAGACCATGGGCGGGAGCTTTTCCTTTTTCTGCTCCAGAAGCTGAAACACGCCGGGAGCCACCATATCAGAAAGCTGATAGTCGAGAAGCCTCCCGGTCAAAGTCAGTGGAATATAGTCCCTTTTGGTAAAGTATCCATGAAACTCCGCCGCTTGTTCAACATCTATTATGATTCTGCAGAGAATGGCACTTGCTCCATTATCCCTGAAAAACTCAGCGCAGTAGTTCAAGAGCTCGCCGGCCTTTCCCTGCTCCCTGAAGCCTTCCATGGTCTGGAAGTGATCAAGCCATATGCTCTGCTTTTCATGGAGATCTTCGGAAAACAAGGCGTAGGAAACAAGCTCTTCCTCTTCATAGCCCGCGATAACGATCCGCCTTGCCTTATCGTTTTTTTGGACCGGAAACAAGGTTTTGGGAAGCTCTGCCTGCCCGCTCAAAAACGGGCCGAAAATCCGGTATTTCATATTCCTCCTCCATTTGCCAGCGAAGCGTATTTCACCGCAAGGTCCCTCGCCGCCCTAAGGGATATCATCACGGACAATTCTGCCTGCTTCAGCATTTCATCGTCTGAAAGGTCATCAGGAAAGGGGGTCTGGAGGGTGTAGATAACCGCATTATCCTCCAGATCAAAGCCCAGTGTCCCGACAGGGTACTCATAATTTTCCGTTACCGACTCCGCGCACAGCGGCAATATGATATCATCCTTCGCATCGAAGCAGAGCGTATATCTGCATACAAATATCCGTCCTGCTTCCTCTTCACCGGGCTCAGAAAGCATATGGAAAAAGAAGTTTCCCTCGCCTGTGTTTCCATTTATTCCAAAATCCGGGAAGATTACAGTCCTGATATCCATCTCAAGGCCTGTGTCCTCTTTTGCGAGAAATTCATTTTCATTTCCCTTGAAGTCCAGTTTTTGCAACAATTCCGCGGTCGTCATGCGCCACCTGCCTTTCTTTTTTTCACCCTTGTGACCTTCACCGAAGAAGTTCCACTGCGGTACCTCATCAAAAGCAAATCCTTCATGGTTTCAAGCTCTTCCAATGCATCAAATCCTCCCTTCGGGACAAACACAAGTCCTACTGCGTATCTTGTTACTACTGCAAGCATCAAATGGAGGGTTTTGCCGAACATCATCTCTTCCGGCTCATCAGTCCTTAAGGTCTTATCCTTCTTTGCCTTCAAGTACATCCCGTGAAACCGCTCCTGAAGGCCTTCGATCATTCCCTGATAAGGCTGCAGCGTCCCCTCATCAATATGCTCCGACTGCACATATACATTGAAAAACTGATTGAATCGTAAAAGATCCCTGTAGTTTTTGTACAGCATCAAAAACGAATCCAGATAGAACTCGAAAAAATCTGCAGCGGTCATGTCCTCATCTTCTGACACCGGTCTGCGCTTCTCATTTTCTTCCAGGAACTGCTCCCACTTCCATGTAGCCACGGCTATCACGAATTTGGGCTTTGAGCTGAAATACCGGTATGCGCTTGTACTTCCGCAGCCGACAGCTTTCGCGACATCCCTCATGCTGACGGCTTCGATCCCGTTTTTTGAAAACAGCTCATATCCTGTTTCCAAAAGCTCCTTTCGTCTTGCCTCTGTATTCTCTTCTCCTTGAGACGTTGTCCACATTCCACTTCTCTCGATCCACAAATTTACAGCATAGATCGGAAACATTACACTGCATCCACTTGGAACAGACTGTATCAAGAATTGACGATTCTGTCAACCCTTTAATGAACCCCGGGGACGCATGGTTTCTCTTACCGAACGACATGATTTCTCTTACTGAACGAAGTGAAGTTAGAGAAATCGGTACAGAGACACTTAACGAGCGAAGCGAGTTTAGTGTCATCGTAAGTGAGGTTAGAGAAACCGGTACAGGGCTACTTAACGAGCGATAGCGAGTTTAGTAGCATCGTAGAGTCAAGGGCTCGTTAATTAGTGCTTGCGGAAAAAAAGCAAAAGAGATAATATGTATGGCGAACGCGTTCAAAAGCGTTCACATTTTTTCGGGGTCATAGCTCAGCTGGGAGAGCGCTGCGTTCGCAACGCAGAGGTCGTGGGTTCGAATCCCATTGGCTCCATGAGGAAAAGGATGGTCTGTTTTACAGGCCATCCTTTTTCTCATATCTTCAAATGCCGGTCACCCATGCCTCTGCTGTAAGACCGGGCGCGCGTTCGCAATGGTCGGACATCCAGTAGATGTCCGACGGGCACGCTTTCGACGCGCCATGCGCGGCGGTGCCCCGGGCGAGGTCGTGGGTTCGAATCCCATTGGCTCCATGAGAAAAAGCTCTTGCAATCTCTTGTCCTTCAGACTATCATTCTCTTTGAAGGCAGAATAATTCTTATTATCCATTTTCATTTTTAAGGCGATCTTCGCTATCAGTTTTTTTATTTTCCTGCTTTCAAATCCATTTTTTGTTAAGGCAGGAGTACGTCTCCTGCAGGACTAGTTTTCTGAAAGGAGATTTCATTATGAGCACATCAATTAAAATCAATCGTAACGGAAAGGTCTTTTATACGA
>CACYBK010000061.1 GCA_902772635.1 uncultured Lachnospiraceae bacterium | reverse complement strand
ATCCTCTTCATCTGCGGCGGAGCCTTCCCGGATCTTTCGGATATCATAAAGGAACGCCTCAACAAGTCCTCAGCCATGGGCTTTGTGTCCGATTTAAAGGACAAGTACGACAAGGACGAGAACATCCTTGAAAAGGTGACGGTGGAGGATCTTCGGAAATTCGGGATGATACCCGAGTTCATAGGCCGTCTGCCCATTATCTTCGCCCTTCAGAGCCTGACCGTGGATATGCTCGTAAAGATACTCGTGGAGCCGAAGAACGCCATAGTGAAGCAGTATCAGAAACTTCTTGAATATGACGAGGTGAAGCTCGAATTCGAGGAGGGGGCGCTTCGGGCCATATCCGAGGAAGCAAAGGGAAGGGAGCTTGGCGCGAGGGCACTTCGCTCGATCATAGAGGACCTCATGCTCGATATCATGTATGAGATACCGAAGGATGACAATATAGGCACCGTCATCATCACGGAGGATTATGTGAGAAAGAAGGGCGGTCCGAAGATACTTATGAGAGAGACGCAGAGGACGGCAAAGAGCGGACAGGCATGAAGGTTTTTTCTCTTACAAAGATTCCCCAGTTCATGACCGAGCTTTTTTCGGGGACCTTCTTTGATGATTTTCAAGTGAACAGGATCACCATAAAAAACGGCCCTTCGACTGTGATCGAGGGCCGTATTTCTGATGAAGGAGAGGAGATAGAGTACTGTCCGTACTCCTCCGTGAAAAAGATAGCCTATGAATGCGTGAAGGGAAAGACTCTTCCGAACTTCATGAAATTCGTCCTTTCTGCGCCGAAGGAGATGGCAGGCGATCATGGTCTTTCAGACGGCGAGAGCCTTTCTCTTACATTATCATTCAAAGATAATGAGCTTACGATAATGAGCGGCGCGTTTTTGAAGGATCCCTTTTCCGGTGCCGAAACTGAAAAAGCATGGGACAGTGCAGTTGAAAAGATGTTTTCATCCTTTGTCTGAACGGCTCATATAAGGTTAGCGAAAGCAAATTTTTGGTTGAAATCTGTGGGTCTTTATGATAGTTTTAAATTTGTTGTGAAGCCCCACGCAATTATCGATCTGGGGGCTAGATTTGGAGGATACAAAAAATGAAGACAGGTACAGTTAAGTGGTTCAGCAGCCAGAAGGGATACGGATTCATATCAGATGAAGAGGGAAATGATATCTTCGTACACTTCAGCGGGATCGTTGCAGACGGTTTCAAGACTCTTTCTGACGGAGCCAAGGTTCAGTACGAAGTAAGTCAGAGCGAGAGAGGACCACAGGCTGTGAACGTAAGCGTTATCTCCTGACCGCTTTTACTTTGTGAAAAGTCTGTTCATAAACTGGATCTGAACTTAAGAGCGGAACGGTGAAAGCCGTTCCGTTTTTCATTATCCGGATGGAAAGAAAAACAGTCAAAAAAAACACAAGAGCGCTCCTTCTTCCGATCTTTTTTTCAGCTGTGCTCCTGCTGTCGGGATGCTCCTCGCACCTTTCACTTTTCTTCGGGCACCAGAAGGATGTGGAGAGCATTTCAAATGAGAAGTATGCCTACAGCTGTCTTTCGATCGAGGAAAAAAAGCTCTATGACATAATGTTGGACGCATTCCTTCATTTCAGGGAGGAGGTAGTGATAAATACCGTCGAGCCTGATGTCCTTGAGAAGCTTTTCTATGCAATCTTTTCGGACTACGGCGGCCTCTTCTGGGTGGATGGCTACAGCTACAGCAGCAAAAGCAATGGTGATTCGCCCAATATGCTGTTTTCCCCCGATTTTTCGATGACGAAAAAAGAGAAGGAGGAAAAGGAGGCTCTAGTCGAGAAGGCAAAGAAGGAATGGCTTTCCGGGATATCAAATGACTCACCTGATTTTTACAAGTCGCTCTATGTCTATGAGAACATTGTTTCAAGGGTGGATTATGACGAGGATGCGCCGGACAGCCAGAACATACTCTCAGTCTTTTTGAACGGCCGCTCCGTCTGCCAGGGCTATGCTGATGCGGCCGGAGTACTCTTTGATGAGCTTGGGATCAAAAACGTGATCCTCCGCGGCACAGCGCAGGGTGACCCCCATTCCTGGAATATGATAATGCTTGACAATGAGTGGTATTTCTTTGATGCCACCTGGGGGAACAACCGCTTCCTGGACAAGAACGCTGACAAAAAGACCGTGAACTATGCTTATCTCAATCTGACTTCAGAGGAGATGGAAAAAACCCATATTATTGATATGGATATTCCGATCCCGAACTGCACTGCGACTGAGAATAATTATTACAACAAGATGGGCCTTTTCTTTGAGTCACTCGACAAGGAGTCGATAGGGCGGGCCTTTTCAAATTCATATAGAAGCGGTGACTCGCAGTGTTCCGTGAAATTCAAAACTCCGACACTCTATTATCAGGCGGTTGATTTCTTTGTGAGGAAGGGCAACCTTGGACGCTATTGTGAAGGCCTTTCATACATCTATTACAATGAGAGGCGGGATGTGCTGGTACTTACTATCTATTTTTTCTGAATATGAAATTTGAAACGGTAAAGGACGCGCTCCTCCTCCTCGGGATCAGGGGAGAGGCTACAAGAGATGATGTAAAGGGCGCATACAAGGAGCTTTTGAAGCTATATCACCCTGACGAGAATCCGTCAAAAAAAACGGCCTGGCAGTATTATGACATCAGGGATGCTTATGATTTTCTGATGGATATCTTCAAGGATGAAAGGATAAGGTCTGTTGGAGGAGAACCTTATTACAAGAGACCTTCCTCAAGTGAAAGCGTGATAAAGAAGGACCCGCCGAAGACCAATAAAGTAGCAAGAGAGGGTGGAAGGATAATCGGTGATGCCTCTGCGGCAAGGGAGGTCAAGGAAAAACAGGCTCAGCGTACAAAGGCGATAAAGAAGGATATAGAATACAGGGAGAGGAAAAAGGCCGAGGAAGAGCTTGAAAAAAGGCGGGCCGAAGCAGCGTTTCAGGACGCGATGGAAAAGATCAACAGGATACGTTTTGCGGAACGCTCCGCAGAGATAATATCCGCAATGCTGAAAAAGGAGAGCGAAAAATGAACATAGTATGTCTTGACCTTGAAGGAGTGCTGGTGCCTGAGATATGGATAGCTTTTTCGAAGGAGTCCGGGATCCCGGAGCTTTCAAGGACCACAAGGGACGAGCCTGACTACGGAAAGCTCATGAATTTCAGGATCGGTATTTTGAAGGAGCACGGTCTTACACTTCAAAAGATACAGGATACGATAGCGAGGATCGATCCGCTTCCGGGCGCAAAGGAATTCCTTGACAGCCTTCGCGAAAAGGCACAGGTTCTGATCCTCTCCGATACCTTTGATCAGTTCGCCGGTCCTCTCATGAAAAAACTGGGCTGGCCTACGATATTCTGTAATACCCTTGAAGTAGCAAAAGACGGTGAGATCACCGGCTTTAAGATGAGATGTGAGAAGTCAAAGCTTACGACCGTGAAGGCGCTTCAGTCCATAGGCTTTGAGACGATAGCCGCCGGGGATTCCTTCAACGATCTTGAGATGATAAGGGCATCGAAAAAGGGCTTCCTTTTCCGCTCGACAGATGCGATCAAAAGGGACAATCCGGATCTGCCTGCATTTGAGGAATATGATGAGTTTTTGGAAGCGATAGAAGAATCTTTATGACAAAGGGGGCAGAAAAAAGCGGGAGACCAAATGATATCATAGCCAGCATGTTTGTTCCTGCGGCTATATCCATGATCTTTACATCCCTTGCGAGATTTCTTGCCGGGGCTGTAGACGGGATCATCACAAGCAAGTTTCTGGGACCGGAAGCCTACTCGGGAGTCTCTTTGTTCTTCCCGATGGTAAATATAATCCTTTTGTTTGCGACCTTCATTGCTATCGGCTGTCAGGTCCTGTGTTCGATCGAGATCGGAGCCGGCAACAAAGAGGTTGCAAATTCCCTGTTCACTTTTTCTGTGGTCACGGGTCTTTTGGTTGCTGTTATCTTTATTATCCTGGGATGCTTTGCGCCTGATATTCTGGTGCGTATATGCGGGATAGCAAAAGGCGACAATCCTGCGATACATATGCATATGATGAACTACCTGAAGGGGTATCTCTTCGGTATACCGGCGGTCATCCTTGTTCAGGTGATAAGCCCGTTCATCATAATTGATAATGGGAAAAGGCTGATCACGATCTCTTCGATCGTACTGTTTACATCAGATGTGGCCGGGGATCTGCTGAATGTGTTTGTTTTCAAGGGCGGCGTGTTTGGGATGGCGATCGCCACATCTGTTTCATTGTGGCTGCAGCTTATATGCCTGTGCATCCATTTCTGGTCTTCAAAAAGCTATTTTCGCCTGACCTTAAAGGGATTCGAGCCAAAACTCATGGGAGGCATCATAAAAAACGGTGTTCTGGTATTCCTCCGGACACTTGCTACGATACTTCGGGATCTTTTTACAAATTATCTGAATATTGCCCTGGCTACTACTGCTGTAGCGATTGCCGCGAGAGGAATACAAAATGACCTTAATACTGTAATGTTCTGCATAGGGATCGGTATCAGCAACGCTCTTCTTCCCATAGTCGCCATGTATTATGGAGCTGATGACAGGCAGGGAATGAAAAGACTTTTTGTCTGCTCCATGAAAACCAGTGTGATCATATCCGGGGGAGTGGCCCTTGTCATACTGTTTGGAGCTCCATTGATAACGATGATGTACACAAACGACCCTGAGGTCGCCGGCCTTGCTGCATTTGGCATCCGATGGATGGCAATAGGTCTGGTCTTTGATTGTGTGGCAATGGCCTTCCAAAGCTATCTTCAGGGGATCCAAAGATTGAAGCTCGTCAATATCCTATGCTTTGTCGAAAGATTTTTTGTGCCGGTCATCGTAGCGCTTGTAATGGGAAAAATGTTTGGCCCTGAGGGTATTCTTGCATCTATTGCCGTTGGTAAACTGGTACTTATCATTATCATCTTTCTTATCATCTGCGGATACAAAAAGGGCATTCCCCGTAAGGCGGAAGATTATATGTTGCTGAAAAAAGACTTCGGTGTAGAGGATGGTTTTGAAAATTATGGATATATAAAAACAATTGATGATGCAGTGAAAAAAAGCGAGGAAGCAGGAGCTTTCTGTCTTTTGCATGGGATCGACAAGCGAAAAGCAAACCTTATGGCGTTGTTTGTAGAGGAGATGGCTGTAAATATCGTAAAACACGGGAAGACCAAAAACAGAGAAGGGATATGTGTTGATTACAGGTTGTTTGTAAAGGATGAAAGGATATGTCTGACGCTTAGAGATTATTGTGAGGCCTTCGATCCTGCCAGATATTATGAGATACACAAGGATGATGATCCTGCCGCCAATATCGGGATCCGAATGGTAATGAAGCTGGCAGCCGAGGTCGATTATTCCTATGCCTTCAATAGTAACTGCACTTGTATTTTAGTATAGGAGCAAAAATGAGTGAGATCGTTTATGTAAATACATGTGTATTCGCGTCAGAAAAGATGCACCTGGTACCGGATTATATTGAAAGATACAAGGGAAAGATCGGCTTTGAGATATTGTCGATGTTCGATCTTTCGGATTTCGAAGATGAATTGAAAAAGGTCATACCGGATCTTCAGAAATGTCCGATCTCATTTCACGGACCGGTATTTTGCGCAGAGCATTCCGCAGCAAATGGAACGCCTGAATATGAGGAGACTATGTGGCATATCAGAAAGACGCTTGAATATGCCAGGATACTTCATTCAACTCATATGACCATGCATCTTAATAATTGCGTGGTAACTGCTGAAACAAAGGAGAGGATGCTGAAGAACGCACTTGAGAATTACAAGGAGCTTGAAGAGTTGTTCGGGGAGTTTGGCTGTAAGATCTTTGTGGAGAATACAGGGACAAGGCTCAAAAATGACATTCTTCTTGATCAGGATGAATTTACTGAGCTATGCATCAAGAAAGGCTTTGATGTACTGATAGATGTAGGGCATGCATTTGCAAACAGCTGGGATATACCAAAGCTCATCAAAGATCTTAAAGGGCAGATCAGGGCTTATCATCTTCATAATAATGACGGGAGCCATGACAGTCACTTAAGGATCCATGAAGGAGCCATGGACATAGATGAAATTTTCAAGAATATAAAACAGCTGACTCCCGACGCCGAGCTGATCATCGAATATATAAGAAGAGAGCAGGAGGGCGACGGGCTGAAAGCAGATATTGAAGAAGTGCTTGATCTGTAAGTGGAAGAGGTAAGTATGAGCTTTGAACTGAATCAGGATGCTTTTGATTATATATTCACCAGCATGGATGATGCGATCTGCGTGATCACAGGCGAGGGGGTACTCAAGTACGCAAATTTTTCTGCCCAAAGGCTTTTTGGCATCAATGGGGAAGATCAGAACGGGGAAAAGCTTTGGAAGTATGTGCCCTACACACAAAGGAATGATGACCTGATAGAGATGTTTATCGAGAGCTGTAAACAAAAGCTTATCAGTCATCAGGCCTATGTGGATTATGAAAATAAAGAGGGAAAAGTTTTTAAGCTTCGCGTATGTATGTCCGCAATAAGGGGTAAAGGCGGAGAGGTTTTGTATATTTCGATCATAAGTGATCTGACAGAATTTATCAGAGTCAATACTGCTTTTCAGAGATATACATCCAGTGAGATCGCGGACTTTGTACTGAACGATCCCAAAGGGGAAATGCTTGGAGGACAGCAAAGAGACTGTTCGATCCTTATGAGCGATCTGAGAGGGTTTACTGCCTTAAGCACAAGAATGACTCCGGCGGATCTGATCACGGTTTTAAACCATTATTTTGAAGCGATGGTTGAGATCATTGAAAGGAACGGCGGTACTGTGATCGAGTTCCTTGGAGACGGGATATTTGTTGTATTTGGGGCCCCGAAGGAGGAAGAGGAACATGCTCTTTTGAGCGTATGCTGCGCAGTCGAGATGCAAAACGCGATGGAAGAAGTAAACAGATGGAATGAAGAAAACAATTTTCCCGCTCTTGAAATGGGGATAGGTATTAATTCCGGGCAGGTGGTTGTCGGAAATATTGGTTCTCAAAAGAAAGCCAAATATGGATGCATGGGAGAGAATGTAAATCTCGCAGGCCGTGTGGAAAGCTACACAATAGGAGGACAGATCTATATTTCAGAGAATACACGAAAACGTATTTCGGAAGAACTTGATATCGCAGGTGAAGACAGCTTCCTGCCTAAAGGCGGAAAAGAAGAGCTGAAGATATATGATATCCGGGGAGCAGGTCAGATTAAGATCAATTCATTAAATGAGGATATCAGGTGGGAGAGTATCACCAGAAAACCGGAGGTGATATTTTACAAGCTGGAAGGGAAAGCAGTCATCGATGAAAAAAACAAAGGCTTCATCAAAGCCTTGTCTCTTGACTGGCGCTATGGACTTCTTGAGACAACGACAGAGCTTTTGGACAAGCAGAATATCATGATCGATATCGGCGGGGATCTGTATGCGAAGGTTGTTGGGACTGTTGACGGAAGGTATAAGATATGCTTTACAGCAAAGCCTGATATATTTACCGAATGGCTTTCAAAGTTTACAGATAATTCCGGCCTGAAAGGATAATCAAATGATACAGAAGGATTATCTTGTAGAGTCGCCGCTCACGGCAGCAAGGGCAGTCGCAGATATTGAGAAGACCCTTCGAGAGACCCCGCACAGGGACGCGCTTCTTACGATATATGAGACGGGCTTTCCGCGCTCTATGATAAAGACCCTTCTTTCAATGCTGAAGGGATGCGAAATTTATGGACTCAAGACCGTCGGTATTTCGATATTCGCGATCGTGGACAGTCCTTTTGAGGGGCAGGGCGTCAGGCTGAACCTCCTTGTTTCCGAAAAGGCGGAATTTGAGATAGCCGACATCCCCTTCCTGCCCGGCGAGGAGGACGGCGCCATTGAAAGGATGAGAGCGCGCCTTGCGGCTCATCCTGACGCGAAGGCTGTCCTGATACTTTCCGGCAATACCGGGATAGATATGGACAGGTTCCTCTCAAAGTCCGCGGAGGGCCTCGGGGATATAGTTTTCTTCGGTACCTCTACCACAAATGCCGGACCGCCCCTTCAGCATTCCATGGAGGATCTGCTGGCATTTGACTCCACAAGCATCTCAAGCAGGGAAAACTTTGTGATAGGAAATGAGATCTTCACTGACGGGGTCGTGGCTGTGATCTTCTCGGGGGAGGAGCTTTTCGTCCAGTCGAATTATGTCCTCGGCTGGCACGCGATCGGCAGGGAGATGGAGATTGCCGCAGGAAGGAGGGCAGACACCCACGAAGCCTACATAAGCACCATAGACGGGATGAAGGCGACTGAGATATTCAGGGAATATCTCGGGGTGAAGCCCGACAAATACTTTTCCACCAATATCTGCGAATTTCCCCTGATGGTGAACAAAAACGGGGTCGATATCTGCCTCATCCCTTACAGGTTCGGGGAAGAGGGGGAGATATATTTCTGTTCATCCGTTAAAAACGGCGACAGGGTCACCTTTTCCTATGCTTCAAGCAGCGAGGTGCTCATGTCGGCGGCGCAGTCCTTTGAGGAAATGGAAAAGTTTTCGCCTGACGCGCTTTTCCTTGTGATGTGCGGAAACAGGCTGAACTTCCTTCATGAGGACGCCCATATCGAATGGGACAAGTACAGGGCTCTGGTTCAAAACTATGCCCTTATCCACGGCTTCTGCGAGCTTTATTTCAGAAACGGGAGCGGCGGGGTATTGAACAGCGCCCATGTCGCCATAGGCTTCTCAGAGGGCGTAAAGGAGCGGCCCAAGCACAGATATGAATATCTCCCTGATTTTTTACGCTGCAAGCACAAGGGCGTGATACCTCTTTCCGACAGGATGTCCTTCTTCATGACAAAGATGACGAGTGAGCTTCTTGAGATGGCAAAGAAGGCAGAGGCATCAAATCAGGCGAAGTCCGCTTTTCTGTCTTCGATGTCCCATGAGATCAGAACTCCGATAAACGCGGTCCTCGGCATGGACGAGATGATACTCCGCGAAAGCAATGAGGACAATGTCATCGGCTATGCCAACGATATCATGTCCGCCGGGCACAGCCTTCTTGGGATAGTAAATGACGTCCTTGATTTTTCAAAGATAGAGGCCGGAAAGCTTTCGATCCTTCACGTGGAATATGAATTCTCCTCTGTGATCAATGATCTCTATCCTCTATACGAATGAGGACGTACATGAGGACGCGCAGGCCCTCGTATATCTGAAGGATCACTGCGTGGAAAATGACATTGGCGTCATCGTCATAGGCGCGAAGGAAGAGTACGAGATTGTGCAGAATTACATCCCGGAACGCTTCATAGCCGGCTTTTTTGAGCGTCCGCTTGAGATGGACAGGCTCCTTGATGAGGTTGAGCGTATTCTTTCCGAAAAGATCGATAAGGAGAAGCGGAAGAATATCCTGATAGTCGATGATGATGTTTCCTATCTTGGAATGGTAATGGAATGGCTGCAGGATACCTACAGGGTGGCGGTGGCAAATTCCGGGATGCAGGCCATCACCTATCTTGTAAAGAACCATGTGGATCTGATACTGCTTGATTATGAAATGCCCGTGACCTCCGGACCGCAGGTGCTTGAGATGATAAGGTCAGAAGCCGATACCGCCGATACGCCGGTGATGTTCCTGACCGGGAAGAGCGACCGCGGCAGCATAATGAAGGTCCTTGCCTTAAAGCCCGCCGATTATCTTTTAAAGTCCATAGACAAGGCAGGGCTATTGAAAAAGCTGAGTGACTATTTTCTGTCACAGAAAATTAGTTTATAAAAAGGAGGTAAATCAATGCATCTAAGACAGACAGGAAAAAAAGCCTTTGCATTTGCCCTGGCCTTTGCCACGGCGCTTGCAACGGCGAACCTTTCCGCCCTTCCGTCGCTTACTGCAAGGGCAGAAGGTGTTGAGCACACCTTTGTGGCT
>CACYBK010000060.1 GCA_902772635.1 uncultured Lachnospiraceae bacterium | reverse complement strand
GGATCCGTCAAAACCTCTATATAGCCCGTCATTGAGGTGTTGAAGACTGCCTCACATATCACGGTCTTTTCCGAGCCTATGCTCTCTCCGCAAAAAACCGTTCCGTCACTAAGTATCAGATACGCTTTCATTTGAAATATTCCACCCCCGATCTGAAGATTCCCATGTCCTGTTCTCCGTATATATTCTTTGCAACACCATGTCCTGTTCTCTCAACATGGCACATCTTTCCAAGTATCCTTCCGTCAGGCGAGCATATGCCCTCGATCGCCAAGTAGGAGCCGTTGATATTCCATTCCTCACCGGTCCTGATATTTCCGTCGGGATCGCAGTAGCGTGTTGCGACCTGTCCGTTTTCAAAGAGCTTTTTGATCCATGTTTCATCCGCGACAAAGCGGCCTTCGCCGTGCGACGCAGGAGAAGCATATACCTTTGAAAGCTCTGCGTTCATAAGCCAGGGCGATTTTTTCGATACGACCTTTGTATATGCGACATGGCTGATATGGCGCCCGAGAGTATTAAACGTAAGTGTTGGAGAATCGCTCTCCTGCTCTATTATCTTTCCATAGGGAACAAGGCCGAGCTTGATCAGCGTCTGGAAACCGTTGCATATACCAAGTACAAGTCCGTCCCGTTTTTCGACAAGGTCCATCACAGCCTCTTTAAGCTTTTCATTCCGGAATGCCGCTGCTATGAATTTTGCTGATCCTTCCGGCTCATCCCCTGCGGAGAATCCGCCCGGGAACATGATGATCTGCGACTTTCTGATCGCAGTCTCAAACTCATGAACGGATGATACGATATCATTTTCATTTTGGTTTCTGAAGATATGGACATTTACCGCGGCGCCCGCATCCTTCATGGCTTTTGCGGAATCATATTCGCAGTTCGTCCCGGGGAATACAGGAATGAAGACATTCGGGATAGCCTTTTTGTTCTTCCCGACATATACATTCTTCGCTTCATATATCTCATCGGGAAGGGTTTCGTCGGAGTCGTTTGTCTTCGTATGAAAGACTCCTTCAAGCGTTCCCTGCCAGGCCAAAAGCGCCTCATCAACGGGCAGCTTCATATCCTGATACGAGAATAATGAGTCATCCGTGACAGTTCCAATCTTTCTGATGAAGTCGGAAAGCCCAAGTTCTCTGGCCGCATTCCAGATGACATCCATATCATTTTCTTCCACTTCTGCGATAATGGAACCGTTCTGCGGCAGGAAGAGATTCTCCTTTGAGATATCGGAGTCGATCGTGACGCCAAAGCCGTTTCCGAAGGCCATCTTTGAAACGGCCGGGATGACTCCGTATCCTGTAAGGACATATGCCGACTTTATTATCTTCTTTTGTATAAGGTCGTAAACAAGGCCATATGTCGCCCATACGTCGTCATAATCAGGCAGATCGTAGCTGTCACGGGCGAGGCGAAATCTGACTATCCTGTTTCCTGCTGCCTTGAATTCAGGTGAGATGATATCGGATTCCTTCGCGGTATCGACGGCGAATGACACAAGGGTAGGCGGAACATCAATATCTTCAAAGGTCCCGCTTGACGAATCCTTTCCGCCTATCGAGGGAAGAGAGAACCGGATCTGAACTTCAAACGCTCCAAGGAGCGAGAGAAATGCGGGGCTCCACTTTTCAGGCGCTTCGCCGAACATCCTCCCGAAATATTCCTGGAAAGTAAACCTGATCTTCTTCGGATCCCCTCCTGCTGCCACGATCTTGCCTATCGATTCGATGACGGAATAGATTGCGCCGTGATAAGGCGAGAAGCTTGAAAGATAAGGATCAAAGCCGTATGACATAAGGCTTGCCGTAGTTGTCTTCCCGTACTCCACCGGAATAAATGAGGCCATTGCCTGTGTCTCCGTGCGCTGATACTTCCCTCCGTAGGGCATGAGAATGGTCCCGGCTCCGATCGAAGAATCAAACATCTCAACGAGCCCCTTTTGGCTCGCGGAGTTCAAGTCTGAAATGGAAGATAGCCATGCAGCCTTTATATCATTATTTGAAAGCGCCTCTGAAACGCCCTTGCCGTGTATCTCTTTAAAATAATTATTCTTCTCATCGGGAAGCACAACATTTACAGAGGCTTCCTGATGGGCTCCGTTCGTATCAAGGAAGGAGCGGCTTATATTTACGACATCCTTCCCGCGCCAGGTAAGGTGAAGCCTCTTTTCTTCCGTCACTACCGCAACCTCTGTCGCTTCAAGGTTTTCCTCGGCGGCGTAGGACAGGAATTTCTTTTCATCTTCTTCCGAAACGACAACCGCCATACGCTCCTGGGACTCTGATATGGAAAGCTCTGTCCCGTCAAGCCCGGCGTATTTCTTCGGCACCTTGTCAAGGTCGATGAGAAGCCCCGGAGCAAGCTCTCCTATCGCAACGGAAACGCCGCCCGCTCCGAAGTCATTACACTTTTTGATGAGGGAGCTTACCTCTTTTCTTCTGAAAAGCCTCTGAAGCTTTCTCTCGGTAGGAGGATTTCCTTTCTGTACCTCAGCCCCGCAAACCTGCGTGGACTTTTCGGTATGCGCCTTTGATGAGCCTGTGGCCCCGCCGATCCCGTCGCGGCCGGTGCGTCCTCCAAGAAGGATGACACGGTCCCCGGGAATGGGGCTTTCTCTTTTTACAGCAGAAACAGGCGCGGCACCGAGCACTGCCCCTATCTCCATCCTCTTTGCAACATAATCAGGATGATATATTTCTTTAACGAGTCCGGTGGCAAGTCCTATCTGGTTTCCATAGGATGAATAACCGTGCGCCGCTTCACGAACGATCGTCTTTTGCGGAAGCTTTCCGGGAAGGGTCTCCTTTACTGATACGGTAGGATCCGCCGCCCCTGTGACCCTCATAGCCTGGTAGACATAAGTGCGCCCCGAAAGCGGATCTCTTATGGCACCGCCAAGACAGGTAGCTGCGCCTCCGAAGGGTTCTATTTCTGTGGGATGATTGTGAGTCTCGTTCTTGAAATTGAGGAGCCAATCCTCCTCCCTTCCGTCGACATCAACGGGAATGACTATCGAGCACGCGTTGATCTCCTCCGATTCCTCCTGATCGTCGAGGAAGCCCTTCTGCTTCAATATCTTCGCGGCTATGGTCGCGATGTCCATGAGACAGATATATTTCCCGTCCCGCCCCTTGTATAGCGCCTCAAAGGAATCTTTGTATTTATTGAAGGAAGACTCTATCGGCTTTTTGTAATAGCCATCAGGGATCTCAATATCCTTGAGTTCTGTGGAAAATGTGGTATGTCTGCAGTGATCTGACCAGTAGGTATCAAGTACCCTTATCTCTGTGATGGAAGGATCTCTTTTCTCCTCATCCCTGAAATGATCTCTTATGAAAAGAAAATCTGAAAATGTCATTGCAAGGGAAAGCGATGAATAAAGCTCCCTCAAGCTGTCATCTGACTTTGAAATGAAATCTTTGAGTATCAGAACATCGGAAGGCTCCGGATAAGTTTCGGAAAGGCTCTTTGGCTTTTCCTCCGTTGTCTCCCTTGAATCAACCGGATTGATGCAGTGCTTTTTGATGACAGACAATTCTTCATCCGATAATCCGCCTGAAAGAACATAGGTCGTCGCGGAACGGATTAGGGGCTCTTCATCCTCCTTCAAAAGACGGATGCACTGCTCGGCGGAATCAGCTCTCTGATCAAACTGCCCCGGAAGATACTCCACCGAAAAAACGGTGTCTCCTTCATCCTTCGGGAAGCTTTCCTCATAAAGAGTGTCCACCGGCGGCTCTGAAAAGACCGTATTCTTCGCCTTTTCATAGACCTCGTCGGAGATATTTTCTATATCATACCGGATCAGGACCCGCACATCCGTGAGAGAGCCTATCCCAAGATAATGCCTTATCTCATGCGAAAGCTCCTTCGCCGAGACCGCAAAAGCCTTCTTTTTTTCAGCGTAGACCCGCCTTACTTTTTCCATCAGATTACCCTTTCTTTTATGATACGCATACCGGGGAACAGTATAACATATCGCCTTATTCATAAAAATTATTTTTTTACGGAGATTTGTCCCAGAAGGCCTTGATATCAACGCAGAGCGTATCAATATTACCGTATTTGATGTTATTCCAGGTTTCCGGAAAGCATGAGGTATACTCCCTCAAGGAAAAACGGTGATCAAGGAGGACCACTATCCCTTTGTCCTCCTCCGTCCTTATGACTCTTCCCGCAGACTGGAGAACCTTTGTCATCCCGGGATAGAGATAGGCGTAGGAAAAGCCGTCCATCCCCTTGCTTTCAAAATAATCCTTTATGATATCCTGCCTTATGGAAACCATAGGAAGAGCGGCTCCCGCTATCACAGCGCCTATCAGCTTCTCACCCGTAAGGTCGATCCCTTCCGAAAAGGCTCCGCCCATCACGGTAAGCCCGAGAGTATTTTTGCCCTCATCCGAAAAATTTGAAAGAAATTCTCTTCTCTCCTCCTCATTCATGTCCCTTGACTGGACGATCACCTCTACATCCTCGGGAAGGAAGAAGCCTTTGAGCCTTTCCATGACCTCCTCCATAAAGGAATAGGAGGGAAAGAACGCAAGGTAATTCCCCTTCTTTACAAAAACTATCCTTGAGAGATAATCCGCATATTTCGTATACATTAGATCCCCACGCAGCCTGTAAAGACTTGATACATCAGTTCCGGAAAAAACACCCTGCTTTTCCCTGTCAAACGAAGAGGTTGCAAAGGAAGCAAAAGGACTTTCCTCTCTGCAGAGAAGATCCTTGTAATACTTCATCGGAAGAAGGGTCGCTGAGAAAAACACGCTTGCTCTCCCCCTTGAAAGACGCTCTGATATCTGCCCTGAAGGGTCAACGCAAAAAAGGATCAGACGTATCCTTCCGCCTTCATCCTTCACACAGTAGTAGACATAACCGTCATGCCTGTAGTCATACATCGCAAGGAAGAATCTCACATTGAAAAATAATTCCCGAAGTTCATCCGCCTCTTCGGTATAAACGTTCTCATCAAGATTTTTTTCAAGGGCATTTAGGAGGCTCATGAGGGCAAAAACAAGCTTTTCATTATCATCTGTCTCCGTCCTGTCCGGATAGAATATCCTTTCTGTCCTTTCCTCCCAATCCTTCATTATGTTGTTTACCCTGGTAAGCGTTCTTTTGAGTCCGAAGCTTTCTTTTTTTACGATGCGCTTTATAGAAAGGATCGTCTCTCTTGAAAGTTCAGCTGAATACATATCCCTTCCTCTCTCAACGAGATTGTGAGCTTCGTCCATCAGGAATATATGATCACCCTTTTTTCCCTCACCGAAGAACCGGTTCAATGCGACCACCGGGTCAAAGACATAATTGTAATCGCAGATCACGATGTCGCTCCAGTCGCAAAGTTCAAGAGAAAGATAATAAGGGCACACCCTGTGCCTCTTTGCATATTCCTTTATCTTCGCGCTTTGAAAGGCATCCTCATTACTGATCATGTCATAAAGCGCGTCAAGTATCCGGTCGTAATGCCCGTTTGCGAAGGAGCACTTTTCAGGAATACAATCGCATTCATCACAAAGGCAGGCCTTTTCCCGTGCGCTTATCGTGACCGACTTTTCCTTGAGTCCCTTCTTTCTGAGGAGCGAAAGCGCGTCCTCGCAGACCACCCTCGTTGCATTCTTTGCCGTAAGATAAAAGATAATGTCAACGAGACCTTCTCCCTGTCCCTTCATTGAAGGGTAAAGAGTAGACAGCGTCTTCCCCGTCCCTGTCGGAGCCTGAAGGAAAAGGGGTTTCCCTTTTTTGATCGAATAATAGATTTCCGATATCAGCTTCTTCTGCCCTTTTCTATACTCAAAGGGGAAGGTCATTTCACGAAGTGAAGCGTCCCTTTTCTTTTTCCAGGTATACCTGAAAACGGCAAAACGCCTGAACCTTTCCATGAGGTCGGAAAACCACTCCGAAAGCTCATTGAAGGAATACGGGGTTTCTATTATCTTTATTTCCTCAGTGTCAATATTCACATAGGTAAGCCGCACATTGATCTTTGAAAGGTCATTATCCTTTGCGAAAATATATGCATAGCATTTCGCCTGGGCGAGGTGGACAGGGATGGGCCCTTCCAGCATTTCAAGATCAAGATGGACGCCCTTTATCTCATCTATCGTGACATCGCGCTCTTTGTCCGGGACATCCTCGAAAAGACTGCCGTCAAAGATAATGCCGTCTGCCCTCCCGCTTAAACAAAGGTCAAATTCCCCGTAGTCAAAACGAAAAGAAAGCGGGACCTCCGCATGATAGGAGGGTCCTGCCTTCTTCTGTATCTTCTTGTGGATGCGGCTTCCATCCTGCATCGCGGTGATCGGATTTGTAAAGCCGCTTCTTTTGTCTATGCTTCCTGAAACAAGCAGGAATTCAACAAGGGAACGGATGCTTACGCTTATCTCACCGCGCTCATCCGTTCCCTCACATGACTTTTTCTTTTGTTTTTTCTCAGGCCGCTGCAAATTTCTTCAGCCTGTGCATTAAGGTTATGTCTTCGCTTGCGCATACAAGTGACATCTGCCTCTTTGTAGCTGCTGCCATAACCCCAAGATAGGACTTCGCGTCGATGATGATCGAGCCGTCCTCCATATCGATATCATAATCATATTGGGAACATATCGAAACAAACTCCCTGACATCCTCGGGGGTAAGCAGCCTCAGCTTGATCTTCATGTCTGATGCCTCCTTTCAAAGTCCGGCATATTAAACCACGAACACTTATTCGCGTCAAGGCTTTTATCACAAGATGTTGTATAAAAATAAGAGGGGTAGCACAAGAAAAATTGTGGAAAAATGACCCTAAAGTCTGGAAATAAAATGAACAGGGGCAGAGAGGACGTAACTCTCGCTCTGACGGGTTTGACGGCGTGTTGACAGGCTGGAAAATAAAAAGAAACAGGGGCAGAGAGGACGTAACTCTCGCTCTGACGGGTTTGACGGCGTGTTGACAGCCTGGAAAATAAAAAGAAACAGGGGCAGAAGGACTTGAACCCTCGACATCCGGTTTTGGAGACCGACGTTCTACCAACTGAACTATACCCCTGTATCACAATGC
>CACYBK010000059.1 GCA_902772635.1 uncultured Lachnospiraceae bacterium | reverse complement strand
TGCTCTGGTTTTTCCGGCATAACAGCCGCATTCGGGTGCCCATTTAAAAATGGTAAGTGGTTAAAATCCGCATCAAAGAAATCAAATTTTGTCTCTTCTGTTGCTCCGCGCTCTGTAGCAATAAAAAGCGCTTTCACTTCACCGTCAAAGGCAAAAAACTTGTAGTCGGGAAGCTCTCCTGTCTTTGCATCTTCCATATATGCTTCCGCAATAATCCGAGGCTTTACATCCTTATAGGGCCATTCCCTCTGTCCCCAGAAGAAATTGTGTCCAAGGCAAGTGGTGAGTTTCCTTCTTGTTGCTTCCATATCCATCTTGCTTTTGTCTTTGACAATCACAAGTCCGCCGCTATCGTGTGTACATTTCAGGACAAACTGATCCGGAAGCGCATCAAAATCTATATCCTCAAAATGATCCCACACTCCAAGGGTAGGGATGATATATTCATCGCCGATAAGTTTTGCTGCGATTTTCTTCGCTTCGTACTTATCAACCATTGCCGTATATTCAGGTTTTCTATCGTAGAGTTTGATCCACTGAAGCTTTTCACTATATGTTTGTGGATTATCTAGTCTGAGCTTTTTCCCCATCTTGCTCCGGAAGGCGATCTTCAGATATGTCTCATCGTCCATCCAGTGCCACCATCCACGGTGACCAAGGGATACAAAAAGCAGCCCTGGCTTTTTGAGAAAATCCTTTATAGTCTTCGCCATCCGGCTACCTCCCAACAATCTCCCTATACACAGCTTGATACTGCTGACTCATCTTAGGTGCACTGAAGCTCTTGTGTGCGACTTCATAAGCTACTCGTCCGGCTTCAACTGCCTTTTCTCCATACATCAGCTTCAGTTTCTCAACCAAATCCGTACCGTCACCCTGCCTGTACAGATACCCGATACCATCATCAACTTCGTAGATTTCCTTATGCTGATCGATATCTGAGAGTACTACCGGCACACCTGTTGCCATGGCTTCGAGCACACCGTTGGGGAGGCCTTCAGATTTACTGGTAGAAACGTAAACATCGCAAGCCTTCAAATACTCATTGACATTGCTTACATTGCCACGGAAGTCGATACGTTTATATTCCTTATACTTCTCCCTCAACGGCTCCAGTTCCGGGCCACCACCGAGAAGAAGGAAATAAGCGTGTTCATCTGTACTGAACGCTTTGACATAGTTCTCAAGCAAGAATGGAATGTTCTTCCGCTCAATAAACTGCCCGGTATAGACAAAAATGAAGGCATCAAGGGGCAGCTCCATCTTCTCTCTTGTCGCCCTCTTTTCATCCGCCGTCGCAGCTGTGTACTGATCCACATCCACACCATTGCGGATGAAGTCGAAGTTCATATTCAGCTTCTCTTTATAAATCTTGCTCAGGCTTTCAGAACAGGCGATTGCCTTATTGCTCTTCTTCATAGCAGAGAGCTGAAGTTTTGCGAGAATAGTGCCTTTGACTTTGCCGAACTTCGCCGGGTAGTCGTCATATACGTAGTTTCTCAACGTGTGAATCTGCTTATATCTCCCGATCTGACTGACTGCATAATCCGGGAAAACGCCCACTGTATGGATGATATCCGGCTTTAGATCCTCCAACTTCTTACGAAGTGCACCATCCTGTCCAAGGACAATCTCTTTCTTCCCGGTTTTTACCAGGTAATGAGCAGTAACATAAGGAAGGTAATCAGCCATCCGGCTGTCGGCTTCTTCATCGTTGATTGTGATAAGAATCGGCTCGAACTGACTCTGGTCAAGGTTCTTGATAATGTTCAAAGTCTGCTGCGTAGGGCCAAGCTTCTTGCAGGAGGTCATCAGGTAGACAATGCGGATCTTCTTAGCCTTTGCGCCGCGCTCCAACTTTTCTGCTTTCAGCGCAGTCGCTGTTGTCTCTGAATAGGCAAACCGTATACCGCTCACATCGATCATGTAAAGTCCTCGATGCCCTTCGAACACGGAGTCAAAGAAAACTCTCTTTCCATCATGGCTCCAGCGTGGGTGTAGATCACATCGGGTATCATTATCATACTTGAAAGGAGCAAATACCTTAGCTATGACAATGTTGAAATCTTCATTCAAGATCTTCAAAATCGCCATACGCTTACGGTTTGGGTATGTATCTGTAAGAACAAGCCGTCCATCAGGGCTATAAGACGGATGCCCATCACTACTGATATGAGGCCACAATCTCCTATACTCACGGCTCTTATCCTTCATCAGATAGTAGCCAGCACC
>CACYBK010000058.1 GCA_902772635.1 uncultured Lachnospiraceae bacterium | reverse complement strand
TCCGAGGCATCGATCGCTCTGGCAAGAGAATACGGCATCCCCTTCCTCGGTACTGACCGCGGGACCAGCGGGTTCATGGCGGAGCTCATATATATGCTCAACTACGAGCTTGCTCCGACGACCTCTATTCACGGGGTCCTGGTGGATGTATACGGCGAAGGTCTTCTCATCACCGGAGAGAGCGGCATAGGAAAATCCGAGGCTGCGCTCGAACTTATCCGGCGCGGACACAGGCTTGTGGCCGATGATGTGGTCGAGATCAGAAAGATCAATGACAATACCCTGATCGGCACGTCGCCCGCGGTGACGAAATACCTGATAGAGCTTCGCGGCATCGGGATCATAGATGTAAAGAGCCTCTTCGGAGTTGAGTGCGTGAAGGACAGTCAGGAGATCGACTTTGTGATCAAGCTTGAGGACTGGCACAGGGAGACAGAGTACGACAGGCTGGGACTCAAAGATGAGCATATGGACATACTCGGAAATCAGGTGGTATGCCATTCACTTCCCATCAGGCCCGGACGGAACCTTGCCGTGATCTGCGAGACAGCCGCAGTCAACCACAGGCAGAAGAAGATGGGGTATAACGCCGCAGAGGAGCTGTACCGCAGGGTACAGATCAATCTCAAAGGTGAGGAGTAGAAGGATCTAAAGATAAACAGATATAATATTATTTTTTGAAAAGAGGTTGCAATGGAAAGAAAGAACGCCTGGAAAAAGTACAAAGAGAAGAGTGCTGACGAAAAGAAGCTTATGAAATTCTGCGAAGAGTACAGAGTATTCATCTCTACCCACAAGACAGAAAGGGAGTGCGCGGACTTCTTTGCGTCGGAGTCCGGTTTCAAGGATCTTTCAAAGCTGATCGGAACAAAGAAGAAGCTCGTACCCGGAGACAGGGTTTTCCTTACGAATCACGGAAAGGCGCTTGCGATGTTCATTATTGGAAAGCGCCCTATTTCAGAGGGTATGAACATACTCGGCGCCCACATAGATTCCCCCAGGATGGATCTCAAACAGAATCCGCTTTATGAGGATAATGAGCTTTCTCTCCTTGATACGCATTATTACGGCGGCATCAAGAAATATCAGTGGGTTACTCTTCCCCTGGCTCTTCATGGAGTGGTTGCAAAAAAGGACGGGACCGTCGTGAAGGTAAATATCGGAGATGATCCTTCTGATCCGGTATTTGGAGTTTCCGATCTTCTCATCCATCTTTCGGCAAACCAGCTTGAAAAGAAGGGCAACAAGGTTGTCGAGGGCGAAGCTCTTGATGTACTTGTAGGAAGCCGTCCCCTTACGGAAAAGGACGCTGAGGAATTCTACAAGGCATCCGGCATGAGCGCTTCGGAAGCAAAATCACTTTCAAAGAAGGACCTTGTGAAGACAAATGTGCTCCGTCTTCTGAAGGAGAAATATGACATAGAGGAAGAGGATTTCCTTTCGGCCGAGATAGAGGTTGTTCCCGCCGGAGAGGCAAGGGATTACGGTTTTGACAGGAGCATGATAATGGGCTACGGCCAGGATGACAGGTCCTGCGCTTATCCTTCATATCGGGCTATCAAGGATTTCAAAGGTATTCCGGAGAGGACTTCCGCCTGCCTTCTTGTCGACAAGGAGGAGATAGGGTCGGTTGGCGCCAGCGGAATGGAGTCAGCCTTCTTTGAAAACACCGTAGCAGAGCTCGTGCTCCTTACGGAAGGAAAGGAATCGGAGCTTTCGGTAAGGCGAGCCCTCAAAAATTCAAAGGCTCTTTCAAGTGATGTATCGGCGGCCTTTGATCCCAATTATCCTGATGTGATGGACAAGAAGAACGCGGCCTTCTTCGGACGCGGACTGGTGCTGAACAAGTATACGGGCGCACGCGGAAAGTCCGGCAGCAATGACGCTTCGGCAGAATTTGTCTCTCTTGTTCGTAAGGTGTTTGATGACGCCGATGTCTCCTTCCAGACCGCAGAGCTTGGAAAGGTTGATCAGGGTGGTGGCGGAACCATCGCTTTTATCCTTGGAAATTATGATATGAATGTGATAGACTCCGGTGTTGCGATACTGAATATGCACGCGCCCTTTGAGATCTCGAGCAAGGTTGATATTTACGAGGCGTACAGAGGTTATCTCGCATTTTTACAGAAGGCATGAGCTTAAAAAAATAATATGGATGTTTCACTGATAGAGCAGATAAAGACATACGCGCATGATGTTTCACTCAATGTGCCGCTTTCCTCGCTTACGACCTTCAAGGTCGGGGGAAGGGCAGCTTGTCTCATCAGACCGACCGAGGAAGAACTGGTGCATCTTGTCTATATCTTTTCAAAGGTAAGGGAGCCCTACGCTGTCATAGGAAACGGCAGCAATGTGGTCTTTGATGATGAGGGCTTTGACGGGGTGGTTCTTCTCATCGGGAAGAACATGAGCGGCATAACTGTTAATGACGGCTTCATGGAGGTCTCAGCGGGGACTCTTCTTTCAGAGGCAGCGAACAGGGCGAAGGAGGAGGGATTATCCGGCCTTGAGTTCGCATCGGGAATACCCGGTACCATGGGCGGGGCGATATTCATGAACGCCGGAGCCTACGGGCGCGAGATGAAGGACATAGTTCACTCGGTCCGTGCAGTAGACAGGGACGGGAATGTCAGGATATATGACAATAACGGGCTGAAGCTTTCCTACCGTTCCAGCAGGTTTTCGGAGGACACGGATCAAACCGCTCCGCTGACTCCCAAAGAGGTAGTGCTCTCGGTCCGGCTCTCTCTTACTCCCGGGAAGAGGGAAGATATAGAAGGCCTGATGAAGGAGCTCATGGAGAAGAGAAGGGCAAACCAGCCGCTCGATCATCCAAGCGCCGGCTCGGCCTTCAAAAGACCTGAGGGGTATTTCGCAGGAAAGCTGATAGAGGATGCCGGACTGAAGGGTTTTTCAATAGGCGGGGCGCAAGTCTCGGAAAAGCACGCCGGCTTCATCATAAACAAAGGGAAGGCCAAAGCGTCTGATATCAAGGCGCTCAGAGATATTATCATAGAAAGGGTAAAGGAGAACTCCGGAGTTGAGCTTGTCCCGGAAATAAGATTTGCCGGAAAGCCTCGTCTTCGACCGCAGTAAGGCAATGTCTTTTTCAGAGGATGTAAAAACAGAGCTTTCAAAAAAGATAAATATGGCAAGGCACTGCACGCTGGCTTTTTTGTCGGCGGCAGTGCTTTTTTCGGAAAAATTCATAAAAAATACCGGAAGAGACACGTTTTTTTTGGAGGGGGCGAAGCCCGAAATGCGCCGTATCTACTTTACTTTGATCAGGAAAGTGCTTAATATATCCTCTTGTGATGTTTTGTCAGTTCTTACACAAAAGGATTATGAAAAGCTTCTCGAGCTTGTCGGGCTCAAAGAGGGAGAAGACGGGAGATTCAATCTTTCAAATGATATCATCCTGATGCAGCCCTGCTGCAGAAAAGCGTTTCTTAAAAGTGCTTTTCTTTCATCCGGATCAGTGTCGGATCCCGGCAGATCCTATCATCTTGAGATAGTATCGAGGGATGAGGAGGCAGCAGACATTCTCATTGATATCTTTCGGGGGTTTTCCCTTGGCGCGAAGAAGGTGCTGCGGAAGGAAAAGACCGTGGTCTATCTAAAGGAGGCAGAGGATATCGCGTCAACGCTCGCCCTGATGGGCGCCGACTCCTCATATCTTCTCTTTGAGAGCCGCCGGGTCGCGAAGGAGATGAACGGAAACATCAACCGCAGAGTAAACTGCGAGACTGCGAATATCGAAAAGACCGTAAACGCAAGCGTGAAGCAGGTGAGCGCCATAAGGCGGATAGAAAGCACAAAGGGGCTTTCCTCACTTCCCAAGAGTCTTATTGAGATCGCGGAACTTAGGCTCCTGCATCCAGAGCTTTCGCTCGAGGAGCTTGGAAAAATGTGTACACCGCCATTAGGAAAATCCGGTGTAAATCACAGGTTAAGAAGACTTGTTGAGATCGCGGAAACGATCGAAGAGTAGCAAGGAGGGATTTTGTGAGAAAAGCAGTAACAGTTCAGATGGACACATCCATGGAATCTACGCCGGTAGCGCATCTCGTTTCATTGGCAAATCAGTTTCGAAGCCGTGTTTATTTTGAGATGGATACAAAAAAGGTGAACGCAAAGAGCATCATGGGCATGATGTCGCTTGTTCTTCTTCCCGGAACCATCGTCACTGTTGACGCCGAGGGCGACGACGAGGAAAAGGCAGTGGAATCCATTGAAAACTTTTTGAGTAAATAAGAGGCGTTAAGCCTTTAGTGGATAATTTCAAACGGCTCCTTCTCCCATTGGGAGGGGGAGCCGTTTCGTCTTAAAAAATGGTCCCTCGACTCTACGATGACACTAAACTCGCTTTGCTACGACGCTACTAAACTCGCTGACGCTCGTTAAGTAGCCCTGTACCGATTTTTCTAACTTCACTTCGTTCAGCAAGAAAAATCATGTCGTTAAGTGTCCCTGTACCGATTTCTCTAACTTCACTTACGATGACACTAAACTCGCTGACGCTCGTTAAGTAGCCCTGTACCGATTTTTCTAACTTCACTTCGTTCAGTAAGAGAAATCATGCGTCCCCTGGGTTCATTTTCTGAGTTCATTACGAAAAAAAACGAAAATAATTCTTGTAAACGTTTCCAAAATTTGTTATATTGCTTTCGTCGGAAACGGCAGTTGATATGAAAGGGGAAAGCTATGAGCAGTGAAAACACGAAAAAGAGAGGCGCCGGGATACTGATGCCATTATTCTCACTTCCTTCGAAATACGGTATCGGCTGTTTTTCAAAGGAAGCCTACGAGTTTGTGGATTTTTTGAAGAAGGCGGGGCAGACCTATTGGCAGATCCTTCCCATAGGGCCTACGAGCTATGGGGACTCTCCTTATCAGAGTTTTTCGGTATATGCCGGAAATCCTTATTTTATAGACCTTGACGAGCTGGTTGAAAAAGGATGGCTTGAAAAGAGCGACCTTACCGATACGATCGCGGTCGTGAAGGCACAGGATCCTCACGACATTGATTACGGCTGGCTTTATAATACAAGGTTCAAACTTTTCAGGAAGGCCTTTGAAAACAGCAATATCAAAGAAGATCAGAAATTTCAACGCTATGTCAGGAAAAATTCCTACTGGATCAAGGGATATGCCCTATTCATGGCATTGAAGGATTCATTCAAAGGTGAGAGTTTTTCAACCTGGCCCGAAGATATCAGGCTCCATCAGAAGGACGCCGTGAAGAAGGCAGAAAAAGAGTTTGATGAGGATATTCTCTTCTATGAGTTCATGCAGTTTGAATTTGAGAGGGAATGGTACAAGCTCAGGAAATACGCAAACTCAAACGGGATAAAGATAATAGGTGACATACCGATCTATGTCGCGGAGGACAGCGCTGATGTCTGGGAGTCACCGGAATTGTTTGAACTTGATGAGAACCATGTCCCCATAAACATCGCGGGCTGCCCGCCTGATGGCTTTGCACCGGACGGCCAGCGCTGGGGGAATCCGGTATACAACTGGAAGTATCACAAGGAGACGGATTTTGCCTGGTGGGTGAGCAGGATGAAAAGATGCGCGCAGCTTTATGATATAGTGCGTATCGACCATTTCAGGGGCTTTGATGAATATTATTCCATACCAAGGACTGAAGAGACCGCGAGAAACGGCAAATGGGTGAAAGGGCCGGGCTATTCGCTTTTCGCAACGATAAAGGAGGAGGTGCCGAATCTTGATGTGATAGCAGAAGACCTGGGCTTCATCACTCCCTCGGTGAAAAAGCTTATCAAGAGGACAGGCTATCCCAATATGAAGATACTTGAGTTCGCCTTCGACGGAAGGAATCTGAAGAAGCTGCCAAAGGAAGGCGAAAAGCCAAATGATCACCTTCCCTGCAATTATGATTCAAACTGCGTGGTCTATACAGGGACACACGACAATGAGACGATAATGGGGTGGCTCTCGAATGTAGACAAAAAATCCCTGAAGGAATTCAAGGCCTATGTGGATTATAAAGGGGATGATAAAAATGAGCTTACAAAAAAGATGGTGAAGCTCGCGCTTTCATCTCCCGCCAGGTACTGCATTATTCCTATACAGGATTATCTTTTGCTCGGCAACGAGGCGAGGATCAATACCCCTTCCACCCTCGGTCAGAACTGGCGGTTCAGGATCGATCCCGAAGCTCTTACAAAGAAGATTGAAAAGAGGATCAGGTCGTACTGCGTCCTGTACTACAGGGTATGAAGGATGAAGGAAAAAAGCCCTGTACCATAAGGGACATTGCAAGAGAAGCCGGTGTCGGTATAAGCACTGTATCAAGAGCGATCAATGATGATCCGAGGATCAAGGCAGAGACGAAGGAGCGGGTGCTTTCGATAGTCCGCGAAAGAAACTTCGTTCCGAATATGAGCGCAAGGAACCTGCAGGCCCGGCAGACAAACAATATAGGTATCCTGGTCCGCGGGATTGAAAACAGCTTCTTTCAATCGATGTACAAGGGCTTTGAAACGGAACTTGGAAGAAGAGGTTATACATCGGTACTTCATGCCGTGGAAGAGGATGAGGCGATAGTTGATGAAGCGCTCGCGCTTGAAAGGGAGAAGAGACTGAAGGGGATTATTTTCCTCGGCGGGAAGATAGAAGATCCGGACATACCTTTTCAGAAGCTCGTGGTGCCCTTTGTACTCTGTACTGTGGCGCAGGATCTTAAGGCTCCGCTGAAGGGCATCAGTACGGTTTCGGTGGATGACGAGGGAGAGAGCAGGAGGGCTATAAATTATCTCATCGAAAAGGGGCATGAGAGGATAGCCGTCATAGCCGGAAAGGAAGATGATCAGGCGGTTGGAGGCCAGCGTCTGAAGGGGTACAGAGGTGCGCTTTCAGAAAACGGCATTGAATATGATGAGAAACTCGTTTCTTATATGCCGAAGGATTCTGTGGAATTTACTTATGAGAGTGGCTATCTTGCAGCAAAGCGGCTCCTTGAAGCAAAGAAGGAACATGATTTTTCAGCGCTCTTTTGCATATCGGATTCTGTAGCCTTCGGGGCTTACAGGGCAATATCAGAGGCGGGGCTGAATGTCCCCTCCGATATATCCGTCATGGGCTTTGACGGTCTTCCCATTGGAAAATATATGACCCCGTCCCTTACGACAATGGTGCAGCCGGTTTCTGATATGGTGCGCTCAGCCGCAGAGCTGCTGCTTGATGAGATCGAGGACAAAAAATGCGTCAAAAACCTGTTTTATGACGCTCAGTTGATAGAACGTGAATCTGTAAAAGCATTGAAACAAAAGAAAAGGAGATGAAGAGATGTCAGAGGCGATCGAGACAAAGATTGAAGAGGTAATGAAGAAAAACTTCGGACGCGGCGTAGAGCAGTGTACGGATGATGAGGTATTTCAGGGACTGCTCATCATGACGAGGGATGAACTTGCCGGAAGAAAGCCCATTGAGAGCAAAAAGAAGCTTTATTATATATCGGCAGAATTCCTTATCGGAAAGCTTTTATCAAACAACCTGATCAACCTCGGGATCTATGATGAGGTCAGGCAGGCGCTTGAAAGACATGGCAAGCGTCTCGAAAGGATAGAGGAATGTGAGAAGGAGCCGTCGCTCGGAAACGGCGGCCTCGGGCGACTTGCAGCCTGCTTCCTTGATTCCGTGGCATCCCTCGGGCTTGCCGGTGACGGAGTCGGGCTGAATTATCATTTCGGACTCTTTGAGCAGCATTTTGAGAACCACAAGCAGGGAGTAAGAAAGAATCCATGGATAGAGAGAAATTCGTGGCTCAAAAAGCAGGAGGGGGTGAATTTCACAGTTCCCTTCAGAAAGAAGACTGTCACAAGCACTCTCTATGATATTGATATACCGGGCTATGGAAAAGAGGGAGTGAATCGGCTTCATCTCTTTGATCTCGATTCTGTTGACGAGAGCCTTGTAGGAAATGAAGGGATAGATTTTGATAAGAACGATTTTGAAAAGTGTCTTACCCTCTTCCTTTATCCCGATGACAGTGACAGGGCAGGACAGCTCCTTCGCGTCTATCAGGAATATTTCATGGTCTCAAACGCGGCGCAGCTCATAATAAAGGAGCAGAAGGACAAGGGTAATGACCTTAAGGATCTTTCAAAGCATGTAGCGATCCAGATCAATGACACGCATCCCTCGATGGTGATCCCCGAGCTCATCCGTCTCCTTCAGCTTGAGGGCATCACGATGGACAAGGCGATCGACATTGTGACAAAGACCTGTGCCTATACGAACCATACCATACTTGCGGAGGCGCTTGAAAAGTGGCCCATGGACTACATGGAGGAGGTGGTTCCGCATCTTCTTCCCATCATAAGGGAGCTTGACAACAGGATACGCGAGAAATATGAGGATCCTTCAGTCCGCATCATTGATGATGACGGCAGAGTTCATATGGCTCATATGGACATCCATTTCGGTCATTCGGTAAACGGCGTTGCCGCGCTTCACACCGAGATATTGAAGAAGTCCGAACTCAACAATTTCTACAAGCTCTATCCTGAAAAGTTCAACAACAAGACCAACGGGATAACCTTCCGCCGCTGGCTCCTGCACTGCAACCCGAGGCTTTCATCTTATATTGAGGAACTGATCGGTCCGGACTTTCGAAAGGATGCTGACCGTCTCAAGGACCTCCTCAAATATAAGGATGACGAAAATGTCCTTCGAAGGCTCAGAGATATCAAGAGGGATAATAAGAGGGCGCTTGCAGACTACTTCAGGCACGTTCAGAATGTCGACATCAATCCCGATTCCATCTTTGATGTCCAGGTGAAGAGGCTTCATGAGTACAAGAGACAGCAGATGAACTGCCTCTTCGCGATCAGAAAATATCTTGAGATCAAAGCAGGAAAGATACCGAAGCACCCCATAACAATGATCTTCGGCGCAAAGGCAGCTCCCGCCTATGTGATCGCAAAGGACATAATCCACCTCATCCTCTGCCTCTCAGAGCTTACGAGGAACGACCCTGATGTGAAAGACCACTTCAAGGTAGTGATGGCCGAGAATTACAATGTGACCTATGCTGAAAAGATAATACCCGCAGCCGAGATATCCGAGCAGATCTCACTTGCTTCAAAGGAAGCTTCGGGAACATCCAATATGAAATTCATGGCAAACGGTGCCGTGACACTTGGAACTGACGACGGAGCGAACGTCGAGATCCATGAGCTCGTTGGTGACGAGAACATCTATATCTTTGGAAAGAGCTCAGATGAGGTCATCAAACTCTATGATACAAAGGGCTATGTTTCAAAGGATATCTATGAGAAGGATGAAGAGATAAAGAAGCTTGTCGACTTCATCACGGGTCCTGAGCTTTCCGCGATCGGAGATATGACATCACTTACGAGGCTTCATGATGAACTCATAAACAAGGACTGGTTCATGACCCTTCTTGATACAAAGGAATATATCGAAGTCAAGGAAAAGGTTTATGAGGATTACGATGATGAAAAGGCCTGGAACAGGAAGGCCCTCATCAATATCGCAAATTCCGGTTTCTTCTCATCGGACCGTACCATAAAGCAGTACAATGACGAAATCTGGCATCTGAATGAATAATATAATAAAGCTTGATCCAATAGACCTTTCAAAGATAGCAAACAGCGGTCAGTGCTTCAGATGGAAACCTCTCGGGGACGGGAGGTTTCTGATCCCGGCACGTGACCGCTTCGCTGTATTTTCACAGAGAGCAGAAAATGAGGTCGATATCCTTTATTCCTCAATAGATGACAAAGCATTCTGGGAGGATTATCTTGACCGGGATTTCGATTACGAAAAGATAAGGAAGAGTATAGACGAAAACGACGGGTTTCTCACTGCAGCGGCGCATGCGGGGAAGGGGCTTCGGATACTTCGCCAGGATCCCTTTGAAGCCCTGATCTCATTTATCATATCGCAGAGAAAGAATATCCCTGCGATCTCATCCTGCGTGGAAAAGCTCTGCCGGGCAGCAGGGGAGAGGCTTGGGGAATATGAAGGCGGGGAGATATATTCATTTCCGAAGCCTGAGGCGATAAATGAGGATGCGGTATCAGGGTGCGGTCTTGGATATCGCGCGCCTTATGTTCTTCAGGCTGCGCAGACTTTTGCAAAGGATCCCGGGCTTTCAGAGATGCTTTCAAAGCTGGAGGATGAAGAGCTCCTTTCTGCGTTGCAGTCCTTTTACGGCGTCGGGATCAAGGTAGCCTCCTGCACCGCGCTCTTTGGCTTCCACAGGATGAATGTCTTTCCAATAGATGTATGGATGAAGAGAGCCCTTCAGGAGCATTATCCGAAGGGCTTTGATATGGGAAGGTATTCTCCCTTCAACGGGCTTATCCAGCAATATATTTTTGAATACTACAAGACATTGACTTAATTGCATGAGGAGAGTACAATACCTTGCGGTATGCTTGGAGAAAATATGGAAAAAAGTGTATTATCATTGAAGGAACCGTCCCTTGGCGTGATAGGCGGCATGGGTCCGATGGCGAGCGCTTATTTTATGGAGCTTGTGACGGATATGACGGAGGCCTCATGTGATCAGGAGCACCTTTCCATGTATATAGCATCCTGTCCTTCAGTTCCTGACCGGACAGCCTTCATCCTTGGAGAGTCAAAAGACGACCCGGTCCCCGGGATGATAGATATGGGGCTTTTTCTCCAGTCAAGGGGTGTTTCCTGCATCGCGATCCCCTGTATGACAGCGCATTATTTTCATGACAGGCTGCAGGAGAGCCTGAAGGTCCATGTCATAGACGCGATAGAAGAGACCGCCGGCCTGCTTTCCGAAAACGGGGTCAAAAAGGCCGGAGTCATGGCGACCGACGGCAGCGTGAAAAGCGGCATATTTGAAGAGAGGCTGAAGGCAAAGGGCATAGAATGTATCACTCCCGACGCCGCCGGACAGAAAAAGGTCATGAGCCTCATCTACAATGACGTGAAAAGAGGAAGGGCAGCAGACCTCAAAGCCTTCTTTGAGGTTTCGGACGCGCTCTTCAATGAAGGCGCCGAAGCCGTGATACTCGGCTGCACGGAGCTTTCCGTGATCAAGAGGGACAATGAGCTTGGCAAAGGCTTCATTGACTGTATGGAGGTCCTTTCAATGGTCTCTCTCAAGGAGTGCAATAAGCCCGTGAAAAAGGAAAGAGCTATTCTTTTTGAAAGAAGATAAATATAATGCAGCGCACAAACGTACTTTCATATCTTGAAGACAATATAGCTTCCTGTTCAGAGAAATTATCTTTTTGTTCTGTCGAAAGACAGATGACCTTTCAGGAGGTCTATGATGAGAGCCGCTCCATAGGAAGCTTTCTTTGTAAGAAGGGCTATTCCGGTGAACCCGTGGTAGTCTTCATGCCAAAGCGCCCGGAGACCATCACCGCGTTCTTTGGAGTCATATATTCGGGAAATTTCTATGTCCCGATAGATTCCGAGATGCCCGATTTTCGTATCAGACTGATACTCAAAAATCTTTCTCCGAGGGTCATCATCACTGACGGCGAGACTCTTCCGGAGGTTGAAAAATGTGAGTTCACAGGCGATATCCTTCTCTATGATGAGATCTCAAAAAACGGGGAAGACAGTGAAACGCTTCAGATGGTCCGTGAAAAACAGCTTGATACCGACCCGATCTATGTGGTCTTTACCTCTGGTTCTACGGGCATTCCGAAAGGCGTCATAGCAAACCACAGGTCTGTCATAGACTATGTAGAGAATCTTTCCGAGGAGCTTAATTTTTCAAGCGAGACCATATTCGGAAGCCAGACGCCGCTTTACTTTGACGCATGCCTGAAGGAGCTTTATCCGACGCTCAAATTCGGGGCCTGTACATGGCTCATTCCAAAGAGCCTTTTCAGCTTCCCGATCAAGCTCGTGGAATTTCTGAACGAACACAGGATAAATACGATATGCTGGGTTGTTTCGGCCCTTACCATGATCTCCTCCATGAAGACCTTTGACAAGGTGGTGCCTCAGTATCTTACGAATATTGCCTTCGGAAGCGAGGTCTTCCCTATCAAGCAGTTTGAGCTTTGGAGGAACGCTCTTCCGAACGCTTCATTTACGAATCTCTACGGACCCACCGAGGCCACGGGGATGAGCTGCTTTTTCCATGTTGACAAAGACAGGCATTTCGAGGCAGATGAACCGATCCCCATCGGGCGTCCTTTCAAGAATACCGAGATACTGCTTCTTTCAGAGGATGGAAAACTTGTCAAAGACGGAGAAACAGGAGAGATCTGCATCAGAGGCACCTGCCTCACGCTCGGGTATTACAATGACTATCAAAGGACCGATGAGGTCTTTGTCCAGAACCCCTTGAACAATAGATATCATGAGCTTATTTACAGGACCGGCGATCTTGGAAAACTCAATGAAAAAGGGGAGCTCATATTTATTTCCCGGAAGGACTACCAGATCAAGCATATGGGACACAGGATAGAGCTTTCCGAGATAGAGGTGATAGCAAACGAATATGACGGCATAGGAATGAGTGCCGCTACATATGACAAGGAAAAGGGAAAGATCACTCTTTTCTATCAGGGAGAGGCCGAGGTGAAGGATGTCATATTATTCCTGAAAGCGCACCTTCCGAGATACATGCTGCCAAACCGCACCGTAAAGCTTGAAAAGCTGCCTTTTACGGCCAACGGAAAGATAGACAGAAAAACACTTATGGATATGTAATACGAGAGGAGAATTAAAAATGGACGATCTGCTTTCAATCTTAAACGGTCTTCATCCCGAGGTTGATTATGAAACCGAGGACGGACTCATCGATTCGGGAATACTTGATTCCTTTGACATCGTGACACTTGTGACCGAGATCCAGGATACCTTTGATGTGACGCTTGACGCTTCTGATATCGTGCCTGAGAATTTCAATTCCGCAGGGGCGATCTTCGCTCTGATAGAAAAGAAGCAGGAAGAGGATGCCTGATTGCTTTTCACATCATACGCGTTTCTTGGTTTTTTACTGATACTGTTTGTCCTCTATTATGTCCTGCCCGGGAAGGCAAAGATAGTACTGCTTCTGATAGCAAGCTATTTCTTTTATCTTTCGGCGGGACCCTGGGGCGGAATATACATAGGCGTCACTACAGTGACGGTCTATGTTTTTTCGCTTTTCATAGGGCATACATTAGACGGCAGCAAGGCCTATCTTTCGTCCCCCGAAGGAAAGGCTCTTTCAAAGGATGAAAAGAAGGCAAGGAAGGACTCTGCCAAAAAGAAGGCCACCCTCATCATGGCTTTCTGCATCATCATAAATATAGGGATACTTGCTACCGTAAAGACGCTCGGGACGATGAGGGCGGATATCCTTGTTCCTCTCGGGATATCTTTCTATACCCTGCAGTCCTTAAGTTATCTCATAGATGTGAAAAGAGGTACAGAAAAGGCTGAAAAGAACATCCTGAAGGTGGCGCTTTTCATTTCCTTCTTCCCTCTTACAGTGCAGGGACCGATATCAAGGTTTTCGGAGCTCAAGGATACACTTTTTGTTCCTCACAAATTTGAGTGGAAGAATGTTTCCTATGGTCTCACACGCATGCTTTTCGGGTATTTCAAGAAGCTGGTCATCGCAGACCGCCTGTCCGCAGGCGTTTTGACTATCATAGCGGATACCGGCACATACGGCGGAGGCTACGCATTTCTTCTTCTGATACTCTATACGGCTGAGCTCTATGCCGACTTTACCGGAGGCATAGATATAGCAATAGGAGTTGCAGAGGTAATGGGGATAAAGGTTCCGGAGAACTTCAACTGCCCTTATTTTTCAACCTCCCTGAAGGAATACTGGAGAAGATGGCATATCACCATGTGCAACTGGTTCAAGAATTATGTCTTTTATCCTGTATCTATCAGCAAGTGGATGGGGAAGATAAAGAAGTTCACGGGAAGCCATTTCGGAGCATATATGGGAAAGAGGATACCCGTATATATCTCC
>CACYBK010000057.1 GCA_902772635.1 uncultured Lachnospiraceae bacterium | reverse complement strand
GGAGCATATCGTATTTTGAGCATAAGTATCATACCCTTTTTGTATCAGCATTTCAACAAGTTTTTTGAAAAGGTCTGCTCTGAATGTAGTCTGTGAAACAACGCATAATTTCACGTCTTTAGGGATGTTCAGTTTCAAAATATCCTCTTCGCAATTAATGACCGTAACACTTTTTGGATCAGCCCAGCCCTTTATCCCGACGACCTCGGGGTGATGTTCGTCGCCCGTGATCACAATATGGTAGCCATTTTTCGAATACTTTGAAACTATTGTCTGTATCTTTGAAACAAAGGGACAGGTCAGATCTCTTATTAAAAATCCGGCATCCTCTATCCTGTTTTTCGTATCCCTCGCGACCCCGTGTGACCTTATAGCCATAAAGCTCTTTTTGCCGGGCAAGGGTAATGGAAGAGGCTCTTTTTCGGAGACGAGCCTCACTCCTCGTTTTTCAAAATCTTTTATAACTGTTTCATTATGAATAATGGGACCATAGGTGTAGACCTCTCCTTCCCCACTCTCATCCAAAAGTGAAAGAAGATCATCTACCGCGCGCCTCACCCCAAAGCAAAAGCCGGCGCTGTCTGCGACACGTATTTCTCTTTGATCATCCTTGAATATCCTCAAAGCCCTCTCTCCCTGCAAAGCTCCTGAAGCCTTGAAACCACCTCGTCTATAGACATGTCGGAGGAATCAAGCAGAATGGCATCCTCTGCCTTCACCAGCGGTGCTGTCTCTCGAGTCATGTCGCGCTTGTCTCTTTCCCTGATGTCAGCTTCTATCTTTTTGATATCGCATTCCTCCCCTTTTTCCGAAAGCTCAAGGAAACGCCTTTTTGCCCGGACAGAAACTGAAGCAGTCAGAAATACCTTTAAGGGAGCGTTCGGGAGTATGACCGTTCCTATGTCCCTGCCATCCATAACAACATCATTCTCTTCTGCCGCCCTTCTTTGAAGCCCTGCAAGACATTCTCGCACCGGGGGATAGGCACTGACCTTTGACGCTGTATTTCCGACCTCCTCAGTCCGAAGACAGTCCGTAACATCCTTTTCGTTAAGGAGCACGCACTGCTTCCCTTCAATAAACTGAAGTCTTACATCCGCTTCGGGCAGCACATTTTTTACTGCCTCTTCATCATCAACATCCACTCCTTTTTCAAGAAGGAAAAGTGCAATTGCCCTGTACATCGCCCCCGTATCAACATATATGAAGCCCTTCTCTTTTGAAAGGAGCTTTGCTATCGTACTTTTTCCGGCTCCCGCAGGGCCGTCGATCGCTATCTGTTTTCCCATTGCATGATCTCCTTATTAAATATCATTACAAAATAATGCAGCGCTCTTCCCTGCAAGAAAACCTGTCGACCAGGCTATCTGCAGATTGAAGCCTCCGGTAAGTGCATCACAGTCAATCACTTCTCCGGCCAAAAAGAGTCCTCTTACTATTTTTGACCCCATGGTCTTTGGGTCGATCTCATTGACTTTGATACCACCCCTTGTGATCACGGCTTCATTATAACCCCTTTTGCCATAAACCTTAAATGGAAAGGCTTTTAAAAGTCTTATCAGCTCATCACGTTCTTCCTTCGTAAGTTCAGAAAGAATTCTCTCTTTGGGAATTGAAAGCAGATTGAGGAATACCAAAACCATCGATCGCGGCAAAAGATCTTCAAGAAGCGCTTTTATGCTTCTCTTCGGAGAACTTTTTGTTTCCCTTATTATCCTCTCCTTGAGGTCTTCTTCGGAAAGAGCGATCTTTAAGTCTATCTTCCCGAAAAGCCCTTCCTTGAAAAAATCATCCTTTATGAGAGAGGATGCGGAAAGGACTAAAGGGCCCGAGACTCCGAAATGAGTGAAGGACATCTCTCCGACCCCGGAAAAGAGAGGCTTTTTATTCACTGATGAACAAAGGGAGAGTCTCACATTTTTCAGCGAAAGCCCCTGCATTTCCTTACATATCCCGTCGCAGTCAAAGGGGACAAGTGAGGTGGAAAGCGGTGTCACGCTGTGGCCTGCCTTCTTTGAAAAGGTGTAACCGTCACCTGTCGAGCCGGTCAGGGGATAGGAAAGCCCGCCTGTTGCTATGATGACGGCATCTGCAGAGACCTTTTCATTATTCTCTTTTACAACCCCCTTTACCGCCCCTTCTTCTATCCAAAGGTCTTTCACTTCTTCATTCAGTCTTACCGAAACTCCCCTTTTCTGAAGCGCCCGGTTAAGTGCCTTTATGACGTCGGAAGACTTGTCCGACAAAGGAAATGCCCTCTTTCCTCTTTCTATCTTTGTCTTTGTCCCGTTTTCCTCAAGAAAAGAGATCATGTCATTGTTTGAAAAAGCGGCAAAGGCAGAATACAAAAAACGGGGATTCCTTGGAATGTTTTCCATAAATTCCTGCATATCAGCGGCATTGGTGAAATTGCATCTCCCCTTTCCGGTGATATACAGTTTTTTCCCAAGTTTTTCGTTTTTTTCAAAAACAACGGCAGTACCCCCGGCAAGGGCGGCAGAATATGCCGCCATCATGCCGGCGGCACCGCCGCCGATTATAATAATATCCTTCTTCATCCGTATAAAAGTTGTCTCAGCCCTGAGGGCAGTCCTTAATGGAGAAGCCTATCCTTCCCATGCGGTCCTTGCCGAGGCATACCACCTTTACAGTATCGCCGAGAGTGAGAACATCCTCAACCCGATCTATCCTCTCATTAGCCACCTTGCTGATATGAACGAGCCCCTCCTTGCCGGGAGCGAATTCCACAAAGGCGCCGAATTCCTTTATGGAAACAACCTTTCCGGTAAATATCTGGCCCTTCTCAAACTCGGTGGTAATGATCTTGATCATATTGATCGCGCGGTCCATCTCCGCCATATCGGTGCCGCAGACATCCACGGAGCCGTCCTCCTCGATGTCTATCGTGCAGCCGGTGCGCGCGATTATCTCGTTTATGGTCTTTCCTCTCTGTCCAACAACGTCACCGATCTTCTCCGGATCGATCCTGATCTGAATGATCTTCGGTGCATACTTTGAAACCTCGCTGCGGGGCTCTGCGATAGCCTTTGTCATACAATTGTCCATGATGAAAAGCCTTGCCTCATGGGCGCGCTTGATGGCATTTTCAACGATTTCCCTTGTGAGTCCGTGGATCTTGATATCCATCTGGATCGCGGTAATGCCCTCACGGGTTCCTGTAACCTTGAAATCCATATCTCCGAAGAAATCCTCAAGCCCCTGGATATCCGTAAGCAGCCTGTAATCGGAATCTACATCACCGGTCACAAGACCGCAGGAAATACCGGCAACCATCTTCTTGATGGGAACACCCGCAGCCATGAGCGCCATGCATGAAGCGCAGGTGGAAGCCATAGAGGTTGATCCGTTTGACTCAAAGGTCTCCGATACCGCACGTATTGAATAAGGGAATTCCTCCTTGGAAGGAAGTACCGGGAGCAAGGCGCGTTCAGCAAGGGCGCCATGTCCTATCTCTCTTCTTCCGGGACCTCTCGAAGGCTTTGTCTCACCAACAGAGTAGGAAGGGAAATTGTACTGATGGATATATCTCTTCTCGACGATATTTGGATCCAGCCCCTCTACCCTCTGTGCCTCTGAAAGCGGCGCCAGTGTGACTATATCGCAGATCTGAGTCTGTCCTCTGGTAAACATTGCGCTTCCGTGAACTCTTGGAATAATGTCGACCTCAGCGGAAAGCGGCCTGATCTGATCCATTGCTCTTCCGTCCGGACGCTTACCGTCCTTCAAGATCATCTTCCTTACCGTCTTCTTCTGATAATCATAAACGGCATCGGGAAGAAGGGCGAGCCATTCTTCATTATCCTTGAAGGCTTCGGCAAGGCGATCCGTGATCTTCATGATATTTTCCTCTCGAAGCTGCTTCTCGTCAGTAAATACTGCCGCTTCCATCTCATCCGACGGAACGAGTTCCTTCATCTTTGCGTAAAGATCCTCCGGGATCACATGATGTTCATATTCATGCTTTTTCTTGCCGCATTCCTTTACGATACCGTCAATGAAATCGATAATGGTGCCGTTGATCTCATGAGCCTTGTAAATAGCATTTATCATTACATCATCAGGTATCTCGTTGGCACCTGCCTCGATCATGATGACCTTTTCCCTGGTGGATGCAACAGTAAGCTTCAGATCTCCCTTGTCCCAGTCAGCCTGAGAGGGATTGACAATAAGCTCGCCATTTATCATTCCAATCTGCGTCATCGCGACGGGACCGTCAAAGGGGATGTCGGAAATGGTCGTAGCAATGGCAGCGCCATTCATTGCTACTATCTCCGGGCGGCAGTCAGGATCGACTGAAAGCACGAGATTGTCAAGTGTAACATCATTCCTGTAATCCTTGGGAAAAAGCGGCCTCATGGGGCGGTCGATAACGCGTGAGGTAAGAACCGCATTCTCCGAAGCCTTGCCCTCCCTCTTGTTGAAGCCACCGGGCATCTTTCCGACAGCATACATCTTCTCTTCAAAATCAACGGAAAGAGGGAAGAAATCAACCCCCTCCCTGGGCTTTTCCGAGGCAGTCGCAGTAGCAAGTACCGTTGTTTCTCCATAGCTTATAAGAACAGCTCCGTTTGCCTGAGCGGCCACCTTCCCAACAGATACGCAAAGCTTCCTTCCGCCAAGTTCCATTTCAAATTTCTTTTCCATTCGTCTTCTCCTATCGTCTTCTTCCAAAAACTTCTTTTTTCTACCAAAAACAAAAATCTCTTGTCATAACATCAAACAGGGCGGATAAAAACCCGCCCTGCGAAAAGACAATGATTACTTTCTGAGACCAAGCCGTTCGATCAGAGAACGATAACGCTCGATATCCTTGTTCTTGAGGTATCCGAGAAGGTTCCTTCTCTTTCCGACCATCTTCAGAAGACCTCTTCTTGAATGATGATCCTTGGGGTTGGCCTTCAGATGCTCTGTCAATTCCGCAATACGCGCGGTAAGGACAGCTACCTGTACCTCGGGTGAACCTGTGTCGCCCTCAGTTCTGGCATACTCTTTGATGATTCCCTGCTTTTTTTCGTGTGCGATCATTTTTTTCTCCTTTTCAAAAAATATTATCTGCATCCAAAGCCAAGCCTTTGGTCGGAGTGTCCAAAAACCGAGCCCCGGACAAACGAAAAGCGCGCTTGTTCCAAAAACGCGCTTTCGTATAGTATCATATAGCCCTTACAAAGTAAAGCATATTTGTAATACTTCGCTGTCAATCATCAAGAAGCCTTACGACCGCTACGGGAGTGCTCATATAAGCTGAAGAGATTATGATCCCGACACGCGGAGAGCTTGCATGAATGACCTGACCGTTTCCGATATAGATGGCCACATGGCTGATCCTGCTCCCGCCATAAAAGAACAGGTCTCCGGGCTTCGCCTGCGAAGCCTTGATCCTGGTCCCGCACTGTGCCTGAGCCACGGAATAATGGGGAAGCGATACCCCGTATCTTTCATATATCTTCATCGTAAAGCCGGAGCAGTCAATCCCCTTCGTAAGCGAGGTTCCGCCCCAGACATAGGGATTTCCGAGAAATCTCATCGCGTAATTCACAAGATCCGCCCTGACATCAGATACACCTGCACCATACCTGGCCTCAGTGATCGTGATCGCGTGGGTCAATATCTTTTTGATCTCAACATAATCCTTTGAAACATAAGCATCGCCGCCATTGTAATCTATTCTGGCAAAGCCGTTTTCTTCACCGACATAGATAAGTTCGGAATCCTTCGCTGCCGTACCGATCTTTTCAGATGTGGCGGAGGGCTCCTTCCTGACATTTACAGCAGAGGCAGTGATCCTCGCGACAGTCTGGACAGCATCCTTTGCTGCATTAAGAGCCTCCTCTCCGGTATAGAGATATTCAGACTTGACATAGCCTTCTACCTCGCCGGATTTGATCTTTGTGAAACCGTTCTCCTCTCCGAGGACCTCGGCAGCATCGTTTTTTCTGAGTTTTCCTACGATAGAGCCATCTGTAGAAGGAGTCTTTCTGATGTTCAGATTTCCCTCGGAAACCTTGCATATTCCGAGGTTTGTATAGCCGAAGGCTGAGGGATCAAAAGTCCCCGTAACACTTGAATCGCTGGCCTCCGCGCTTAAGAGTCCTTGCCCTTTGGCACCCTCCTGCTCCTCATAAAGCGACAGAACCGGAGAAGCATAAACGCTTGCGCCGGCAGAGGGAACAGCGGCCTTTGAAAGCTCCTGATATTCTTTGTTTTCCAAATTTTCCGGGACACCTGAGGCCCTGAGTCCTCCCGCGCCTACAGCGGAAACCACTGAAACTGCAACAAGCAGACCGGCCGCAATTGAAAGATTTGCGATTCCTTTTTTATTGAATCTTGAAGAAACAGACATATATTGAATTTCCCCGTATATGAAACAGAATTGTCAAACACCGTTACCAAATATATCACCCTTTATTAACATCTGTCAACACTTCTGTAATATTTTTGTAACTTTTCCGTCTGTCATAAAGAAAGAGAAGAAGTGTTATAACTATCCCCAGGATAGTGCATATGACGGCTATATTAAAGCCATAAGGCCTGTATACAAATCGTATCTCGTGTTCTCCCGAAGAAACGGGCACAGCCATGAATCCGTAATCAACCTTTTCGACGACAGTCTCCTCTCCGTCCACATAGGCTTTAAAACCTTTGTCATAAGGGATGGAGAAAAACACGAGATTTTTTCTGTCAAGAAATATCTTTGCCGTGTAGCCTTCAGGGTCATAGGAAAACTCGCTGCAGGCCGACTCGGCGCGCCTCTTGCACTCTGACTTGAACTCCGAGTCATCAAGAGTAAGCCACCTCTCCTGGCTGTCGTGCGCCAACAGATCGCTGTACTTTTCAGCCTGCTCGTCAGAAAGGATCAGATCCTTCACAAGAAGGCTGTCAGCCTTCAGAAGATTGTACTGCTTCAGCTCGCTCTTATCATCATCAGGATAGAGTATCTCCCTGATCTCACTCTCTCGCACGAAGGATTCAAAGGTAAAGCCCATCGGTATGAAATACTCGTTCTCATAGATCGAAAACCCGTCATTATCGCCCTGGTATTTGAAATACCTCGGTATCGAGTCCTCTTTTGAATCCGTATCCGTCCTCATCCCGTTTTCATCGGTGCTTCCGGTATCAGGCTCCCTTATTATCCTCGGGGAATTTTCCTCAAAGGAAAGGTTCCTGTAAAGATAATATCTGGTGGAAAGCAGTGCCCGAAGCCCCCTCTCATCCCTGTCAACATGAGAGGTCATCATCCTCTCGGTCTGAAGATTCTTGAATACGGAAAAGACCGACGGCGAGGGAGTTGAGATAAAAGCCTCGGAGGGGGCATAGCCCCAGACTATGGGCCTGTTTGACGCGTCATCTTCAACCCTGCTAAAGACTGTCATATCCAGCCCCGGGTCATCATTTAAGACATGCTCCCTGAAGTTTTTCGATATGATGGGAGAAGTCATCTGAAAGCCCGCAAACACGACTGTTCCTGTTGAAAAGGCGCAAAAACAGGAAAGAAGCACCACAAGAAGCCTTGATGAAGGATGCAGAAATACGATGAAAAGAAGGATGATCGCTCCGACCACCGAGGCCGCTATGATATAAAGATAAAAATTATCCGAGATTATCGAAACCGAGGAAAAGAGCACTGTCATTACAAGGACAAAAACCGCACCCTTTCTGAGCGCATTCTCTGTCCGCCTTGAATTTCTCGTCCCGTTAAAGCAGTAGACCTCCTCATATGCCTTTGCCGACATTGCCGCAAGGATCAGCGTGAACATATAGAACCATCTTGCAAAATAATCATTATTGAAGGCGGAAAAAGCAGCGTTAAGTCCATTGACCAGAGAAAAGACCAAAAGGACAACAAATACTCTTCCCAGCCACTCCTTCTTCCATTTACCTTTTTTAAGAGCGAAAAAGGCAATTATGCCCGAGATCGATACAAGCGGAAGATAAAGACTCATAGACGACCAGTCATACTCACCGTTATAAAAGAAACTCTGGTAGCCCATCTGCTCGGGTATGAAGAATAAGGACTTGAATATGGCCCAGATGGTGGTGGAATTTGAAAATGCAAAGATGGACTCTCCCGCCACATTCTTGCCTATCCTTGTATTCCCGAATAGACCCTGGAGAGCGCATATTATTATGACGGCAGCTATCATGACGCCTACTATTCCCGTGAAAGCAGCAAGAAGAAAGCGCTTAAGATTCGTCCTTCTCCTCTCTTTTTCCTTTTCACTTCTCCACTTTGACCGAAGATCCCAGGGTCTGAAATACCTTGTAAAATAATAGATCAAAAAGAAGATGACCATCCCATAGAAGGAATAAAGGCTGATGGACGAAAGAAGAGCCGTCATCAAAATAAAGCCGGTCTTCTTCCCCTCCTTCATCAGTCGGTCAAAGGAAAGCAGGTATACCGGGAAAAAGGCAGTAATGTCATGGAAGGATGAAAATACAATATTGATTGCCTGAAAACCTGAAAATGAATAGATCAGCGCACCAAAGAGAGCCATTCTCTTCGTTTTGACAACGGTACGAAGCCACGCATAGGATGTCATTGTCGCAACGCCGTAGCGGATCGCCATCAAAAGAGGCAGAAGATATGGTATCCATTCATTCGGAAAGGGAAGAAGGAGCATGAGAAACGGACTTACCGCATAACTCCCCAAAGAACCGACGAGAGTCCCGCCCCATTCAAGAAGGGGATTCCAGAAAAGATAGCCCTCCTTTATCGCCCGGTGGGCATAGGTGTAGAACTCTATTGATTGATAATTGTAGTCGCCGTAATAATAAAAGAAGCCGCCTCTCATGATAAGAGCCGGCAGCAAGGCCGCTGTAAACAGTATGAAACCCAGCAAAAAAGCGGAAAGGCAGTCATGCCTCTTCAAAAAAACTTTCATGGTCACTTGTTCGTTATAGCGTGGGCTATTGTCTCATAGGAAGCATTGGGTGATATCCAATAGGTTCCCGTCTGGATGTTGTAGTCATAGCCGTTTTCTTCAAGGTATTTGTTGAAGCCGGCAGGATCTGATATTATCCCGGCCCGGTAAAGGTTCTCACTGACCCTCAGGGATGTCTCCTGGGGAGAGATCGTAACGCTCCTCAGCTCATCACCTGTTCCGGGATTGTCCGGTATGGCGGGTTCTACCGGTTCAACCGGAGCAGCGGGTTCCTGTGTTTCAACAGGTTCTGCGGCAGGAGCTTGTGGCTGCGCAGGCTCCTCCTGCGCGGGTTCCTCCTGAACCGGCACGTTCTGCGCCGGAGCAGGCTCCTCTGAAGGTTTCGGAGTCTCTGCAGCGGAAGTAGGAGTGTTCTCGGGTTCGGCTGATGTCGCGGGGACGGCGGAAGAAGCCGCCGAAGTACTGCTTTCAGCTGAAGACGCCGAAGAAGCTGCAGATGAAGCCGAAGATGTCGCCGAAGATGACGACGAAGTCCCGGAGGTGATCTTCCTGTCGCTTGTATCCGTCATCCCAAGGAGGGTTGCCCTTGCCTTTATCTCCTCGTCAGAAAGTGAGGGCTTGTAAAAAAGAAGCCCGAAGGCAAAAAGAAGAGCAGTCACAAGTATGCCAAGACCTAAGCCACGTGAAAAGTACTTTCTCTTCATGACACGCTCTCTCCTTCGCTCTTTCCATTATCAAAAAGACCAAGGATAAGACGGATCTCGCCCAGTCCCCTGCCTGTCTTCTTTGCGATCTCTATCTCTGAAAGTCCCTGTCTCTGAAGTTCTATTATCACCTGATTGTCTTCATCCACACTTTCCAAGTGGCTTTCCTGCACTTCTTTTTGAGCTTTCTTCATCGCAGCAAGATCAATTCCTGTCAGTACAGGCTCCCTTTGCGCTTCCTGCTTTTTAACGCCCTCTACTCGTTTTTCTTCCTTCCGGTCCTCCGATATCTTGTTCTGGAAGGCTTCCTTCAGAGAGGTCATATCGACCATGACCTTCTTTTTTTCTTCTTCCTCTCGTACCCTTGCTTCTTCAGCCTCTCTCTTCTCATCCTTCTCACGGTCGAGATCAGACCGCTCCTCGGCAAGCTTCAGCCGGTCAAGATCAAGCGCCTTCTTTGAATCCATTACCCTTTTCTCAAGATCCAAAAGATTCTTTTCAAGGCTCTCGATCTTTGCCTCCTTTTCATTCAGCATCCGATGGAGAAAGACAACCTCTTCGTTCGATCTGTTCATTGAATCAAGGACAGTATCCGAAAACTCATTCATGGAAAGAAGCTTGTCATTTGTATCCTTGTCTGTAGCACGCTCGATCTCTTCGATCCCGTCATCAACCTTTTCCTTGATGCGGTCATCGATCACATCCTTCGCATTTGTAAGCTCCTTTTCAAGGATGATATTGATCTCCTTTTCAGATATCTTTTTGATGTATTCGACATCAGAAGAAGAAAGCTTCTCCGTCATGAAGAAGCTTATCCCGAATATAGCGGCGCCCATTATGATGAGTACTATTTCAAGTCCGGTCATATTATCTTTTCCTGTCTATTTTAGATTTTGATATCAAAGGATTCATGTTCGTTCTTCACTCGAACGAAACCATCTTCCATCTTTTTTTTCTTTTTTCTCTCTCTGCTGTTTCTACCGCGGTACCTTTCTCTCTCGCCCTCTGTGTCCGCGTCGACTGTCCCGTCATCCTCATCAAGGTCAGGCTTTTCACTGACCTTCGAAGGAGTTTCAAGCCTTTCTCTCTCGATGATGACTGAAACGTTTTCCTGCTGAAGTGCAGGCTGCTTTTGAAGCTCGTTTTCCCGGGTCTGAACCTCTGTGGTACTCTGGATCATTCCGTTAAAATCTACGGGACGGATGGACAAAACAAAACTCCTTTAAAAATATCAGAGAGTTGAAATCTGTATTTCCCCATTCTTTTTTTCATAACGGCAGAAGGATCTCTTGTCCTTTGTCGTGATGGTCATATCAGAAATACAGATAGTAACGCCGGGGAAAATGTCACGCCTCACATCAACGCAGGAATGCTTTGAATGTAGCAGCTCCTGATGAAGCTGGTTGAATTCCATCCGATCCTGCTGAAGAGCAGCCTTTGCCTCATTGAGTTCAGTCAAAAGCTTGTTCATATAGACGATATTCTTCTGATCGAGTTCCATCCCCTTTGAGATATAGCCTCTATAGGTCTGAAGAATGGGATTGATCTTGTTGATACGCTCCGAATAGGTCATTATCTCCTTCTGAAGAGCGACATATCTTTCCTTGTGGTCCGGAGCCATTCCAACCTCTATCCTGGTGATAGCGCCCATTTCAGAGCCTATGGTCTGGGTAGATACCTTCCCACCCGCCCTTATGACGCCGCCGGAAATGAAGCCCTTCTTGTCCTCAACGAGAATGTCGCCAAAGGCATTCACCTCGGAATAGATGATCGAGCTTGTCTCAATATAACCGCCTGAAAAAACCTTGGCATTTTCTATGAACTGAATAAGGATATTGCTCCTGGCCTCAAGTATGCCACGGTTCTTGCCATGCACTCCGCACTTGACAATGATCTGTCCACCGCTCCTGACATAGGCATCCTCCACAACGCCATCAACGATGATGTCTCCCTGAGCCTCCACGATGAAGCCGCCGCGGACGGAGCCATGAATATGAACATTTCCCTTGTACCTGATATTTCCGGTTGAATTGTCAACATCCGCAGGAACATCAAATACATCCGAGACAAATACCTGGGTACCGTAGAGAGCCACATGACCGTCGACCTTTGAGCGGATCTCGGTCTTTTCCTCATTGATCTCGATGTTCTTGCCGAATTCGAGACGCTTTGTCTTTACCTGCCTTGTAGGTATCGATTTACCGTTTATGTCCTTGCCGTTGTCCCCACGGTCAGCGGGAATAAGGCGCGCAAGAAGAGCACCTGCTTTAACTTCATTGATAGTATTCAGATTCCGGTAGTCCACGGAACCATCTTCGTTATGCTTTGGTTTTAAAGAGGGATTTGTATTAAAGAAATACTCTATCTTCGCATCATGGCCAAGCCGCGGAGGCACGCCTTCAGCAAAGACATAATCAGTAAAATAGCATCTGTCATTGATGAAGGACATCATTGCATCCTGCTTGAGACCAAATACTATCCCCATGCCGTTTAGCTGGGCAATAATATCCCTTGTGGACATAAGCTTGCCGTTCATGCTGGGCGGCATAAAACGACATGTGGCCTTCATCTTGTCGATAGAGACCTTTATGACCATCCTCTCCTGACATTCAAGACCGCTGGAAAAACCGATCGGCATGCTCTCCTTTGAATCGGAATTTAAAAGGTCAGCAAGAGCCTTTTTGTCATAATTCAAATAGCCTTCAGCGCTGAGATAGTCATCAGCGTCGCGGAAAGTAACGGGCTCCCCGTCAGGAAGCGGCGGATAAAAATGAAGAACCGCAGAATCTTCGCCGTTCCCCACTTCAATTTGTATATAACCGTTCTTCTGGGGCATTAATATTGCCTGTCCTTCCTCTTTCCGCAGATATACTAGCTAAGGACTCCGTAATAAGGTCCCATTGCAGTCTTCATCTTTGAAAGTGCCTTTGTATGGAGCTGCGAGACTCTGGATTCGGAAACCTCGAGCACCTGCGCTATCTCCTTTAATGTCATATCCTCATAGTAATAAAGGAGTATAACCTTGCGTTCCTTTTCAGTCAAAAGCTTCAGCGAGTCAGCAAGTACCTTTTTCAGTTCCTCCTTTGAAACATTGTCCTCGGGAGTAATGAACTGTGTATTGTGGGTAGCGTCGCTCACCGGTTCATTGCCCTGTTCCATGAACTCGTTCAGTGAAACCAGACTTGTGACCTTGAGCTGTGACTGCCAGCTTGTGAATTCGTCATCAGAAATCCCGAGTTCCGCAGCCACCTCATCATCTGATGCGTTCTTTCCGGTGCGAAGCTCTATCGCACGTATGGCCTCATCGATCTTCCTCTGCTTCTGCCTGATGGTGCGGGGGATCCAGTCCATCTTCCTGATCTGATCAAGGATCGCACCCTTTATTCGAAGCGAGGCATAGGTCTCAAACTTCACATCCTTTTCGCAGTCATATTTGTCTATCGCATCAATGAGCCCGAATACTCCATAACCCACGAGATCATCAAATTCCACATTGCTTCCGAGATACATGAAAAGCCGTCCCGCAACAGTCTTCACGAGCGGAGCATATTCTATTATGATCTGCTCACGAAGCTCAGGGGTTTTATTCTTTTTGTAAGAGGCCCAAAGCTTATCCCTGTCAACAGCTTTCATGCTTTACCCACCGAAAAAATCATTGAAAGATTATCTCAGCTTTCTTCATTATTCTCATCACTGCCTTCTTCCGAAGGCTGATCTTCCCCTTCGTCTTCATCCTTCCCGTCAGTTTCTTCCTCTTCTTTTGAGTTTCGGTTGAAGAAATATCTGTCAAGAATGACTCTGACTATAAGACCTATGATTCCGAAGATTACAACTGAAAAGAACAGTCTTGCAACAAAGACCCGGAACTCGACCCCCTGCAGAAGTGAAAATGCGCAGGATATAAGAGCCGCCGAAAGAACGATAATGGCAGGAAGAGTTCTTGTATTTACGGGCTTATCTTTGTTTTTGTCCTTCGGATCTTTTTCCTTAGCCAATTTCAGATCTTCTTTTCAGGCTTTCCAACAGACTTGATGAGGAAGGAGCCATCCTCACTGTATATCTCCACAGTACGACCGTAATTCAGTCCTGTGTCCTCAGCAAGAAGCTTAATCCCAAGCTGCTTAAGCTTTGCCTTTGAGGCTATGGCATTTCGTTCACCAACATTGATAGCTGTCGCATTTCCGCCGGCAAGCTCAAACATCTTTGCACCACCGGCGATCTTCGCGACGATGCGTGCCTTGTTTGCTCCGGCCTTTATCATGTCGTCGAAAAGCTTCTGGATTCCCGTATCCGCGAACTTTGCGATATGTGAATTGTTTCTGATGGCGGTACTGTCAGGAAGCATAATATGAGCAAGCCCTGTGATCTTTGTAGAAGGATCATAGAGCGCAATTCCTATACAGCTTCCGAGTCCGATCGTGGTGAGATTGTCAGGCGCCTTACACACCTTGAGATCCGCCATTCCGACCTTTATCATCTGTCCCATTTGCTAACTCCCCTGTTCATACAGGCAGTCCAAGCGATACCAGTATCTTCTCATATGAATCGCCTTCAGGCATGAGAATAAAATAACCGTTGATCCCCATGTCATCGCCGATCTTGGTGTTTATTAAAAGTGCCTTGTCACCTACCATTCCAAACTGTATGGCCGGAACCGAAAGGATAGCCGCAGCCATATCAATTGAAATATAGGGGACAGTAGGCGTGATCGTAAGCTTTGTCAACCCCGAAAGCGCCGAAAGATAAGCGCTTGATATGATATTCCCTATCTCCTTAAGAGCCGAAAGATCCATCTCGTCAAAATCCTCATTGTACTCAGGATCTCTCATCATCAGCCTGTTTACAAGATGATGGGCACTGGGTATATCCATAAGATACATCATGGAGCCGTTGATATCCGTCTCTACGCCAAGCATTATCCCTACAACTATCTGCTCCTCGGATCCTATGGCAGTTCCGATGCTCTCAACCTCCATCAGCTCGACATTCGGAACGCTCATATCCATTCGAAGGTTCAGCATGTTTGCTATGGCAGTAGTCGCATTACCGGCCCCAATGTTTCCGATCTCCTTCAGGACATCAAAATACTTCTCGTTGATTTCATCAAAACTCATTTCTGACATATGGGTAATTTCCTTTCAGGACTGATCGGTCAGTCCACCTGATCTATCAACGCTGTAATGTCAAACAGCGAGATCAGATCTTCACCATTCTTGCCTATACCGTTAATAAAGGTAGATTGGTTCTTCTTGTTCTGCGCGCTCCGGTCTATCTCCGATTCACCAAGCGTCACAACCTCGCGGACCTCATCAACGAGGATCCCAACGAGTCCCTGCACTTCAAGCTTCAAGATAATGATCCTGGTAGCTTTTGTAATGGTATCGTCCCCAAGTCCCATCTTTCTGTGAGCGCTCATAACGGGAACGACCTCACCTCGGAGATTGATGACACCTGCGTAATACTCGGGAGCCTTCGGGACACGGGTAATTTTTTGCATTACCACTATATTGTCAATGTAAGAGATGTCAAGTCCGTACTGTTCATCTCCCAGCTTAACGACAATGTACTGCTGCTTCTCTTCTTCAAGAGTTTCGATTTGGTACTCGCTCATAAGACTTTTTCTCCTTCAAAGGCTTTTACATGAGTGCGTTTATATCAAGGATCATTGCGACCTCACCATCTCCCAGGATCGTCGCACCGGAAATGATCTTGTTGGAATCGATGACCTTTCCTATTGACTTGATAACGATTTCCTGCTGACCTATGAGATTGTCAACGATCAGACCGGCAAGATTGTCACCCTTTGAAACTATGACAACGGTCAAGTCCTCCTCATCCTCTTTTTCCGGACAATCAAGAAGATTCCTCATCCTGATAAGAGGGATGACCCGGCCGCGAAGATGGATGACCTCGTTCGCCTCGACATACTTGATATCTTTCACTGATATACTCTCAATATTTGAGATGCTTGCGAGAGCAATCGCATATTTTTCATCAGCTATCTCGACCATGAGAGCCTGAATGATCGCAAGCGTGAGCGGAAGTCTTACAGTAAAGGTCGATCCCTGACCAAGAGTACTCTTAACGCTTACATCACCGCCAAGTGCTTCAACATTTGACTTTACGACATCAAGTCCCACGCCCCTTCCGGATATGTCAGTAATGGTCTTTGACATTGAAAATCCGGGATTGAAGAGAAAATCTATGATCTCCTTCTGTGAAAGCTTCTCAGCATCCTCTTCGGAAACAAGCCCCTTGCTTATAGCCTTTGCCTTGACGGCCTCTGTATCGATACCGCCGCCATCATCTCCAACCTGGATAATGACATTATTGCCCTCCTGGAACGCATTCAGGAAGATAGTTCCCTGCCTCGGTTTTCCGGCCTTCTCACGGACATCCGGGTCCTCAATACCATGATCCGCAGAATTCCTGAGAAGATGCTGGAGCGGGTCACCGATCTGATCCACAACGGTCCGGTCAAGTTCTGTATCCTCACCGGTCATCGTAAGGTCCATCGGCTTGTTGAGCTTTCTGGAAAGATCCCTGATCATACGAGGGAACTTGTTGACAGTGCTCTCAATAGGAACCATCCTAACCTTCATTACCGACTCATGAAGGGTAGTCGTTATCCTTTCAAGATATTCTATCTGCTCATGAAGCTGCTGTCCCTCAGTTGATGTGACAGAGCCGGAATCGCTGATCGAAACAAGGGAGTTCTTTGCGATGATGAGCTCGGAAACCTGATTCATAAGGGCGTCGAGTTTTTCTATATCCACCCTGACAGTCCTTGCGGTAACGGGTTTTCCTGCACTCTTCTTCTGAGCCGGAGCACTCGACTTCTGCTGAGCGGCTTCTGAAGGCGTCTGCCTTGCAGCAGGGACAGCACCTGAGGAAGCCGAAGCGTCATCATCCTGTTTTTCATCAGCCTCATCCATATCGTCGGAAGCTCTGTCAGCGGCATCATCCTTTGAATACATTGATGCGGGAAGTTCTCCATAGACAGCCTTTTCTATTTCGGAAACACTCTCAATTGCCGCCTTGACCTTCGTGATATCCTCTTTTGTGGAAATAATGATCGAGAAATCAAGATCGAACTTCTCATCCTCGATATCCTGAGAAGAAGGGTTGTATGCAAGTATCTCTCCGAAATCCTCAACAGCCTTGAATACGAGAAATGCACGGGCCGCTTTCAGGAGGCAGTCCTTCTGTATGGAAATGGTAAAGCCGTATATCTTTGAATTTAAAGCCGCATCGGCTATCGCATCCTTCGTAGCATCATCCAGGCTCATTTCAAGATAAGCCCTGTTCCCTTCCTCTTCAGATTCTTCTGCGGGAGCCGAAGCCTCATTGTCCTTCGCTTCATCAGCGGGCGCTGAAGCCTCCTTCTTTCCCTTGTCGGCACCGGGAAGATAGCTGTTGAGCTTTTCTATGATGTACTCATTGTCTTCGGTACCTTCATCGGAGGTCGCCTTTACGGAGGCAAGATAATTTTCGATCGCATCGAGGCATTGAAAGAGCGTATCGATCATTCCCGAATCGATCTTTATGGTATCATTCCTGACCTCAGAAAAGACATTTTCCATATCATGGGTAAGGCGCTGCATACGCTTGAAGCCCATCGTTCCTGCCATACCCTTTAATGAGTGGGCAGCACGGAAAATTTCATTGATAGTGTCCTTGTTTTCAGGCTCCTTTTCGAGGACCATGATATTGTCCGAAAGACTCTGAATGTGTTCATTTGTCTCATCGATAAAAATATCAAGGTACTGACTTACATCCATCTCTTAGACCCCCAACTTTCTGGCTATTGAATTTGCAATACTACCTATTGGCTGCTGTTCATCCGAAAGGCCGGCAGTATATGCAGCCTTCGGCATTCCATATACCACGCAGGTACTCTGGTCCTGCGTTATGACATAGAGATGCTTTTCCTTACGAAGTGACTTGATGCCCTCAGTCCCGTCAGCTCCCATTCCTGTAAGCACTGCACAGAGTATGTCCGGCACTGAGATGTATTTGAGAGACTCATACATCACATCCGCACAGGGACGCAGATTGTTGACAGGCGGTCCGTCATAAACCCGGGCCCTGAGTATTCCCGCCTCCTCGTAAACCTCGAAGTGACGTCCGCCGGGAGCAATGTAAGCAGTGGCTGCCTTCAGCTCTTCTCCGTCTTCAGCTTCCTTCATAAGGATCTGGGAATAATCCGTGATCCGTTTTGCAAGCGAATCAGTAAACCCCTTGGGCATATGCTGGACGATCACAATAGGAACGGGGAACCCCTTCGGAATCATGGGGATAAGGTTGTGGAGAGCCTGCGGTCCTCCCGTAGATGAGGCGATAGCCACAAGCTGAAAAGGATACTTGGCAAACCTTCCCCTGTAATTGTTTCTGATCTCTCCCCGCTTTGAAACCGGTATCTGTCCACCGCTTGGAACAACAATCCCCCTTGGATGATACGACAGATTCTCCTTTGAAGCCCTTTCGCCTCTCTCCGATGCAGATTCCGCAGCCGGAGCAGATGCATACTTCATAAGAGCGTCTGCCAGATCCTTCGCAAAAGCGTCTGTATCGTTCGATGACATCCTGTATGGATGAACGACGACAGTGACCGGTCCCCTAACAGACCTCGCCTTTTCAAGCTCTGTAGGATAGCACATCCCTATAACAGGGATCCTGACCCCCTCTTCCCGCATCAAAGTAAAAATATCCTTGCCGACCCGATCTGCGGCCATGCAGACATTATAACAGATGCAGGAATACGAGTGTGACCTGATGTGCGTCATGGCGCTCTTCGCGTCAAAAGCACTGTCAGGCGCCCGAAATCCCTGAACGGAGCCTATTATATCACAGATAAGTCTTCTCATGAGTGCAGAGTCATCTACAACGAGAATATCATTCATTGCTGACCACGCTCTTTCTGTCTGATCCGGCGCTCTTCCTCAAAAATATAATGAACTATCCTCTCCTGCGCCTTTGAATCCTTGAAGAGGATCTGTATCCTGTAAGCACTGTTTCCGTTTTTGTCAACAGGCAGTGAACCCCTCACCTTTCCTATGACCTCTATCTGCTCCCGTCCGTTCTTTCCCTGGATAGGAAACTCAAGGAGAAGGAATGTAACATCCTTCAGGTCATTTGATGTAATGAACCTGATTCCTCCACCCGATATGTCGAGGATGGTTCCCTTACCCATTACGCTCGGAATCCTTTCCTCCCGCTGTTTCTGAAGGAGCCCCCGTATCTCGCTCATCTTTTCTATTCCGTCCGCCTCCGGAGGAAGGGTCACATAAGTAAGCGGTATATAGCAGTCAAGCCTGTAGAACTCCCTTCGCTGAAACTTCTCAAGGGGCCCGGTCGGCTTAAACTTCATTATGAAAAAATTGTCCTTCTTGTATCTCTCGGTAAAGACACCTGTCGCCCTTATAAGTCCTTTCTCCGTGGTAAAAACCAGTTCATACCGAAGATCCAGGCGAAGAAGAATGAGTTTTTGCTCCTTCGTGGGACAGTTCAACTCTATGGTATCGTCGGGAAGAGTATCAAAAATACTGCTAGGATAGGCTTCGACTTCCTCGCCTGTTTCCTTTGCCCTCATGACGAGCTGTAGTATTCTGATCTCCGTCCGCGTTCCGGGAAGCAACTCCCGTACGCTCACTTCATTTGTCAACCGACTTCTCCATCAAAATAAAAAAACACGCTAAACGATATGATTATAACTCATTATTGCTTTCCCGTGTTGAAAATGTTTCTGAAAAGACCGCTCAAAGAAAAAATTTTTTTCTCCTGCCTTGATTCGTTCCCGAGAAGAGCAGACGCAGCTCTTTCAAATGCTCTTGATGATGCTGCATTTGGAGCCGTCATAGAAACGACATCCTGGGATCTCACGGCGCGTTCAAGTGCACTGTCATCCGGAACAAAGCCAAGATAGGACATCTTTCCATCAAGGAACTTTGAGACGATTGAGGAAAGCCTGTCATACAGCGCCCTTCCCTCATTTTCAGAGGAAACTCTGTTGGCAAGGAGCCGAAGAGTCGTCCTTTCATCAGAAAACCTCGGATTCCGATAAAGCGCCTTCACAAGAGAGTATGAGTCGGTTATAGAAGGTGGATCAGGTGTTACAAGAAGTATAACCTCGGGACTTTCAAGCACAAAGGAAAGAACCTGATTGGATACTCCCGCGCCTGTATCAATGATCAGGATATCAGTCATATCATTGAGCTCCGAAAGCGCCGAGACCAGCCTCCTGATCTGTGTGGGAGCCAGATCATTAAGACCCACTATTCCGCTCCCTCCGGATATAAAGCCAATACCCATCGGCCCCTCAGTGACTATCTCTCTTAAATCAAGCCCCCTGTAGATGAAGTCGGAAAGATTGTATTTCGGAACTGTACCAAACATTATCTCTACATTAGCCAGCCCAAAATCGGCATCAAAGATAATGACCCTCTTCCCCGCCTTCCTAAACCAGACCGCAAGGTTGACAGCCGTATTTGATTTTCCGACTCCCCCTTTTCCGCTTGTCACAGTAAAAACAGAGGCTGTTCCGACATAATGCTGATCGGCCTGTTTTATCACATTCCCAAACCGTTCGGCCTGATCTGCCTGTTTTACCAGATTTCTAAGTCGTTCGGCCTGATCCATCATCATCACCCTTCAAAAGCTTCATGGTAAGCTTCTGCATGTCTATCTCTTCAATGTCATCCGGAACGCCCTGCCCTGTAGTCACGTAGGAAAGACTCTTCCCCGAATAAAGCTTTGAATTCAGGATATTACCATAGGCTCTTGTTTCATCAAGCTTTGTGAAGATAAGATCAAAATCAGTCAATCCCTTATATATGTCTATTATCTCCTTCAGATCAGTGTACTTTGTCGTTGCGGAAAGCACAAGAAACACCTGCTTTGAAACTTCAGGAGCTACCGCATTGATAAGCCCCTTAAGGTTTTCCCTTTGCTCATCATTCCTGTGGGAAAAGCCATATGTATCAACAAGTATGAGATCCGAATCAGCGTAATTTTCAATCGCCGGCATCACATCCTCAGGTGTCATCACAACGGAAAGCGGAACCTTCAATATATCGGCATAGACCTTCAGCTGCCTGACCGCAGCGATCCTGTAATTGTCAGCGGTGATGAGCGAGACCTTCTGCCTCTTCCTCACCTTGAATTCAGAGGCTATCTTCGCAATGGTCGTAGTCTTTCCAACGCCTGTCGGACCCACAAAAAAGGCGACATGCGGTCTGTTCTCCGAAAGCTTTACGGTATGGGGTGTGCCGAGCAAAAGCACTATCTTCTGATAAACATTGAAAAGAAGATAATCAAGGCTGTTTTCCTTGAATATGACATCTCCCATCTCATCAATGATCCGGTTCACATATCTCTCATCAACCTCCTGCTCCATGAGCATATTGTAGAGCATTCGGATAAGAGCGGCATTCTTCTGCCCGGAGGGCCTGTCACCTGAAGTCAGCTTCTTTTCAACCTGTTTTTCAGGCAGCGGCTTTTCCTTTGCATATCTCTCAAGCGCAGGACTGCTTTGCGGTGCGGCCATTGACGGCCTTTCCCCTGTCTTTTTTTCCGTTCCCGAGCCGCTCTTCAAAGAAGCCCCAACAATCTCATCACCCTTTATGACAGTACTCTTCCTGTCATTTTTTGCTCCCTCGGAAAGAGTAAGATGCGGTGCGGTCTCGATGACTTTATTGACTTCCTTGAAAACACTCTTTAAGTCACCGATCGAAACCTCCTTCTTTTTCCCGGCGGGAGACGAAGTCGAAGGCGTATCCACAGGCTTTTCAAGAGGTCTCTCCAAAGGCTTTTCGGAAGGCATCCTTGAAGCCTTCTTTGTCCTTTCATATGTGCCGGCGCTCGAAGTCTTTGTATGAAGTGTGTCGCCCGCAACAGCATCAAAAGAGCTTCGGGGCTTTATCTCCTCGTAAACGAACTTGTCTTCCTTCTTTTCGTCATTTGTGTTTTCAGGGTTCGCTTCCGAAGCTTTGCCTCCTTCATCCGCGCCTTTAGGAGAGGATTCGAGCACAGCATCCCTCAGTGCGTCCACTACTTCATCCCTTCCTCTGAAGACTTCCCTATCAGCAGGAGCAAATTCATCCTCTATAGCGGCGGTGACCTCGTATGTACTCTTTCTGAAAACGCCAAGGAAGCCGCTGGGATGAACCTCCTTTACATTCATTATGACTGCACGCGGACCCAGCTCAGCCTTGGCAAGATCTATGGCCTCTTCCTTTGTTTTTCCCTGATACTTTTTGATCGTCATTAGCTTTCTTCACCTATAGTTCCGACAGCGGTAATATTGATGTTATTATCTATCTCATTATACGAAATAACGATGACATCCGGAAGATAATCCTCGCATAGCTTTTTGAAATACATCCTGACTATGGGCTGGCATACAACGATGGGCGGCTTTTCCCGTTCCTCAAGGACCGAAAGCTTTTTCTGCGCGTCATCCATGATCTGCCTTATCCTCTCGGGATCGAGAGAGAAATAAGTTCCCTGCTCCGTATGCTTAACGGCAGCCATTATCTCCTGCTCCACCTTTTGCGACAGGAGTACCACCTCGTTCTGATCCGTTTCATCAAAGAACTTCTGGGACACAGCCCTCTTCAGACCCTGTCTGACATATTCCGTGAGGACATCGGTATCTCTCGTGGAAACAGACTTATCGGCAAGTATCTCAAAGATCGAAAGGAGATCCCTTATGGAAATGCCTTCGGCAAGAAGGTTCTGAAGCACTCTCTGAACCTCCCCGAGATTGAGCTGCGAGGGAATGAGCTCATCCACAAGGACAGGGTTCGTATTCTTCAGATTGTCCACAAGATTCTGGACATCCTGGCGGGTGAGGAATTCCGCTATGTGCTGCCTTATCACTTCCGTAAGGTGAGTTGCGATGATGGACGGAGGATCGACCACCGTATAACCGAGAGATTCCGCCCTCTCCCTCTGGCCCTCCGTGATCCAGAGGGCAGGAAGATGGAAGGAGGGCTCCTGCGTCGGGATACCTGTTATCTCTTCCGCAACATAGCCCGGATTCATTGCCATATAATGATCAAACAGTATCTCGCCTTCTGCGACCTTTATTCCCTTTATCTTGATAATATACTGGTTGGGGTTTAGCTGGATATTGTCGCGGAGCCTTATTATCGGCACAACGGTACCAAGCTCAAGCGCGATCTGGCGCCTTATCATCACGACCCTGTCCAGAAGGTCACCGCCCTGATTCACATCGGCAAGCGGGATTATACCGTATCCAAATTCAAGCTCTATAGGATCTACATTCAAAAGTGAGACCACGTTTTCCGGCTTTCTGATCTCCTCGGCCTCTTCTTCATCCTCCGTAACATCAGCTTCCGCCTCCTGTTTCCCGATCGAGCGCTGCATCACAACGCCCGAAACTATGAAGGCTCCTCCCATGAGCAGGAACAAAAATGTGTTGAGCGGAGTGGCTATACCAAGGAACATGAGTGACCCCCCCACCAGCAAGAGCACCTTCGGGATCCCGAAGAGCTGCTTTACGATGGTGTTCGAGAAGTCGGCCTCCTGTGACCCCTTCGTGACAAGTATACCTGTCGCCAGAGATATAAGGAGCGATGGAATGGAGGAGGAAAGCCCGTCACCTATGGTAAGGATGGTATAGCGGTTTATGGCATCGTTAATGTCCATCCCCTGTCTCGCGACTCCCATTATAAGGCCGCCGACCAGGTTTATTACGGTAATGATGAGACCGGCTGTGGCATCACCCTTTACATACTTTGTAGCACCGTCCATTGAACCGAAGAACATGGACTCCTGCTGGAGCTTGTCTCGTCGCTCTCTCGCCTGTTCATCCGTTATGGCTCCGGTATTTAGGTCAGCGTCGATAGCCATCTGCTTTCCGGGCATAGCGTCGAGGGTGAATCTCGCGGTAACCTCTGAGATACGCTCGGTACCTTTGTTTATGACTATGAACTGGATTATGAGGAGGATGACAAAGACTATTATTCCTATTACAAGGTCTCCACCACCCATGAATTCTCCGAAGGCCTCAACTACGTTCCCGGGATTTCCGGTTGAAAGAATAAGCCTTGTTGATGAGACGTTCAGTGAGATCCTGAATATCGTCGTGAACAAAAGCAATGTCGGGAAGAATGACATAGCGAGCACTTCCCGTACGAACAGACAGTTAAAAAGCACGACCAGAGCCACGGAGATATTGAAGGCCAGCATGATGTCGAGAACAAAGGATGGGATCGGCACAATGAAGAACATTATTGCGGCAAGAAGATAGATCGCCACACCAAAATCGGCTATTTTTATGCCTTTCAAGCGCGCCATTATCTTCTATCGCTCCTCTTCAACTTTTTCGAAATACCAACTGACATCACTGTCCTCTTTTAGTATAAATCATAGCAAGGATTTCCGCCACAGCCTGATAAAGCTCGGGCGGAATTTCCTGATCGATATCCACAGTGGTATAAATAGCTCTTGCCAGGGGCTTGTTTTCAACTATGGTGACTCCGGCTTCCTTTGCGGTATCCTTTATCTTTGCTGCAAGGTACTCCTCGCCCTTTGCCACAAGGAGAGGAGCCGGAGCTACCTTTGCGTCATATTTTATTGCGACCGCAATATGCGTAGGGTTGGTGATGACTACATCGGCAGTAGGAACCGCTTTCATCATCCTTCGCATGGATGCCTCGCGCATCCTCTGCTTCTGCTTTCCCTTTACCGCAGGATCTCCTTCCTGATCCTTGTACTCGTCCTTGACCTCCTGCTTCGTCATCTTTACATCCTGCTTGAACTTCCATCTTTGAAAGATAAAGTCCACGAAGCCTAACAGGATATAAACTATGCTGATCCTGATCCCAAGATCTATGACCATATCAACGACAAGCGCTACAGCCTGTCTCATGTCGATCTCATATAGAATAAAGAGCTCGTTCAACCTCCCCACAAGAAAGGAGTAGGTTATGACAAAGATCACGGCTACCTTCACTATCGAAAGCAGAAGGTTGAAAAGCTGCTGCTTTGAAAACATCCTCTTAAAGCCGTTTATCGGATTGAACTTCGAAAGACTGGGCTTCAATGGCTCTGTCGTGATCTTGAACTTGAACTGAAGCGCATTGCCAAAAAAGGCCACCAGGAAGCCGCCCAACATAAAGGGAAGCGCGGCAAGAAGCACTGTAATTATCCCCTGGTTGAATACCTGGCTTGCCGTGAGCACAGTGATCCCACTTCTGCTTGAAGCGACTACCTCATTTATAGTGGTTCCGTAGGAGAAGCTTATTATATTCATAAGCCGGTCCCGCGTCAGACTTCCAAATATACGGAGCATAATGAAGAGCGCGAGGAGCTCGAAGGAATGGGCAAGCTCCTGCGATTTTGCAACCTGCCCCTTCTTTCTGGTATCAGAAAGCCTCTTACTGGTGGGCTCTTCAGTTTTTTCACCGCCGGGTCCGTCCCCGAAGAACTGGAGATCCAGGGGAAGCAGGAGGTCTTTTTTATAGATCATAAAGAAAGCCGTATCATTTTTTTCATGTCTTTTAGACAAAGCCTTCATCAGTACATCGACTCCATAATTCCCGGAAGCAGTCTCTTTATCTCATCCGAGATCATTGAAACCACCTCGGGGAAGAGAAATACCGTAAGGAACATTGCCGCAAAGCCTATCAATATCTTTATCTGAACGCCGACGGAAAACATGTTCATCTGCGGCGCAACCTTTGCCATTACACCAAGAACTACATTCGCGACCAGCATGCAGGCAAAGATAGGAAGCATTATCCGGAAGCCGAGCTGGATATAGTCCGAGAGATATATGATAAGGACCGTCACTATATTGTCCCATTCAAAATCAGCTCCCCCGAGGGGTATCATCGTGAATGAATCGATGAAGGCCGAAAGAATGTATTTGTGCAGGTTCGAGGCAAGCATCAGAAGCAGCATGAAATAATAATAAAACTGTCCCGAGACCGTCATCTGCGTGTTCATGGTGGGATCGAATTCCGACACCATCGAAAGGCCTATATTCATGTCTATAAGACTGCCGGAAAAGGTGATTATGGACATGCAGATATTGCAGACAAAGCCTATCAGCACTCCGCATATTATCTCCTTCACAACCAGCACGCTGTAGCCGATCGCTGAAACATAAGGCATCTCCACAGGTGAGATGGAATTTGCCACAAGGATGGCGAGCACGGCGGAAAAGCCTATCCTCGTCCTCACCGGGAAACCTCTTGTGGAAAAAAAAGGGGCAGCAAAGGTGAAGGACGCTATCCTGATGAAGATGAGAAGGAAGTATTCAAATGACGCAAGTGAAAAGGTCGTCTGTACCATTTCATGAAGAAACCGGTCTTATGAACTGGGAAAAATTTGACCAGGTATTCGCGACATAGTTGATCAGCGTGTTCATGATGAAGGAACCGAATACAAGGAGCGCGATAAAAATAGACAATATCTTCGGAACAAAGGTAAGCGTCTGCTCCTGTATGGAGGTGACGGTCTGAAATATGGAGATCACAAGACCGACCACAAGAGATATAAGGAGCATAGGCGCTGAACAGATGATGATGTTGTAAAAACCATCACGCATTACGTCAAGTACCTGACCTTCAGTCATTTATCATTACCTCCGTATTACTAATAAAAGGTCTTTATGAGACTTCCAATAACAAGGTTCCAGCCGTCAGCCATGATAAAAAGAAGTATCTTGAACGGCATCGATATCGTGGTCGGCGGGAGCATCATCATACCCATGGACATCAGCACCGATGCAACGACCATATCTATCACTATGAAGGGTATATAGATGAGGAAGCCTATTATGAAGGCTGTCCGAAGCTCGGAAAGTATGAAAGACGGCACGAGGACGATGAAAGGAACATCATCATAATCGGTATAGGTCACATTTGCTATATCGCAGAAGAAATTGAGGTCCTTCGTCTGCGTCTGCCCGTACATGAACTGCCGAAGCGGTCTCTGCGCCTCGGTTACTGCCTGCTCATATGTGATCTCCCCACGGTCAAGGGGCGCCAGGGCATTATTATTTATAGAGACCAGTGTCGGCCACATTATAAACAAAGTCAAAAATAAAGCCAGACCGGCCATGACCTGGTTCGGAGGTGCGGTCTGCGTCTGGAGGGCTGCACGGATAAAGTGGAGCACGACAATGATCCTTGTAAATGAGGTGAGCATCACAAGGAGAGCCGGCGCAATAGCAAGAACCGTAAGTACCAGGAACATCCTTACCGTAGCGGAAAGTGATGCATTCTGACCATCAAAGGTCAGGGAAAAGCCTCCGGTACTCGTAGTGGAATTGGATGCGTTCGGAGCATATTGTGTCGAGCCGTAGTCCGTGTAATATGGATTTGTATTGTTGTCATTCCTGCCGTAGGGCGGGATATTGTTCTGACCCTGATCTGCTTCTCCGTATCCGGCATTGTCATTCCCGGCATTTGGAACAGTCACGTCATTTTGCTGGGCGTCTCCTACTGTAGTCGCAAATGCCCTTCCGGGAAGGATCAAAACCAGAGAAACAGCTAAGAAAAAAGCCGCCAATGATAGACTGACGGCACATATGATTTTTGAAGTTGTCTTTTTCATGTAAGATTACTTTCGCTTTTTGAACGAGGAAAGAAGCTCGGAAAACCTCGCGGATGACTTGGCTGAAGCCATAAATCCGTTCTGAGCGTTGATCCCCTCTTCCTCCAAAAAGACATCCTCCTTCGGCAGTTCGCCTATGAAGGTCACCTCATCCTTACCTATGGCTATTACGAAGTAATGATCCTTCCCGGCTTCGACGATCTCAATATATTTGTTCGTCGCTATCTTCGCGCTCTCGACGATCCTGAAATTCTTCCCGTTGCCATGCTTTTTCTGATAGCCGGCTATCCACTTGGTCGTGTAATATGTAAGAACAAGCACGACCACGAAGATTATCAGGACTACTATGAGCTGAAAGATACCCTCAAACCGTCCCTGGGTAAGGAGAAGAGCCATAACAGGAGTTCTTTCAGCCTATAACCTTCTTGACGGCCTCAAGAACCCTTTCAGCCTGGAAGGGCTTCACTATGAAATCGCGGGCACCTGACTGTATAGCCTCAATAACCATCGCCTGCTGACCCATTGCCGAGCACATGATAACATTTGCATTGGCATCCTTCGCCTTGATCCCCTTGAGTGCGCCGATACCATCAAGCTCCGGCATTGTAATGTCCATAAGAACAAGATCGGGGTTGTACTCCGAATACGCGTCGATAGCCTTCTGTCCGTTCTCGGCTTCTCCGACAACATTGTAGCCGTTCTTCGTAAGGATATCCTTGATCATCATCCTCATGAATGCAGCGTCATCGCAGATCAGTATGTTTTTTGCCATCGTTTCATCTCCTTTACGAAAAATAAAGACAGACTATATAATACAATTTTAAGACAAATCACGCAAGCATTACTTGACAATCTCTGTGATACGTATTCCGAAGGACTCTTCGATCACCACTACCTCGCCTTTTGCTACGTATTTTCCATTGACAAGGACATCTATCGGCTCACCGGCTATCTTGTTCAACTCTATGATAGTGCCCGGAGTGAATTCCAGGATATCCTTTATGGATTTGTGCGTCCTTCCAAGCTCTACGGTAACCTCCAGCGGAACATCCATGATAATGTCGATGTTTTCGGAGGAATATGTCGGCGGAAATGCCCCTGCAAAGGATGTAAACTGTGCTGCCTGAACATTGACCGGGGGCTGCTGCGGCTGATACATGGGCATCGGCTGCTGGTACTGATACTCCATCCCCTGAGGCGGCATCGGCTGTGGCATTGGCTGCGGAGGCGGTGCCGCAGGAGCAGGCTGCGGAGGCGGCGGTGCCGGCGCAGGTGCAGGTGCGCTTTGAGGAGCATCATTAGGTGTTTCTCCGAAGGCTGCATCATCAACTGTGGAATTCGAATCCGTCTCCATGTTGGATCTGATCTGGGAGACCATATCCTTCACAAGCGCTATGGGATAGAGCTGCATCATTATGGAATCAACTAGCTCGCCCACCAGAAGACGGAACTGGATCTTTACGAAGTCGCCCTTTATGAACTCTCCTATCCCGTCGATACTCCCGGTATCCTGAAGATCTATGAGGTCTGAAACAGGAGGCGTGATATCAACGGTCTTGTTCAACATCGAGGATAATGAGGTCGCCGAGGAGCCCATCATCTGGTTCATGGCCTCGGAGATAGCCGAGAGATGGATCTCTCCGAGTTCATCATCCACATTGGTGCCGTCCCCGCCCATCATCAGATTGGTGATGATCTTTACATCGTCCTCCTTCAGTATGAGGACATTTGAACCATCGATACCTCTTGTATATGAGATCTTGATAAGAACACAGGGCTTTTCATATAGAGAGATAATCTCATCCCAATTGGCTATCGAAACCACAGGAGTCGAAATCTCAACTTTTCTGTTTACAAGAGAAAACAACGCTGTCGCGGCGGAGCCCATGGAGATGTTCGCGATCTCGCCGATCGTATCGATCTCCTCGCCCGTAAGCGGCGAGTCACCGGAGACGGCCGAAGATGCCGGGGGGCTGTCGGGTATTCCGCCGGCTATCAGGGCGTTTATTTCTTCCTGTGAGAGTGTTGTATCACTCATCTTCTTCCTCCCTGATTATGGATGTAACGCGCACGGCATAGTCCTTTCCAAACTCTCCGGGAAGCGCCGTGAACTTCTTCAGGTTTCCGACAAAAACGGAAAGCTCATCATCAACCTTTGTATCAAGTCTGATGATATCGCCCACCTGAAGAGCAGCAAAATCGGAAACGTTTATGGAGCTGTTTCCCAGCACTGCAGTGACGGGAATCTCCGCTCTCCTGATCAGAACCTCTATATCATCACTGTAGTTCTCATCAGTCTTTTCCTGCATATTGGAATACCAGAATTTGGTATTCAGCTTGTCCATGACAGGCTCAAGGGTAAGATAAGGAAGGCAGATATTCATAAGTCCCTCTATCTCGCCCATCTTGATATTCAATGTAACTATTGCGATCATCTCGGAGGGCGAGATGATCTGGGCAAACTGCGAATTCGTCTCTATCCTCTCCATCCTGGGATAGACATCAAGAACGTTCTCCCAAGGCTCTCTGAGGAGTTCCACCGCGCTGTTCATTATACGCTCTATGATAAGAAGCTCGATCTCGGTGAAATCCCTGGTCTTTTCAAGGGGATTCCCCTCTCCGCCAAGCATCCTGTCAACAAAAGCAAAGCCGAGCTTTGAAGCCATCTCAAGGATAATGGAGCCCTGAAGCGGCGAGAAATCCACTACTCCGAGAAGAACCGGGTTTGACAGCGCGTTCGTAAATTCCATATAAGTGACGGCCTCAGAATTCATCACCTCAACCTGGATATTCTTCCGAAGGTAGATGGGCAGTGTCGTTGAGAGAAGCCGTCCGTAATGCTCGAATATGATCTCAAGAGTCCTTAAGTGTTCCTTCGAAAATTTGGAAGGACGCGCGAAATCATAGTCCTTCACGACATTCTCGGAGGACTTTTTCATCTCCTCTATGTCTACATCGCCATTTGAAAGTGATTGGAGGAGGTTGTCTATTTCGCTTTGTGAAAGGACATCACTCATCTCTTATTAAACCGTCTTGCTTCCTTCTGAATATAAACAAACCTTCCTTACTGCGTGAGAACCTGTGAGAAGTTGATGCTGACAACAAAATTGTCGCCGAATTTCTCGTTCAGCTTCAGCCTGATAGCATCCTGGGCAGTATCGGGACTGTCCTTGATCTCTGACACGGTATACTGGGAAACAACCTCGTTCACTATACTCTTGACCAGATCGTCATAGGTTCCCTTCTTGTCGGAAGCATTATCGAAAGGCGCTCCGTAAGTTCCGTAATTCTCATGCTTCGTATCTATGGACATGACCATATTGATATTCGCGATATGGTTCTTTCCATCCCCGTCATCCTTCAGGCTGACTGTTATAGAGGATATGGAATAATAAGCAAGCTGCTCTATCGGAATGTTCGAGGCACCGCTTTGGGACTTTCCGGCCTCGAGATCCAGCTCTATGGCTGTTGATACCTGTGATACAAGGGAGTTTACCTTCTTGACCTCAGGAACCACTACCACTGCCATTATGGCTGTCAGAACGACATTTATCAGGCAGAGTGCAAATGTAACTACAGTAAGCAGACTCTTTTTCATTTCCTTTTCCTTCAGATTCCTTCAGAAACTATATCACCGGAATTGTATGAATTATATACCTTGACCTCAACCCGACGGTTTCTCGCGCGTCCCTCGGGAGTCGAGTTGTCAGCAATGGGATCATATTCGCCACAGCCGGAGGACTTCACATGTCCCGGGTTGATGGTGGAGCTGTCTCTTAAGACATTTGAAACATAGAGCGCCCTGTACATCGAAAGAACGTCATTGTCCTCAAATCTCTGGGAATGTATCGGAACATTGTCCGTATGTCCCTCAACCTCTATGAGATTGTTGGGATAATTGTTGAGTATGGTGCCAAGCTTCTGAACTATAGGAACAGCCTGATCCCGGAGTGTAGCGGAGCCTGAATCAAAAAGGAGAGCCCCGGACATCGTTATCCTGACATAGTTGCCGTTGAAATCGACCTCTATCATATCCTGAATGCCCATCTCGGTAGCCAGAGCCTCGATATGCTCTGCCATCCTCTCGCTTTCCTCAAGCGCCTTCTTTTCCAACTCGGCTTTTGCCTCGGCTTCCTTCTCCTCTTCTGTCTTTTCGTCTGTGTCTACCGTACCCTGCTGCTGTCCGCTGCTGTCCGAACCGCCCGGATCTATCTGTCCGCCCTCATTACCCTTTGACATCGTATCACCGAAGTAGTTTGAGTAATCAGGGAGCTGTGTAATGCCGCTTGAAACAAGCTTGGCGGGAACTACGGTCGAACCTCCGGTTGAGATAACGGTAGTAAAGGCAGACTGCAGCGAATTCACGATCTGAAGATACTTCTCCTCATTGATCGACGACATCGAAAACAGAAGAACGAAGAAGCAGAGAAGCAGGTTCATAAGGTCTGAGAATGTACTCTGCCACAACGGAAAGGCTTTGGGCGGATCCGGTTTCTTCTTCATCAGCCTCCACCGCCTTCACCTTCCTGCCCTCCTATCGCCGCACGAAGCGAAGGAGCAAGGAATGTCTTCAGCTTTTCTTCGATGACATGAGGATTCTCGCCTGCCTGTATTGAAAGTATCCCCTCGATCATTATTGACTTCACGGAAATCTCTATCGAATTGTTCAGCTTCAGCTTTTCGCAGGTAGGAACGCAGATCCAGTTCGCGATCAAAGAGCCGTAAAATGTTGTAATGAGGGCGACAGCCATAGAAGGCCCGATGGATGAAGGATCTGACATGTTCTGAAGCATGATGACCAGACCGATCAGAGTACCTATCATTCCCCACGCAGGGCACATGGTCGACCAGAAATCCCAGAAACCGGCAACAGCCTTGTGCCGATCGTCCATATTTGTAAGATCGGTCTCAAGGATGGAGCGGACAAGATCCGCATCAGTACCGTCTACCACGAGCATGATGCCCTTTTTCATGAAATCATCATTGATATTTTCCGTATAGCCCTCGAGAGCAAGGAGTCCTTCCTTTCGGGCCACATTTGACATATCTATGATCTGCTGTATCGTAGTCTGGGGACTCGGGATGCTTGGCTCCTTTATGGCAAGCTTCAGTGATTTGAATCCTCCGATCAAATCCGGCATCTTGCGGCTGCTTGCAAGCGCCATCAAAGAGCCCCCCACGGTGATGATGATCGAGGGGATATCTATGAAATATGAGATGCCTCCCGCACCGGCAGACTGGATAATACCGAACATGACAACGCCGATACCGCCGCCAAGACCAAGGAGCGAGGCTATGTCCATAAAACGATCACCGTCCTCAAGAATATATCAACACAAAAAAACACAAATAATGCCGTCTTTCCCGATAAACCATCTATGTATTTTATATGATTGACTTCTTATTGTCTACTTTTTATTGCAAAATAGGCAATAGATTTTGTATTTTCAGGAAAGATTACCACAAAATATGGTGAGTATCTCATTGCACCATTTAATGATAAACGGTGCTGACAAAGTGATTGCCAGCACCGTTTGGTATTTATAAGACTTTACTTAAGGCTTATCTCTTAAGGTTTGTAAGCTCCTCAAGCATATTGTCGGACACCGTGATGATCCTGGAGTTTGCCTGGAAACCACGCTGTGTCGTGATCATGTCAGTAAACTCGGTCGCGAGGTCTACATTTGACATTTCAAGCTGTCCGGTACTCATGGAACCGCCGTCCGATGTGACATCAACACCTATGCCGTCGAACTCTCCGGAGTTCAATGTGGTTCCGTAGCAGTTGTCGCCGAGGGATTCAAGGCCTGAAGCATTTGCAAACTGCGCTACAGCTATCTGTCCGAGAAGGACTGTGTTTCCGTTGTCGTATGAGCCGTAGATCTGGCCGTTCTGGGATACGGATACTCCTGTCAGTGCGCCGAGGGCCTTGCCTGCCTTTGCGGTGGAATCCGTGACCATACCGCGGTCCGCGCCAACGGTGGAATTCCCACCGTTCATATAATTCTCTGTCCTGGAAAAATCGATATTTATGTCACGAAGGCCGTCTTTGAAGGTGGTGCCGCCGTCAGCTTGATGGTAACCATTCGTAGCATACTGTCCTATCAATCTCAGTGCTTCAAGTTTCAGTACCGCTGAATTTGTTCCGTCTGCATACTGCTTATCCATATGGGCGTAAGGATTGCCGTCCTGGGTATTGGCATCTTTGATATTGCTGAAAGTTCCATCCGCTGTATTGAACTGAAGTACGCAGTTCGTATCCCTCTGGGTATAGGAAAGTGTTTTGCTGTAAGGATTCCAAAGAACGTACGGAGCAGTTGTTTTCTCCGGGGGATTTCCGTCTGTAGTCACTTTAAATTGTGCATTGCCAGCGATATTAGTTATTCCGAAGATATCCTCAAGAGTCTTTGTCGTAGTTTCGCCTTCACCCTTTTTAAAGGTAACCACACTTTTGGCTCCGGCATCAAAATTAAGATCCGTAAGAAGATCTGCGGTATATCCCTTATAGGAGATTTTCGTCCCTGACATCGTATAATCAGAGCCGATCGTGTAACTGTCGGTCTTGACAGACTGCGGGTCTCCGAAGATACGTGCCAAGAGCATTTCTTTCTGTTCTTCTTCAGTGAGGGGAGTCGTTGATGCCTCACTATAGGGGTCTGTTAAGTCCGCCTTAAGGTTCGCGTTCATCCACTGATCCAGTATGTCATTCTGCTCGCTGTCATAGATGTTTGTGAGCTTCACGGTATAGGTTCCCTGGCTCTCATCAAGCAGCTTTGTTGTGAACCTTGCCGTATAGGAATAACCAAGATTGTCATAGAATGACAGTGTGAATGCTCTTCCGCTCTCGGAATTGATATTGGAATCCGTCTGGTCGATGACACCTGTCACGTTTGCTTCCTCTGTAGCCTCAGGTTCTGATGTCTTGTTCTCTGCACTCATGATACGAAGCGGAGAAACCGTATCCCTCTGTATAGTCCTTGAACCGTCCGCATTTACGACTGCCTGCCAGCCCTGTACGAGGTAGCCTGTGGTAGTCATGGCAAGAGAACCGTTTCCGTCAAGATAGAAGGATCCGGCCCTTGTGAAGAGGTTTTCCTTGCCGTTGTTCACTATGAAAAAGTTTGTGGAATTTGCGTCAGTGAGCTTGATATCGAGGGCGTCACCCGTAGACTGGGCGGAACCGCCGGAGGTAATGGATATCTTTGTCGCACCTGTTGTAACACCAAGACCGATCTGCTTCGCATTTTTTCCGCCGGTAGTCTCGGTAGCGCCGGAAGCAGAGGATGTGGTCTGATACATTATATCCTGGAAAGATACGGCCGTGGATTTGAATGCGGTCGTATTGACGTTTGCGATATTGTTACCGATGACATCCATGCGTGTCTGATGGGTCTTAAGACCTGCTACGCCGGAATAGAGTGATCTCATCATAAGGCAGTTACCCCCTGGTCATAAATCATTCCGTCCATGGAGAAGATCGTTCCTTACACATCCTTGTGATGAGGAGAATTAACATGTTCAAAGATAATATCGGATTAATCGAAGATAAATTTAGCCGTTTTCTTCGATTTTTTCGGAAGTATTTTCGTCTGTGGTTTCTTCCCCCTCAGACTCTCCTGTTTCTTCGGTACCCGAAGCCCCTGCCACAGCCTCTGCAGCCTTTTCTTCATCGACTTCAGCTGAAGGCTCTCCTTCAGTCGTTCCCGCGGCTTCCTCAGCCGCTTTTCTCTGTGCTTCGATGATCTGCTCGACTCTGTTGTAAAGCGCCGTGAGATTGTCCCTGT
>CACYBK010000056.1 GCA_902772635.1 uncultured Lachnospiraceae bacterium | reverse complement strand
ATGGTATGAACTGATTCCGGTCTTTTCCTGGCTCATGCAGGGCGGGAGGTGCCGGCACTGCAAAGCGAAGTTATCGCCTCAATATCCCTTGATTGAGGCGATTAACGCTGCAGGCTGGGGACTTTGCTTTTTCATAAAAGGCTTTTCAATTGAATTTTTCCTCGGCTGCGGGCTTTTTTCGGCGCTTCTTACCCTTTCTGTCATAGACGCGCGGACGATGGAGATCCCGTTTGGGATCAATGTATTTATTTTTGTTTTGGGTCTCGTCAGACTCTTTACGGATCTCGGAAACTGGCCGCTCTACCTCATAGGTTTTGCGGCGGTATCGGGCTTCTTCCTTCTCGTCTACCTGATCACCGGCGGACGCGGCATAGGAGGGGGCGACATCAAGCTGATGGCGGCGGCGGGGCTGCTGCTTGGCTGGAAAAACATATTATTATCATTGATGATCGCGGCGATAGTCGCGACTATTGTGCATTTAATAAGGATGGCTGTTGTGAAAGCCGGAAAGGTGCTTTCTTTCGGTCCTTATCTTTCAATCGGGATATTCATCGCTTTTCTTTTTGGCGATATTATTATAAACTGGTATATAGGACTGCTCACCGGAGCGTAAATCAAGCGTTTTCAAGCGAGGGGGGAGAGGAGAAAACTTGGCAAACGAGACAATAAACATTCAGGTCGGCGACAGGCTGACCGAGGTCTGCCGGGCGGTCAAGCGCGGCAGGGAGTACGAGATCAAGGATTATTTCACATACCAGAATCCTTCCGAAACCGTGAGCGACGGAATGATAATGGATGTGGAGAGGTTCTCCGGAGCGCTCATGGATCAGCTCCGCACCCACGGGCTCGCGGGCTCAAAGCAGGTCGTTTTCACGATCTCTTCCGGGCGTATTGCCTCCCGCGAGGTCAATCTTCCCGCGGTCAAGGAGCAGCAGATTGAGCAGCTCGTAAAGACGAATTCCTCCGAATATTTCCCGGTGGATATGTCACAGTATACCGTTTCATATGTAATGCTCGGTAAGGTTCCCGGCGATGCAGGCGGCTGGCATATCTCGGTAAAGGCAGCTCCGAATGACCTTTTGAAGAGCTATACCCAGGTCGCTGACAAGCTGGGGCTCAAGATCCAGGCTATAGACACCATCGGAAACTCCGTTTATCAGGTACTCAAGAAACTGAAGCCTCAGAAGCTTTCCATGTACCTTGATGTTTCAACCTCAAGGACGGTATGTACGCTTCTGAACGGTTCCGAATATATCCTGCAGAGGGTCTTCCCTTACGGTGGTGATGAGCTCGTGGTTCCCTATCTTGAAGGATCGGGACGTGGACCTGAAAGCTACGCTGTTGCGATGGCAGAGCTTGAAAGGGGCGGCGAGGAACTTATCCGTGAGGATGTGGCGCAGGAGGAGCTTGACCGCTTCGTGACCTCCGCGATGAGAGTCAATGATTTCGCCCGTTCAGTGAAGTCGATTGATGTGGAGAGGGTGGTTCTCCTTGGGCAGTGCTCGAATCTCCCTTATTTCAAGCGTATCCTTTCCGAGAAGACCGGCATCCCGGTTGAAATCTTTGGAACTACGGATGAAGTCAAGAAGTTCACAAATTCAGTCGGCGCGGCTTCGAATTATATTTCATGCCTCGGAAGCCTTATTTCTCCGGTCGACCTTCTTCCTTCGACCTATGGCACGAAGCAGAAGGCAGCGCAGTCAAAGGGCTTTTCCACGAGCACGGCCTTTATCCTTATGATAGGTCTGATCGCCGTTGGCGCAGTCCTCGCCCTTACTTCCTTCATTGGTTACATGAACGCCCAGACAGAGCTCCTCGAGGCCGAGGCGGAGCTCGCCTCCCTCGAACCCGCGAAGGTGGCGCATGATGAGTTCTTGGTTTATGAAGCAAATGCCGGGAATCTGAAGGTTGTCGTTGACAGCGCCCTCGATCAGAACCAGAATATGAGGGACTTTTTGAACGAACTTGAAAAGAAGCTTCCCGCGTCTGTTCTTACAATGTCTCTTACCGCTGCTACAGACGGGATATCGCTTGACTTTACAGTCAACACTCTGCCGGAAGTCGCCGATGTGATAAATACATTCAGGACATTTGAGTCCTTTGACATTATCTCTGTTTCAGGTGTTTCCGAGGAGATCGATTCGGTAACCGGACAGGCGAGACAGCATTTCTCTCTGACAGCTACTTATCCGCTGATCACTGAAGAAACGAATTCCGCAGAGCAGAGTACTGAT